>DATIFE010000195.1:0-29733 GCA_035455425.1 Anaeromyxobacteraceae bacterium | reverse complement strand
CCGGGTCCGCGAAGAAGTAGCCCTGCCGCAGGAACTGGTAGCGGCTGCCGGGCTCGGCGCGGGCCAGCGCCGGCTCGGTGCGCGCCTGGGCCGCCTCCGACAGCGAGTCGGGGTTCAGGGCCGCGAGGAAGTCCTCCTCGGCGTCGGGCTGCTCCACCGCGAAGAGCCGGTCGTAGAGCCGGACCCGTGCCGGGACCGAGCGCGAGGCGTGCACCCAGTGGATGGTGCCGGGCGCCCGCTTCGCGTCGGGGGCGCCGGCCCGGGCCGCCGGGTCCAGGCTGCAGGAGAGCGACTCCACCTCGCCGGACGGGCCGCGGCTCACCCCGTCGCAGCGCAGCGTCCCGGCCCCGGCGAGCCGGACCTCGCGCCCGGGCGCCAGCCGCTTCCAGCCCGGGGGCGGATCGAGGGAGAAGTCCTCGCGCTCGATCAGGATCTCGCGCCCGAAGGGGACCTTGCGGCTGCCGCCGCGCTCCGGCTCGCCCGGCCACCAGGGGAGGTCGAGCTCGTCGACGCGCCCCTCGGGCCAGTTGGAGATCACCACCGGCAGCGGGCTCAGGACCGCCAGCGCCCGCGGGGCCCGCCGCTCCAGATCCCCGCGGATGGCGTGCTCCAGCTTCCCGATGTCGACCAGGCTGTTGTTCTTGGCCACGCCGATGCGCTCGGCGAAGTCGCGGAGCGCCTCGGGGGTGACGCCGCGCCGCCTCATCCCGGCGATGGTGGGCATGCGCGGGTCGTCCCAGCCCGAGACCCGCCCCTGGCTCACGAGCTGGAGGAGCTTGCGCTTCGACATCACCGTGTAGCCCAGCGCCAGGCGGGCGAACTCGTGCTGCCGCGGGCGCGGGTCCCAGGGGCCGAGGTGGTCGAGCACCCAGTCGTAGAGCTCGCGGTTCGACTCGAACTCCAGCGTGCAGATGGAGTGGGTCACCCCCTCGAAGGCGTCCTCCAGCGGATGGGCGTAGTCGTACATCGGGTAGATGCACCACCTGTCGCCGGTGCGGTGGTGGCGGGCGTGCCGGATGCGGTACAGGAGCGGGTCGCGCATCAGCACGTTGGGGTGCGCCATGTCGATCCGGGCGCGCAGCACGCAGGCGCCGTCCTCGAGCTCCCCCGCCCGCATGCGGCGCAGCAGGTCGAGGCTCTCCGCGGCCGGACGGCCGCGGTGCGGGCTGTCCACGCCGGGCCGCTCGAAGCTGCCGCGCTGCTCGCGGATGGCCTCCACCGGCTGGCTGTCGACGTAGGCGTGTCCCTCCCGGACGAGGCGCTCGGCGCACTCGTACATCCGCTCGAACCAGTCCGAGGCGTAGTACAGGTGGCTGCCCCAGTCGCAGCCGAGCCAGCGGACGTCGGCCTGGATGGACTCGACGTACTCGGCCTCCTCGGTGACGGGGTTGGTGTCGTCGAAGCGGAGGTGGGTCCGCCCGCCGTAGCGCCCGGCCAGCCCGAAGTTGAGGAAGATCGACTTGGCGTGCCCGATGTGCAGGTAGCCGTTGGGCTCCGGCGGGAAGCGGGTGACCACGCGGCCGCCGTTCCGGCCCGCCGCCAGGTCGGCGTCGATGATGTCGGTGAGGAAGTTCCCCGGTCGGACGGGCTCGGCCATGCCGGGCGTGTACCGCAGGCGCGGGGCGCCCGCAACGCCGGGGCGCGCGGCCGCGGCCCGGGCCGGCGGCCTGCGGCGGCCCTACCCGAGGGGTGGCGCGTACCAGGCGGCGCGGCTGCGCGGCAGGCCCCGGTGCCCCTCCGGGCCGGCGCGCTTCGCCAGGAGCAGCTGGAAGACGCTGATGCGGCCCAGCCGGAAGGCGGCGGCCGAGGAGGCGAGGTAGAGCCGGTAGGCCCGGGCGCGCCTCTGCCCCACCAGCGCCACCGCCTCGGAGAGCCGGGCCTCGAGGCGCCCGAGCCAGGCCGCCAGGGTCTCGGCGTAGTGCTCGCGGAGCGACTCCAGGTCCCTCACCTCGAAGCCCGCCCGCTCGGCCGCCGCGGCGACCAGCGGCACCGGGACCAGGTCGCCGTCGGGGAAGATGTAGCGGTCGATGAAGCCTCCCTCGGCCCGGCTGGCCCAGGGGATGGTGGTGACGCCCGAGGCGTCGGCGATGGCGTGGTTCAGGAACAGGCCGCCGGGCGCGAGCAGCCGGTGGACGGCCTCGAAGTACTCGCCGAGGCGGGCCCGGCCCACGTGCTCCATCATCCCGATGCTGGCCACCTTGTGGAACGGCTCGTCGGGCCGCAGCGTCCGGTAGTCGGCCGCCAGGACCGACGCGCGCGCGGGGGCCGGGAGCCGGGCCAGACGGCCGCGCGCATGGGCGAGCTGGTTCTGGGAGAGGGTGATGCCCACCGCGGTGGCGCCGTGGCGCAGGGCGGCGTGCTCCAGGAGCGCGCCCCAGCCGCAGCCCACGTCGAGGAGCCGCTCGCCCGGCGCCAGGGCGAGCTTGCGGCAGACGAGCTCGAGCTTGGCGCGCTGGGCCTCCTCCAGCGTCTCGCCGCCCCTGGGGAAGAAGGCGCAGGAGTAGACCATGCCCTCGTCGAGGAACAGCCGGTAGAAGCCGTCGGAGACGTCGTAGTGGTGCTGGACGGTGGCCCGGTCGCGCGGGAGGGAATGGGCGCGCCCCGGGGCCCCGGCGAAGCCCCCCTCCCCGGCGCGCGCCACCGCCCGGTGGAGCAGCAGGGTCAGCGCCGGAGGGACGAGGGAGACCGTGCGCCGCGGGCCCTCCCACCGGGCCGCCGCCTCGAGCAGCCCGATGGCGTCGCCCTCGAGCTCGAGGTCGCCGTCGAGGAAGGCCTCCGCCAGGCGGTGCTCCGAGGGTGGCAGGAGCGCCTCCAGCGCGCGGGGGTGGCGGAGCGCCACCCGGCCGCGGACGCCCTCGTCGCGGCCGGGGGGCAGCGGCGTCCCGTCCCAGAGGACGACGGGGAAGGAGCGCGAGGGGCTGTCGAACAGCGCTGCCGCGGTCCGGACGGGATCCATGGGGCCACCCCGGGGCCATCATAGGGGCACGCCGGCGCCGGTCGCCAGGGAAGACCGGCGCCATCCCCCGTCCGGCCGGGAGGTCCCCGGGAGGTTCCCGGCTGGCGGCGCACGCCGCCCATCGGCTAAGGATCGTGCATGGACCTCACCGTTCGCTTCGCATCGAGCGCCCAGGACCGGGAGCTGGCCTTCGAGCTTCGCCGCGCCGTCTTCGAGGTGGAGCAGGGGGTGCCGCGCCCGCTCGACCGCGACGCGGACGACTTCAACGCCGACCACGTCGTGGCCTTCGACGCGGAGGGACGCTGCGTCGGCACGGGGCGGAGCGTCCGCATCGACAGCCGCACCTGCCAGATCGGGCGCATGGCCGTGGCCCGGGACCAGCGGCGCGGCGGCGTGGGCGCGAAGCTGCTCGAGTCGCTGGAGCGCATGGCGGCGCTGCGCGGGGTCGCCGAGGTGATCCTGCACGCCCAGCTGCCGTCGGAGGCCTTCTTCGGGAACCGCGGCTACGCCCGCGAGGGCGAGGTCTTCGAGGAGCAGGGCGTGAAGCACGTCCGCATGCGCAAGGTGCTGCCGCGCTGAAGGGGACCTTCAGGGGAGCGTCGCCAGCTTGGCGGTGAGGTTGGCGAACCAGTCGTTGAGCGTTCCCCCGACGACGGGTGGGTCCTGCCTGTCGGCGGCAAGCCAGCCGACCATCTCCAGCCTGGTGGCCTGGGGATCGGTCTCCGAGGGGTAAGCTCGCAGCGACCCCGACTCGACGGTGATGTGCCTCGAGCCGCAGGTCCGCTGGTAGCGGAGCCCGATCTCCGACGGCGCCGCCTCGGTCCCCGCCGCCACCCCGCCCCGGTAGAGGATGTCCCATTCCACCGTGATGGCGTCGTAGACGGTGTAGTGGATGGCGAAGCTGATGGGGAACTGCGGCTCGGGATTGTCGTTGGTCACGGTCCAGTGGTTGCCGGGGCTGATGATCCGGCTCGCGGCCGGGTCCTTCAGGGCCTGGTAGACCCTGGCGAGCGGCTGGTGGACGTACCCGAGCCCGTGGGCCCAGGAGTGGCCGAAGGTGGGGCCGAAGACCACGTTGATGGCGTCGGGACCTCCGGGATCGGGCCAGGTGAGCCCCGGCGTCCCCTGCACCTCTTCCAGCGGCTCGAAGCCCACCGAGAGCGGGAACTCCTCGCAGGCGCTATTGCCGCCGCAGGCGCTGCCGGCGAGCAGGGCGGCGAGAGCGGCGATCGTCGGTGCGACCAGGCGAGCCATGCCTTCCCTTCGTCACGTCGCCGAGGCCGACAGGTTAGCCCGCCGGCCCGGTCCGCGCGCGTTCTTTCGGTCGCGGCCCCTCTCCGGGGCCATGCTGCTGGCCGGCGATTCTCCTTGCGGTGCGCGGCGGCTCGCGTAAGTCTCCGGCCATGCGAAAGCTCCTCGTCGGCCTCGCCGCGGCAGCCCTGGCCGCGCCCGTCGCGTCCAGGGCGCAGGTGAGCTTCGGCCTGCGCGCCGCCTATGCCTTCCCCCTGGGCGACGCGCTCTCGAACGGCGCCGTGGGCGAGTCCTTCAAGGAGAGCGATCTCTACCGGGGAGTGATCCCGGTGCAGGTCGAGGCCTCCTGGCGCATCACGCCCAGCCTGTCGGCCGGCCTCTACGGATCCTACGGGTACGGCTTCAAGGGGAAGCAGCTCAGGGACTTCTGCGACCTGCCGGGTGCGTCCTGCCCGGCGCCGATCGACTGGCGCTACGGCGCCCAGGCCGCCTGGTCCTTCGGGCCCCAGGGGCCGGTGGAGCCCTGGGTGGGCCTCGGCGGCGGGATGCGGATCGCGCACTTCAAGGTGAGGGGCTTCAGCACGCTGCTCTCTCCCGTCAGCGGCGACCTGGACGGCTCGCTGCGCGGCTGGGAGCTGAACGTCCAGGGCGGCGCCGACTGGAGGCTCTCGCCGCAGCTCCTGGCCGGCCCGTACCTCCAGGGCGCGGTGGGCCAGTACCGGGTGCAGGACGTCTCCTTCGGCTCGCTGGGGACGGTCGCCGGCGGGGCGGTCGACTCCCCGCAGACGCACGGGTTCATCACCGTCGGCCTGCGCGGCCGGTTCGACCTGTAGTTCCCCCGGCTCCGGGCCGCGCCCCGCGGCGGAGCCGCGGGAGGAGCGCAGGCACGCTGGCCATGCGCTCGGCGAAGCCCGGGTGCCGCGCCAGCATGCGCCGGTCCATCCAGGGCGCGCTCACCAGGACGAAGAGCAGGGTGATCGCGAGCGGCCCCGCCGCGGTCCAGGCCCAGGCCGGATCGGCCGCCAGGCCGAAGAGCCACAGGCCCCACCAGAACAGGATCTCGCCCAGGTAGTTGGGGTGGCGGCAGAGGGCCCACAGGCCGTCTCCCAGGACCGCCGCGGGGTCGCGCCGCGAGGAGAGGAACCGGCGCAGCTGGAGGTCTGCCGCCGCCTCCAGCGCGATGCCGCCGCCGGCCACCAGCGCGGCGAGGGCGTCGACGGCGCCCGGCGGCCGGCCCGGCCTCGACAGGGCCGGGTAGATCGGGAGCAGGCCCAGGAAGACCCAGGCGGTGGGCAGGAGGTGGATCGCGACCAGGCTCGCGGGCCAGTAGAGCCGCCCCGTCCGCGACCTGATCTCGCGGTAGCGGAAGTCCTCCTCGCCCAGGCTCCGCCACCTCCAGAGGCAGTTCCCGGTGAGGCGCAGGCCCCAGCCAGCGACGACCGCCAGCACCAGGGCGGTGCGGAGGGGGGAGCCCCCGCCGGACGCCGCCGCCCAGAAGGCGGCGATGGGGAGGGGCGCGGCGCTCCAGTAGGGATCGTAGAGGCTGGAGTTGTCCGCCCGGACGCTGCAGGCGAAGACCACCAGGGTGGCGACCAGGTCGGCCGCGCCGGCGACGAGGACCGGGTGACGGCCCGCCAGCCACCACCCGGTGGCCAGGGCGGCGAGGGCGGCCGAGCCGTAGCACAGGGCCACGGTCCCCAGCAGCCGCCGGCGCTCGGAGGCGATCCCGGCCACCGCGGTCACCCGTAGAGGCGCCGCGTCCCGCGCCCCATGACGGCGATGGCGGCCCGCCGCGGGAGGAGCCGCGCCAGCGCGAAGGCGACCGCCTTGTTCAGGGCCCCGGCCACCATGGTCGGGCCCCGGCCCAGCCGCGCCAGCGCCCGGGCCGCGACCTCGTCGGCCTCCATGGTCGGGACCTCCGCGCGGGGCCTCGTCGCCTGGTAGGCCGGCGTGCGCGTCGGGCCGGCGCGGCAGGCGAGCACGTCCAGCCCCCGCTCGCGGAGCTCGGCCCACAGCCCCTCGGCGAGGACGATGTCGAAGGCCTTCGACGCCGCGTAGGAGACGACGAGCGGGACCCCCTGGGAGCCGGCCAGCGAGGCCATGAGCAGGATGCCCCCCCGCCCGCGCCGGGCCATGGGCCCGCCGAGGAGGTGGGCCAGCAGCAGCGGCCCCCGGCAGTTCACCTCCACCACGCGGAGGTGCTCCTCGAGGGGGCGATCCAGGAAAGGGCCGATGACGGAGTGGGCGGCGTTGTACACCAGCAGGCCGACCTCGACCCCGTCGGCGAGCCGCTCCACGGCCTCGCGCAGCCCGGCGCCGCCCAGGTCGGCGGCGGCAGTGCGGACCTCGACCCCGCAGCTCGAGCGGAGCTCGGCGGCGAGCCGCTCCAGTGGCCCGGCGCGCCGGGCCACGAGGAGCAGGTGCAGCCCCTGCGCCGCCAGCCGCCGGGCGAAGGCCTCGCCCAGCCCGCTCGAGGCGCCCGCGACCAGGGCCCACGGCCCGTAGCGATCGCGAAAGCCGCTCACGCCGGCTCCGTGAAGGGGTGCTCGGAGCGGCCGACGCGCCAGACGACGAGGAACGGCACCAGCAGCCAGGCGAGGTTGGCTCCGACGACGGCCATGGGGTGCGGCGTGGCGTGGGTGCCCCGCATCTCGTCGAACAGGATGATGAAGACGTTGGTGAACATCATCGACGCCCAGACCACGCTCGGGATCCGGATCCAGTCCCGCCCCGCGGCGAAGGCGTAGATCGCGGCGGCGTAGAACGGCCCAAAGCAGACCACGTCGAGCCAGATGGTGGCGCGGTACCAGGCGGGCCGGGCCAGCAGGAGCGGGTCGAAGTTCCTCTCGTACCAGTGGACGAGGTCGAGGAGCGGCCCGGGCGGCCAGGGGGGAGGCGTGAAGTGGAAGGGATCGGCGATGACGATCTGCTCCAGGCTGACGCCGTAGGTGACGACCAGCAGGTTCAGGCCGAAGAAGGCGAGGAGCGCGACGTCGAACGGGCGTCGGCGGAGCGGGACCGGGCGGCGCATGGCTCCATCGCATAGCGCGGCGGGCCGGAGGAACGGGATCCTCGGGGGTGCGACGCCCCGTCAGGGGGACGAGGAGCGGAGCAGCCGCTCGCCGTCGGCGGCCCAGCGGGCGGCGTCGGGATCGCCCCGCGAGGCACCCGCTCGCGCCAGCTCGACCGCACGCCGGGCGGCGGCGCGCCCTTCCTCCGGGGCGCCGGTGGCGAGGAGCGCCTCGGCGAGCGCCAGCTGGTTGGGGGGATGGTCGGGGAAGCGGGCCGCCGCCTTCCGTGCCTGGGCGAGCCCCGACTCCGGGTCGCCGGGCCCCAGGGGCCACCCGGGCGCCCGCAGCAGCACCAGGGCCATGACGCGCTCCGGACCGGCCAGGTCCAGCGCCGGATCGGCGGCGTCCGCCCGGCGCAGGCGCTCCAGCATGAGCTTCAGCGACGGGATGGCGGTGGCCGGCCGCTCGCGGGCCTGGACGCCCAGGGCCAGGGCCAGGGCGTAGTCGCAGCGCGGGTCCCCGGGAGCGCTGGCCGAGCAGGTCTCCCCGCTCTCCACCGCGCGCGCTGCGAGCGCCTGGCGCGCCCGGGCGTCGGGCTCGCCCTCGGCCCTGCGGATGGTCGCCTGGACCTCGGCCAGGAGCGCCGCGGGATCGGCCTCGCCCGCGCCGGCCGCCGGCCGGGGTCCCCGGAGCGCCGGGGCGCAGCCCGCCAGCAGGGCGAGCGCCATGGCGCGCCTCACCGGGACGGCCCCGCGGCGAGGCGCCTGGCGGTCGCCAGGGCGGCGGCGTCCACGGGCGCGAAGCGCACCATGCGGACGCCCGCGAGCGCGGCGGCGCCCTCCGGGTCCGAGGGCACGGCGGCGAAGGCCTGCTCGAGCTGCCTCCAGCGCGCGGCCGGAAGGCGGCTCCCCACCGTGGTCACCAGGGCGGCGGGGAGCGGGGCCGAGCGGGCCACCACCTCCAGGTCGGCGGCGAAGGGCAGGGTGGGCAGGGCCGCGCCCTGGGCCCCGTCGAGCAGCACCGCCACGTCCTCGCCGGCGGCGGCGCGGCGCAGCGCCGAGAGCACCTGGCTGGTCTCCGCCACCCGGACTCCCTCCGGGATCCGCCCCCAGGCGCCGGGCGCGCCGCGGACGAAGCCGGGCGCGTAGCCGGCGATCGAGGCGACGGTGAAGCCGGCCAGGGCCGCGGGCGAGGCGACGCGGCCCTTGCGCGCCACCAGCGACCAGACCTCGGTGAGGCCGCCCGGCTGCTCGACCTGGAGCCGCGCCGTGAGGCGCAGCTTCCCGGCGTGCTCGAGGAAGAACGGCAGGGGAACCAGCGCCACCGCGGCGTCGGCCCGGGCGAGCCGCTCCAGGCCCTCCTTCTCGGTCGGCTCGTAGACCGCCGCCAGCGCCCCGGGCTTCCAGCCGGCGGTCCGCGCCAGCGCCGCGGCGAGGGCGTCCATGGAGGGCTGCGCCTCGGCGGTCGAGCCCGGGTACCCGGGGGCGCACGCCACCAGGGTGATCCGCTCGGCGGGCCGGCCCGCCGGCGGCGCGGAGGCCGCCAGCGCGGGGAGGAGGGAGACCGCGGCGAGGAGGGCGCGCATGACCGCGAGATTACCGGCTGGCGGGCGCCCCGCAAGCCGCATCCGA
Organism: Anaeromyxobacteraceae bacterium; assembly: GCA_035455425.1. Taxonomy (GTDB): domain Bacteria; phylum Myxococcota; class Myxococcia; order Myxococcales; family Anaeromyxobacteraceae; genus JACRMN01. Next base: position 20,884 of record DATIFE010000195.1, on the reverse strand, counting down.
TGGTAGCTTCGGTCGCATGCCCGCGCGCCCCAGGCTCGAGGAGGCATTCCGCCGCGTGGTGGCGCTCCGGGTGCCGGTCGTGATCCTCTACGCCCTGCTGCTGCCGGCCTCCATCTGGCTGGCGCTCCGGATCCCCTCCGAGGGGACCATCGATCGGCTCATCGTCCCCTCCGATCCGGACTACGTCGCCACGCGCGAGTTCCAGCGGATCTTCCCGGAGGGGCAGCTGGTGATGCTGCTCCTCGAGGCCGAGGATCCGTGGCGGCCCGGGGTGCTGGAGGAGGCCGGGGCCATCGCCGCGGAGCTCCGGCGCATCCCGCGGGTCTCGGTCTTCTCGGCGCTCGAGGTGTACCGGCGCGCCCGGCCCGGGTTCCGGCCCGCCGACCCGGGAGAGGCCGAGGCCTTCCGGCGCTTCGCCACCGGCACCGACCTCTTCCGCCGCCAGGGCCTCGTCGGGGAGCGCTTCCTGGGGATGGCGGTCGCCTTCCCCGGCAAGCGCGAGGCCGACCGGGACGCGACCCTGGCGGCGATCGACGGCGCCCTGGCCCGGGTGCCGCACCCCGCCATCCAGGAGATCCGCAGGGTGGGGCTGCCGTACGTGGAGTCCTTCATCGAGCGCGAGTCGGGGCGGGCCTCGGCGCGCTGGTTCCCGGTCTTCGGGCTGCTGGCGGTGGGGATCGGCTATTTCCTCTACCGATCGGCGCGCTCCCTCCTCGCCATCCTCCTCTCCCTGGGGACGGCGGTGTCGCTGGCCCTGGGCGCCGGCAAGCTCCTGGGCTTCGCCTTCACCGTGGTCTCGGCGCTGGTCCCGCTCACGGTGATGGTCACGGCGCTGGCGTCGCTCGTCTACCTCCACTCGCGCTTCGTCGACCAGCCGGAGGGGGTGCCGGTGCACGAGCACCAGCTCCTCGCGCTGGCCAACAAGTTCCTCCCGGTCACCGCCTCCAGCGTCGCGGCGGTGCTGGGGTTCGCGGCGCTGGCCGTGTCGCGGATCCGCCCCGTCCGCGAGATGGGGATCTGGACCGCGGTGGGGCTGGCGCTGTCCTGGGTGGTCGCCTTCACCCTGTTCCCGGCGCTGCAGCGGCTGCTCCGCACGCCGACGGGGCGGACGGTGCCCATCCGCACGGGCGCCTACGACCGGCTGGCGGCGGCCCTTCCCGGCTTCACCTGGCGCTGGCGCTGGCCGCTCCTGGCCGGCTCGCTGGCGCTGCAGGCCGCGGGGCTGGTGGCCCTCTTCGGCCTCCCCGGGCGGATCGAGCCGATGCGGGTGGGGGTGGACTCCCTCGACTACGTCGATCCCTCGCTCCCCATCCACCGCGACATGGTGTTCTTCCGCCAGCACGTGTCGGGGCTCAACGCCCTGCGGGTCTGGGTGAGGACGCCTCCCGGCGCGGCCACGGACCCCGAGGTGCTGCGTGGGCTCGACCGCCTGGCCGGCGCCATCGAGCGGCTGCCCGACGTCTCCTCGGTGGTCGGACCCACCACGTTCCTGAGGATGCGCCGCTACCTGGCCGGCGGCGGGGACGCGCTGCCCCAGGACCCGGAAGCCTTCGCCCGCCTGGCCGGCGACGTCGAGCAGCTGCTCCTGGCGGAGCCGGAGCTGCGCGCCTTCCTCGACGTGGCCACGCTCTCGAACGCCCAGCTCACGGTGGCCTTCGGCCGGGGCGACGAGGAGGGCTACGCGGCGCTCTCCGGGGGGATCCGGGGGGCCTGGGAGCGGGAGGTCGCGGGCGACCCCGCCTTCCGCGGGGCGCGGATGGAGCTGGTGGGCGAGTCGATGCTCCAGGCCAAGGTGGGGGCCAGCCTGGTGCCGACGCTCACCGAGAGCTTCGCCATCACCGCGGGACTGATCTTCGTCGCCTTCCTGGTGGTCTTCCGCAGCCCGTCCGCCCGCCTCATGGCCATGATCCCCTCGGTGTTCGCCATCCTGGCCACCTTCCTGGGGATGCGGCTCGCGGGCGCGTCGCTCAACGTGGCCACCATCCTCATCGCCACCACCGTCCTGGGCACCACCGAGAACGACCAGATCCACTTCTTCCACCACCTGGGCGAGGGGGAGGGGAGCGGGCTCGAGGGCGCCCTGCGCCACAGCCTGCGGGTCTCGGGGCGGGCCATCGTCTTCGCCACCCTCATCAACGCCGCCGGCTTCCTGGGCCTGGCCTTCTCCGGCTTCCCGCCGCTGCGCCAGTTCGGCGTGGTGACCGCCGGCGCCTTCCTCCTGGCGATGCTGGCCGACTTCACGGCGCTGCCGGGGTCGCTGTGGATCATCCGGCGCGAGCGCCCGCGCGGGTGAGCTCCGCGGGCCGGGCCACGCGCCGGTAGACGGCCTCCAGCCGGCGCACCGATTCCTCGAGGGCGTAGGCCGGCGCCATCTCCAGGCAGCGCTGCCGCGCGTCCCGGAGCAGGGCCGGATCGTCGACGAGGGCGTCGAGGCGGGCGGCCAGGTCGCCGGGGTCTCCCGGCCGGAAGAGGAGTGCCGGCGACGCGGCCAGCGCGGGGGAGGCGCTGTGGGGGGCGTCGGCGATCAGCGCCGGCAGGCCGCAGCCCATGGCCTCGAGGACCGCCATGCCCTCGAGCTCGACCTCCGACGCGTGGACCAGGACGTCGGCGGTGGAGAGGAGCCCGGTCAGGTCCTCGTCGCTCACGAAGGTCACCTCGGCCGGGACCGGCAGGGCGGCGGCCAGCCGGATCACCCTCGCCTCCTCGGGGCCGCGGCCGGTGACGACGAGCTGGATGCGCCCGGCGTGGCGCGAGCGGCGCACGCCCTCGACGACCACGTCGAGCCGCTTCTCCCGGGCCAGCCGGCCCACCGCCAGCACCAGGAACCGCCCCCGGTGCCGCTCCGGCCGCTCCCGCGCCTGCGGCCGGAAGGAGGGGGCGATGCCGTTCGAGATCACCTCGGCCGGCGCGGCCAGCCCGTGGCGCCGGAGCTCGGCGGCGGCGAACTCGCTCGGGCAGACGACCGCGTCGGCCCGGCGGTAGAGGGTGCGCAGGAAGAGGCGGTAGGTCCGGGCCGAGAGCCAGCGGGCCAGCGGCCCGGAGCCGAGGCCCACGTTGCGGAGCATGTTCTCCGGCTGCACGTGGAAGGCGGCCACCAGCGGCTTTCCCATGCGCCTGGCGATGGAGGCCGCACGCACGCCCAGGGGGAAGGGGAACTGCACGTGGACCACGTCGGCCCGGGCGAAGGCATCCTCCAGGAGGCGGCGGCGGGGCAGGGCGAAGGGGAAGCCCATCTCGCGCATGACCCGGCGGAAGCCGGGAACGTAGAAGGCCGGGAGCGACACCCGCCCCGGGCCGGGCGGCCCGCCGGTGACCACCGTCACCTCGTGGCGGCGCCGCAGCGCCTCCACGAAGCGCCGCGCCGAGATCACGCCCCCGGTCTTGACGCCGTCGAAGACGTCGACCACCCAGCAGAGCCGCAAAGGTGTCTCCCGGGAGCGGTTGGCCGGGCGGCGGCGAGTCCACGCCGCGGCCCGCGATGGCCGGATCCTAGCCGCGCCGCGGGGCGGACACTAGCGCGAGGCGGCGGCGACCTTGTCCACCACCGCCTGCGGGAAGAAGCCCTGCCCCAGGCCTTCCAGGAAGGCCTTGCGGTCGGCCGGCTCCGCCTCGCGGAGCGCGTCGGAGATTCCCTGCGCCAGCTCCTCCTGCTGCTCCGGGGTCAGGTTCGAAAGCTTCGCCTTGGTGTCCCGGATCTGGGGAAGCAGGACCTCCTTGAAGATCGCGCCCGTCTGGCCCAGCTGCCGGTCGCTCCCCGCGGGCGCGAGCAGGATGCAGTCCCGCGCCTCGGAGTGCATCGCATCGGTGAGGACGCCCAGGCTCTTCAGCTCGTCGAACACCGCCAGCGTCTCCGGGCGCGTGAGGGGGTGCTCCATGGCCCGCTGCATGCTGCGCATGGCCGACTGCGCCCGGGCCATCTGGTCCGGCGTCATCGTCGCCTCGCCGCCGACCTGGGCCTGCATCTTCGCGAAGACCTGCGACATGTCGCTCGCCTCTTCCGGCGTCATGGTGGGCAGGTTCATGCGTCCGGAGCCCGGGCCGGTGGCCTGGCCGATTCCCTGGCCGCCCCCCATCGCCATGCCGCCGCCGATCGACATGGCGCCGCCCGGCATGGCGCCGCCCGGCATGGTGCCGCCCGGCATGGCGCCGCCGGGAATGGCGCCGCCCGCCGCGCCCGGGGGCATCTTCGGCATCGCGACCCCGGGCGGGAGCGCTCCGCCGGGCATGCCGGGTCCCCCGGCCATGCCGGGCATCGGCATCCCCGGCGGCAGCGCCCCTCCGGGCACCCCGGGCCCGCCGGCGAGCCCGGGCGGGAGGCCGCCCGGCGACAGGCCCGGTCCGGCCATCCCGGCCATTCCGGTCAGGCCGCCGCCGGGCCGGAGCTTGTCCACGTTCGCGGCGACCAGGCCCGCGAGCCGGGCGCCCTTGCACCCCATGCCCGCCAGAGAGGCGATGAGCTGCCCCTTCACCTCGTTGAAGATCATGTCCTGCAGCAGCTGCTTGCCGAGGATGGCCAGGAGCGGGACGATCGCCAGGCTCGCGGTGGGCAATGCGATTCCGGCGAGCGCCAGGAGCGCCCCGGCGCGGCGGCGTGTCGACGTCGACATCCGGCCCTCGCTCATCCCGCCTCCGGGGCACCCCATCGGGTGCTCTCCCCGTGAACATGGCAGGCGCCCATGCAGGGGGCGCCCTCGGGCTGCACGAGCGATCGTGTACGCTCGCCAGCAAGGAGCTTGGGATGCGCGAGGGCGCGGCGCCAGGCACGGTTTCGAGAAATCGGCTGGGCCACCGCGAGGAGCGACTCCGGGAGGGGCGGTGAGCGACTGGACGCCGGCGGTCTTCCTCGATCCCCGCAGCGCGGAGCCGGTCTATCTGCAGATCGCCCACGCCCTGATGCGGGAGATCCACCGGGGGCGCTTCCGGCCGGGCGACGCGCTGCCGGGCTACCGCAGCCTCGCCGAGCAGCTGGGGGTGAGCCGCAACACCGTCATGGCGGCGTACGCGGAGCTCCGCAGCGAGGGCTGGCTCACCTCGACCCCGGGCGCGGGAAGCTCGGTCGCCCGGCGCCTCCCGGCCCACCTGCCCGCGCCGGCGGAGGCGCCCGCTCCCCCGGCGGACGGGGTCCCGCACGGAATCGGCTTCGACCTGGGCGGGGAGCCGCCGGCGCCGGCCGCCGAGGCGAGGCGGCCGGTTCTGGAGGTGGCGAGCGGAGTGCCCGATCCGCGCCTCGTGCCCAGCGCGGTGCTGGCGCGCGCTTACCGCCGGGCCCTGGCCGCGGGCCGCGACGCGCTCGCCGCCGGGGAGGCCCAGGGCCACCCGCTCCTCCGCCAGGCCCTCTCCCGCATGCTCTCGGGGACCCGCGCCATCGCCACCGCGCCCGAGCGGGTGCTCGTGACCCGGGGGAGCCAGATGGCGATCTACCTCGTGGCCCAGGCGCTCTTCGCGCCCGGCGACGCGGTGGCGGTCGAGGCGCTGGGCGGCCGGGGCGCCTGGGAGGCCTTCGCCCGGGCCGGGGCCCGCTGCCTTCCGGTCCCGGTGGACGGGGATGGCATTTCCATCGACGAGCTCGAGCGCGTCCTCGCCGCCACCCCGCTGCGGGCGGTGCTGGTGACGCCCCAGCGCCAGTACCCGACCCTGGCCGTTCTCTCCGCCGGGCGCCGGACGCGCCTGCTCGACCTCGCCGCCGCGCACCGCTTCGCGGTGCTGGAGGTCGACCAGGATTCCGAGTTCCAGTTCGAGGGACGGCCCCTGGCGCCGCTCGCCGCCATGGACCGGGCCGGGGTGGTGGTGCACGTGGGCACGCTCTCGAAGATCTTCAGCCCGGACCTGCGGCTCGGCTTCGTCAGCGGCCCGGCTCCGCTCCTGCGGCGGATGAAGGAGGCGCGCGCCCTCCTCGACCGCCACGGCGACCCGGCGCTCGAGCGCGCCATGGCCGAGCTCATGGACGAGGGCGAGCTGCAGCGCCACCTGAACCGGATGGTCCAGGTCTACCGCCGCCGCCGGGACGCGCTGTGCGGGGCACTGCGGGCCGAGCTCGGCGGCCGGGTGTCGGTCGATCCCCCCGCCGGCGGCCTGGCGCTCTGGCTCCGGACCCGCGACGGCCTGGACGTGGACGCCTGGGCGGCGCGCGCCCTGGAGCGCGGCGTCGCCTTCCAGCCCGGCCGCCGCTTCGCCTTCGGCGGCGGGCCGGTGGCCGGCCTGCGCATCGGATTCGCCAACTACGCCGAGTCCGAGCTGGAGGAGGTGGCGCGGAGGATGCGCTCCGCGCTCGGGGAGGGACCGTGAGCCTCGACCTGACGCCGCTGGACGGGCGGCTCGAGCTCCGCGGCCTCCTGGGCGAGGGCGGCATGGGGGAGGTCCACCGCGCCTGGGACGCGCACCTCGAGCGCGCGGTGGCCGTCAAGCTGCTGCGCGGGCGGGACGGCCGGGACGCGGAGCGGGTGCTGCTCGAGGCGCGCCTCCAGGCCCGGGTCGAGCACCCGCACGTGGTCCGGGTGCACGAGGTGGGCGCGCTCGGGGGGCGGCCCTGCATCGTCTTCCAGCTCGTCGAGGGGCAGACCCTGGCCCGGCTCGGGCCGGAGCTCGAGCTGCGGGCCAAGGTGGAGCTGGTGCGCCAGGCGGCGGCGGGCCTCCAGGCCGCCCACCTCCAGGGCCTGGTGCACCGCGACGTCAAGCCGTCGAACGTGCTGGTCGAGGACGGGCCCGGCGGGGCGCGGGCGGCGCTCCTCACCGACTTCGGCCTGGCGCGCGGCGAGGAGTCCGGGCTCTCGCGGACGGGCCTGCCGCCGGGGACGCTGGACTTCATGAGCCCGGAGCAGCTCACCGGGTCCGGGCCGGCGGACTTCCGCTCGGACGTCTACGCGCTCGGGGCCACGCTCTACGCGGTGGTGGCGGGCCGCCCCCCCTTCCGCTCCGCCAGCGGCCCGCGCGGGAGCGACGAGGAGATGCGGATCCTGCGGCGCATCCTGGAGGAGGACCCCGAGCCCCTCGGGCGCGCCGCGCCGGGCGTGCCCCGCGACCTGGCGCTCGTCGCCGCCAGGGCGATGGAGAAGGATCCCGCGGCGCGGTACCCGAGCGCCGAGGCCTTCGGCGAGGACCTCTCCCGCTGGCTCCGGGGCGAGCCCATCCGCGCCCGGCGGGCGGCACCGGCGGAGCGGATGCTCCGGTGGGCCCACCGGAACCGCGCCCTGGCGCGCGTGCTGGCGGCCGCCGGCGTGGCCCTGGTGCTCTCGCTGGCCGGCGGCTACGCCGCCACCTACCGCCAGTGGCGGCGGGCCGAGGCGGAGCACCGCGAGGCGGAACGGCGCTTCGACGACATCCGCCGCCTGGCAGGAAGCCTCCTCTTCGAGGTGCACGACGCCATCGCCAGGCTCCCCGGCTCGACCCGGGCGCGCGAGCTCATCGTGAAGAGGGCCGTGGAGTACCTCGATCGCCTCTACGCCTCCTCCGTCGACGACGGGGTGAAGGCCGAGCTGGCCGAGGCGTACCTCAGGCTGGCCCGGGTCCAGGGGCGCCTGGGCCTCGGCGACACCCGGGCCGCCGTCGAGAGCTGCCGCAGGGCGGTGGCCCTGGCCGAGCCGCTGGCGGCCGCCCCCGGAGCCGCGGTGACCCGCCGCCAGCTCCTGGCGCGCGCCGAGCGCCTGCTGGCGGAGGCCCTGGCCGACCTGGGCGAGAGAGCCGAGGCGGAGGCCGCGGCGGCGCGGAGCGTCGGCGGCCTCGAGGCGCTGGCGGCCGCCGAGCCGCGGAACACCGGGGTCCTCCGCGAGCTCGCGGCCGCGCGATGGGTCGCGGCCACCGGGCGGGTCGAGGCGGCGGACTGGTCGGGCGCCTGGCAGGAGTACCGGCGGGCCGCCGACCTCTACCGGCAGCTGGGGGCCGCCGAGCCCGGGAAGGCGGTGCACCGGGCCAACCTGGCCCTCGCCCTCCGGAACCTGGCCGGCGTCTCCCTGATGCTCGGGCGCACGGGAGAGGCGCGGAGCTTTGCCGAGGAGGCCGTGGCCCTCGACCGTGCGCGCACCGCGGCCGATCCCGAGGACGCCGGCGCGCGGGCCGATCTCGCCATCAGCATCGCGTCGGTCGCCGAGGCGGACGAGGCCGCCGGCCGCATCGAGGCCTCCCTGGCGGGCTACCGCGAGGCGCTCCGGATCCACCGGGAGCTGGCCGGCGCCGATCCGGCCAACTCCTTCGCACACGCGCAGTGCGCCATGGACCTGGGCCACGTCGCCGGGCTGCTCGCCCGGCGGGGACGGGGGGCGGAGGCCGTCGCCCAGCAGCGCCTCGGCATCGCCGAATGGGAGGCGGCCGCGCCGAGCGGCAACGTGCGCTGGTCCCTCGAGCTCGCCCGGGCCCGGGCGGCGCTCGGCGATCTCCTGGCGGGCGCGGCCCCGGGAAAGGGCGGCCCGGGGGCCACGGCCGAGTCCTGCCGGGCCTGGCGACGGAGCCTGCAGATCGCCTCGGGCCTGCGCCCGAAGCTCCGCGGCGAGGACCTCGGCTGGGAAGGCCGGCTGGGGCCCCGGATCGCCCGCTGCGGCCAGGCCGGCCTCCCCGGGGCGCCGCTGGCGGGCGCGGCGCCGGAGGTCGGAGCTAGGCTCCCGGGAAGCGGAAGTCCCTGAGCTTCTCGCGGAGCGCGGTCTTCAGGAACTTGCCGGCCGCGCTGCGCGGGATGGCGTCCATGAAGACGACGGCGTCGGGCACCTGGAACTTGGCGAAGAGGGGCTCGAGGTACTCGCGCAGCTCGTTCTCGGTGGCCTTCGATCCCTCCCGCAGGACCACGCAGGCCACCGGGCGCTCGCTCCAGCGCGGGTGGGGGAGGCCGATCACGGCGGCCTCCTTCACCGCCGGGTGGCCCATGAGCGCGTTCTCCAGCTCCACCGAGCTGATCCACTCGCCGCCGGACTTGATGAGGTCCTTGGCCCGGTCGGTGATGCGGATGTAGCCCTCCGGGTCGATGGTCACGATGTCGCCGGTGCGGAACCAGCCGTCCATGGTGAACTTGTCGGCCTCGGTCGGGTTCTGGAAGTAGCTCCGCGCCACCCAGGGGCCGCGGATGTGGAGCTCGCCCATGGCCTTGCCGTCCCAGGGCACCGCGGCCCCGCTCTCGCCCACCGCCCGCAGCTCCACCAGGGGCGGCGGCACCCCCTGCGTGGCGCGGATCCGGTGGCGCTCGGCCTCCGGGAGCGCCTCGAGGTGCGGCTTGAGGCGGCAGACCGAGCCCAGCGGCGTGGTCTCGGTCATGCCCCAGGCGTGGAGCACGTGGAGCCCGTGGCGCTTCTCGAAGGCCTCGATCATGGCCTGCGGCGCGGCGGCCCCTCCCACCACCATCTGCTTCAGGCGGGAGAGGTCCCAGCCCTTCGGGCTCCTGTCGAGCGCGTCGAGGATGGCGAACCACACCGTGGGCACGCCGGCGGTGAAGGTCACCCTCTCCTCGGCGAGGAGGTCGAGCAGGCTCTTGGGGTCGAGGTGCGGGCCGGGGAAGACGAGCTTGGTCCCGCACATGGCCGCGGTGAAGGGCAGGCCCCAGGCGTTGACGTGGAACATGGGCACGACCGGGAGCACCACGTCGGCCGAGGACATGCCCAGCTGGTCGGGGAGGGCCGAGGCGATGGAGTGCAGCACCAGGGCCCGGTGGGAGTAGACCACTCCCTTGGGCCGGCCGGTGGTCCCGGAGGTGTAGCAGGTGGCAGCCGCCTGGTTCTCCTCCAGGTGCGGGATGGAGAAGCTCGGGATCTCCGGGGCGATGAGCTGCTCGTAGTCGATGGCGCCGGGGGGAGGCGGCGGGCCGTTCCCCCAGACGATCACGTGCCGGGGGCGGACGTCCTTGCTGAAGCGCTCCCACACCGGGACCAGCACGTCGTCCAGCAGGAGCATCTGGTCGTCGGCGTGGTTCACGATGTAGGTGATGTCCTGCGGGGAGAGGCGGGGGTTGAGCGTGTGCAGCACGCCGCCGGCGAGCGGGACGGCGAAGTAGGCCTCGAGGTGGCGGTACGAGTTCCATCCCAGGGTCGCGACCCGATCGCCGGGCCGCATCCCCAGGCGCAGCAGCGCGTTGGCCAGCTTCTGCACCCGCTGGTGGAACGCGCCGTAGGTGTAGCGGTGGACCGACTTGTCCGGGCGGCGCGAGACGATCTCGGTCCCGGGGTAGTAGCGGCCGACCCGCTCGAAGATGTGGGCGAGCGTGAGGGGGAAGTCCATCATCAGGCCGTCCATCGTCGAGACCTCCTCGGTGCGGGGCCGTGAAGAGCGCGGCCGAGACGTTAGCGCGCTTCCCGACCCCGGTCCGCTTCTCAAGTGGAGGCGTCCCGGGGCCGTGCGACGCCGCATTCCCTTGACGCGAGGCGTCAGGCTGGGCATGGTGGCCTGACACGGGAATCAGCCAGGAGGCCCCATGGCCAAGGACACCGCGACCCTTCCCCCCGGAGGCGGGTTCCTGCTCGCGCCGGTGGGCTCGCAGCGCATCGGCACCCCCGAGGACTTCACCGACGAGCAGCGGGAGTTCTACCGCTCCGCCCACAAGTTCGCCCTGGAGCGGGTGCTGGGGAACGCCGACCGCATCGAGGCCAAGGACTTCCCCGTGGTCCGGAAGATCCTGCGGGAGGCGGGCGAGCTCGGCTTCCTGGGCCTCGACGTCCCCGAGGAGCACGGCGGGCTGGCCCAGGACCTGACCTCGGGCGTGCTGCTCGCCGAGGCGATGACCGTGCTCGGCTCCTGGTCGGTGATCTTCGGCGCCCAGGTGGGCATCGGGAGCCTGCCCATCGTCTACTTCGGCACCGCGGCGCAGCAGGCGAGGTACCTGCCCCGCATCGCCAGCGGCGAGCTGGCCTGCGCCTACGCCCTGTCCGAGGCCTCCTCGGGCTCCGACGCCATGGCGGCGCGCACGCGCGCCGTCCTCTCGCCCGACAAGAAGCACTGGATCCTGAACGGCAGCAAGCAGTGGATCTCCAACGCCGGCTTCGCCGACCTGTTCATCGTCTTCGCCAAGGTGGACGGCGAGAAGTTCAGCGCCTTCATCGTCGAGCGCGGCACCCCGGGCTTCTCCGTCGGGCCCGAGGAGCACAAGATGGGCATCCGCGGGAGCTCCACCTGCCCGCTGGTCTTCGAGGACGCCCAGGTGCCGGCCGAGAACCTCCTCGGCGAGATCGGCAAGGGCCACAAGATCGCCTTCAACATCCTCAACGTGGGCCGGCTCAAGCTCGGGTCCACCTGCGTCGCCGGCGTCCGCCACGTCATCGCCCTCTCGGCGGCCTACGCCAGGGAGCGCAAGGCCTTCGGGAAGCCCATCGGCGACTTCGGGCTCATCCGGGACAAGCTGGCACGCATGGTGGCGCTGGCCTACGTGGGCGAGGCCATGAGCTACCGCACCACCGCCCTCATCGACCGGCGCGCGGCCGCCGGCGGCCACCAGCGCGGGACGCCGGAGTACGAGCAGGACCTGGTGGCCGCGGTGGAGGAGTACAACATCGAGGCCTCGATCCTGAAGGTGTGGGGCTCGGAGGCGCTCTTCCAGGCGGCCGACGACGGGGTCCAGATCCACGGCGGCTACGGCTTCGTGGAGGAGTACCCCATCGAGCGCATCTACCGGGACAACCGGGTGAACCGCATCTTCGAGGGCACGAACGAGATCAACCGCCTGCTCGTGCCCGGCACGCTCCTGAAGCGCGCCGCCAAGGGGGCGTTCCCCATGATGGACATGGCCGGGAGCGTGGCGGCGGCGCTCAAGGCGGAAGGGCCGCCGGCCGTGCCCGCCGGCCCGCTGGGCCGGGAGCGGCGCGTGGCCGAGCAGGGCAAGTACCTCTTCGCCTACGCCACCCAGGTGGCGGTGGAGGCCTTCGGCGCCGGCATCGCGGATCGGCAGGAGGTGCTGGGTGCGCTCGCCGACGTGGCCATCGAGGCCTTCGCGGTGGACAGCGCCGTCGCCCGGGCGCTGCAGAAGCCCGATCCGGTGGGCGAGGCCTGCGTGAAGCTCTACGCCGAGGAGGCGCACCAGCGCGCCTACGGGCGCGCCCGCGCCGCGGTGCTGGCCGCGGCCAAGGACCCGGCGGTGGCGAGGAAGCACCTCGCCCGGCTGCGCCGGCTCCTCGACGAGGAGCCCGGCGACGTGGTGGCCTGGCGCGAGGCCATCGCCGGCCCGACCCTGGAGCAGGGCCGGTACCCGCTCGCCTGGGCGTGAGCGGCGGGGTCTCTCCCCCGCCTGGGTGACGGGGCGGTCGCTCGCCGCCGCCCATGGGCGCGACGGGCAGGGGATCCCTGGACTTTGCAGGCGATTTCGCGTAGGGTGCCGCGGTTCCACGCCGACAGAGGCACTGGATCCGGGCGGCAAGGTGCCTCCCGTCAACGTAAGGAAGTGTGTTCAACATATGGCTACTGGTACCGTGAAGTGGTTCAACGACGCGAAGGGCTTCGGCTTCATCACGCAGGACAACGGTGGTGAGGACGTCTTCTGCCACCACACTGCGATTCAGGCCGAGGGGTTCCGCTCTCTGCAGGAGGGGCAGAAGGTGGAGTTCGAGGTTCAGAGGGGGCCGAAGGGCCTCCAGGCCGCGAAGGTTCGCGCGATCTAGGTCCGACCGCTTCGCAGCGAAGAGGCCCTGGCCGGGAAACTGGCCGGGGCCTTCTTGCGTCCGGGGCCCGGCGGCGCCATCTCCCGAGCGTCGACGGACGACCCGAAGCGTGCTAGCTACACCCTCCTGGGTTCCACCCCTCCTGACGGCCAGCCCGCTCTGCGACGGGGCGTCCGGGACACGACAAGGAGAAAGCCATGGCCTCGCCCGCGTTCCAGTACCACGACCCCTTCCCCCTCGCGAAGGACGACACCCGCTACCGCCTGCTGACCAAGGAGGGGGTCTCGGTCGCATCCTTCGACGGCAAGGAGATGCTGAAGGTCGAGCCCGCGGCGCTCGCCCGGCTGGCCCGGGAGGCGATGCGCGAGTGCAACTTCTTCCTGCGGGCCGCGCACAACGAGCAGGTCGCCAAGATCCTCTCCGATCCGGAGGCCTCGCAGAACGACAAGGGCGTGGCGCTCGCCTTCCTGCGCAACGCCGAGATCGCGGCCCGGGGCGAGCTCCCCGTGTGCCAGGACACCGGCACCGCCACCGTGGTGGCCAAGAAGGGGCAGCAGGTCTGGACCGGGGTGAAGGACGAGGAGTTCATCTCCCAGGGCATCTGGGAGACCTACACCCGGGAGAACCTGCGCTACTCCCAGACCAGCGCCCTGAACCTCTACGAGGAGAAGAACACCGGCAACAACCTCCCGGCCCAGATCGACGTCTACGCCACCAAGGGGGCGGCCTACGAGTTCCTCTTCGTCGCCAAGGGCGGAGGGTCGGCCAACAAGACCATGCTCTGGCAGGAGACCAAGGCGCTCCTCGAGCCGGGCAAGCTGGAGAAGTTCCTGGTCGACAAGATGAAGCACCTGGGAACGGCCGCCTGCCCGCCGTACCACATCGCGGCGGTCGTCGGCGGCACCTCGGCGGAGGCCAACCTCAAGGCGGTGAAGCTCGCCTCGACCAAGTACTACGACGGCCTGCCGAGCAGCGGCGGCCCCGAGGGCGTCGCCTTCCGGGACCTGGAGCTGGAGGCGAAGCTGCTCGAGGCCGCCAACAAGCTGGGCATCGGGGCCCAGTTCGGCGGCAAGTACTTCGCCCACGACGTCCGCGTCATCAGGCTCCCGCGCCACGGCGCCTCCTGCCCGGTGGGCATGGGCGTCTCCTGCTCGGCCGACCGCAACATCAAGGCCCGCATCGACCGGGAGGGAATCTGGATCGAGGACCTCGACCACGACCCCGGGCGCCTCATCCCCGCGCCCTACCGGACCGGGAAGCACGAGCACGGGGTCGTGGTGAACCTCGACCGGCCCATGAAGGAGGTCCTGGCCGAGCTCTCGAAGCACCCGGTCTCGACGCCGCTGCTCCTCACCGGCACCCTGGTGGTGGCGCGCGACATCGCCCATGCCAAGTTCAAGCAGCTCATCGACCAGGGCAAGGGCGTGCCCGAGTACCTCCAGAAGCACCCGGTCTACTACGCCGGCCCGGCCAAGACTCCCCCGGGAAAGCCCTCCGGCTCCTTCGGCCCCACCACCGCCGGCCGCATGGACTCCTACGTGGACCTGCTCCAGTCCCACGGCGCGTCGCTGGTGATGATCGCCAAGGGGAACCGCAGCCAGCAGGTCACCGACGCCTGCAAGAAGTGGGGCGGCTTCTACCTCGGCTCCATCGGCGGCCCGGCCGCGGTGCTGGCCGAGGAGAACATCCGCAAGGTGGAGTGCATCGACTTCCCCGAGCTGGGGATGGAGGCCGTCTGGCGGATCGAGGTGGTGGACTTCCCGGCCTTCATCCTGGTGGACGACAAGGGCAACGACTTCTTCAAGAAGCTGGGGGTCTAGCCCCGGGCCGGCAGGGCGCGGGTGCGGCGGGCGGGGTGTATCCTCCGCCTCCATGCGAGACCGCGCCTACGAGAGGGTCGACTACCGCCCGAGCGAGATCGAGCACCGCTACGGCCCGGGGGTCCACCTCCTCTCGAACCCCTTCCTGCTCGGCCACCTGGCGACGCTCTGCGCCCGGGAGACGGTGCAGCCGGCGGTGAACCGCCTGGTGCGGCTGCTCTACGAGGACCTGCTGCGCTCGGTGATCGCCGCCGAGTTCCCGCGCCGCCGGGCGGCGGTGCCGACGCGGATGATCGCCTCCTCGCCCCAGGCCATCTTCGAGGGCGAGGTGATCGACCGCGACGTGCGCGCGGTGACGGTGAACATCGCCCGCGCCGGGGCGATCCCCTCGCAGGTGGCCTACGACCTGCTCAACGAGACCCTGGAGCCGGCCCTGGTGCGGCAGGACCACGTCATCATGAGCCGGATGCTGGGACCGCGGCAGGAGGTGGTGGGGGCGGGCATCGGCGGGATGAAGATCGGCGGAGACGTGGACGGGGCCTTCCTGCTCTTCCCCGACCCCATGGGCGCCACCGGCACCTCGCTGGCCACCGCCATCGACACCTACAAGCGCCAGGTCCCGGGGACGCCGCGCCGGATCGTCAACGTCCACCTGATCGTCACCCCCGAGTACCTCCGCAACATGGCCCGGTCCCACCCCGACGTGGTGGTCTACGCCATCCGCCTGGACCGCGGCCTCTCGCCGCCGGAGATCCTCGACACCGTCCCGGGCGCGCGCTGGGACGAGGAGCGAGGCCTCGACGATCACCAGTACATCGTCCCGGGCGGCGGCGGCTTCGGGGAGATCATGAACAACGCCTTCGTCTGACGGCCGCAGGCCGCCGGGCCGGGTCAGGCCTGCGGCTGCTCGGCGGGCACCACGTACCACTGGCCCTTGGCCCCCTGCTCCAGGCGGCAGAGCCCCTCCTTCTCCAGCGCCTCGAGCAGCCGCGAGAAGGAGGAGAAGCCGTGGTCGCGCTCGTCGAAGTCGGGCTCGCGCCGGACGATGGCCGCCTTGATGGCCGAGGGGTTCACCGGCGCGGCGGCCCGCGCCAGGATGGCCGAGAGCGACTCGCGGGCCACCTCGGGGATCACCTTCTCCTTGGGCTTCTCCCGCTCCTTGGCCGGCACCTCGCGGCGGCGCCCGCCGCCGGTGCGCAGGTAGATGAACTCGTCGCAGGCCTTGACGAAGAGCGGGCTGGTCGACTCCTTCACCGCCATGCCGATGACGGTCTTGTCGTTCTCGCGCAGCTTGTAGGCCAGGGGGCAGAAGTCCGAGTCGCCCGAGGCGATGACGAAGGTGTCGATGTGCTCGCGCAGGTAGGCGAGCTCGAGCGCGTCGATGACCAGCCGCACGTCGGCTCCGTTCTTGCCGGCGCGCGTCGAGGGGGGCACGTCCACCAGCTCCACGCCCTTGTCGTGGAGGCGCTGCGTCGCCTCGGCGAAGCGGGTCCAGTCGGCGTAGGCGCGGCGGAAGACCACCTTTCCCTTCTCCAGCAGGGTGTCGAGCGCCGGCTGGAGGTCGAAGGTGCCGGCGTCCAGGCCGGTGCGCGTGACGAGATTCTCGAAGTCGATGAACAGGGCGATGCGCTGGTCCAGCGTCTCGCGCTTCATGGGCCGGTTCCCCCGGGGGCCGCTGCGGCCCTCCACGACCGGCAAGGTGACAGGGGTCCGGCCGGAGCGCAAGGATGCCGCGCCCCGGGTCCCCGGCTCAGCCCGGGGTGGGCATGGCCAGGCCGCCCCGGGACCTCTCCTCGGGCTCGGGCCAGCGCGCCGTGACCGCCTTGGTCCGGGTGTAGAACTTCACGCCCTCCATCCCGTGCACGTGGAGGTCCCCGAAGAGCGACTGCTTCCAGCCGCCGAAGGAGAAGAAGGCCACCGGCACCGGGATGGCGACGTTGATGCCCACCATGCCCACCTGGACGTCGTGCTCGAACCTGCGGGCGGCGTGGCCCGATCCGGTGAAGAGGGCGGTGCCGTTGCCGTAGGGGTTCTGGTTGACCAGGGCGATGGCCTCGTCGAGCGTCCGGACGCGCAGCACCACCAGCACCGGGCCGAAGATCTCCTCCCGGTAGACGGTCATCGCCGGCGTCACCTGGTCCAGGATGGTGGGGCCGAGGAAGAAGCCGGCCTCGCTCCCGGGCACCGCGAGCCCGCGCCCGTCGAGCACCGGCCTCGCCCCCTCGGCGACGCCCTGGGCGATGAGGCCGCGGATCCGCTCGCGGTGGGCCGCGGTGACGAGCGGCCCCATGTCCACCCCGGCGCGCGTGCCGGGGCCCACCCGCAGCGCCGCCGCCCGGGCGGCCATGCGCTCGACCAGCCGGTCGCCCACCTCGCCCACCGCCACGGCCGCGGAGATGGCCATGCAGCGCTCGCCGGCCGAGCCGAAGGCCGCCCCCACCAGCGCGTCGGCGGTGAACTCGAGGTCGCAGTCCGGCAGCACCACGGCGTGGTTCTTGGCGCCGCCGAGCGCCTGCACCCGCTTGCCGCCCCGGGCGGCGGTCTCGTAGACGTGCCGGGCCACCGGCGTCGAGCCGACGAAGGAGACGGCGTTCACCCCGGGGTGCGTCAGGACCGCGTCCACCGCCTCGGCGTCGCCCGGCACCACGTTGAGCACGCCGTCGGGGAGGCCGGCCTCCTGGAAGAGGCGCGCCAGCCGCAGCGACGTCGAGGGGACCTTCTCCGAGGGCTTGAGCACGAAGGTGTTCCCGCAGGCGATGGCCACCGGGAACATCCACATCGGCACCATCGCCGGGAAGTTGAAGGGCGTGATGCCGGCGCACACGCCCACCGGCTGGAGCACCGAGTGGCAGTCGAGCCCGCCGGCGACGTCCTCGGACTGCTCACCCTTGAGCAGGTGCGGCACGCCGCAGGCGAACTCCACCACCTCGATGCCGCGCTGTACCGAGCCCGCGGCGTCGGGGAGCGTCTTGCCGTGCTCCTCGGAGACGAGCCGCGCCAGCTCGTCCCGGTGGGCGTCGAGCAGCTCCCGGAAGCGCGCCAGGATGCGGGCGCGCCGGAGGGGCGCGGTGTTGCGCCAGCCGGGCAGGGCGGCCTGGGCCGCGGCCACCGCCTGGGAGACGTCGGCCTTGGCGGCGAAGGGGACCCGGCGGACCACCTGGCCCAGCGAGGGGTCGTAGACGTCGCCGAGGCGGCCTCCCGAGCCCGGGACCTCCTTGCCGCCGATCCAGAGGGAGAGGACGGGTGTGCTCATGGCAGTCCCGAGGCTAGAGCCGGCAGAGGTCCGGTTGCAAGCGCGGCGCCGCCGGGGGGCGGGCGCCTCCCCGCGGCGGTCGCCCTTCGGGGGGCCGCCGTTTTGCCGGTATCCCCGGGGTCGCGCGACGTGCCAGCATCGCCGCCTCCACCGAGGAGGAACCCATGGGATCGACGAGGCGGACCTTTCTGAAGGGCGCGGCCGGCATGGCCGTGCTGGCCGGAACGCTGGGCGAGCGCAGCGCGCAGGCGGCGGAGGCGCCCGCCCGGGGTGCCCCGGAGCCGATGGCGCGCGGGCTCACCCTCTGCAACATCCGGCGGGACGGCGGCGTCTCGCTCGGCGCCCGGACCTCGAAGGGCGTTCTCGACGTGGCCCGGGCGGCCCGGGGCAGGAAGCTCGCCGTCCCCGGGAGCACCGACGACGCCATCCGGGGCGCCGGGATCGCCGGCCTCCGCCAGCTGATCGCCGAGGCCGAGGCGGGCAAGAAGAGCGCGCTCGTCCCCGAGACGGAGATCCGGTTCGGCCCGGCCGTCACCCGCCCCGAGAAGATCCTGATGATGGGGCTCAACTACCGCAAGCACATCGCCGAGGTGAAGGCTCCCATGCCCACCTCGCCCACGTTCTTCAACAAGTTCAACAACTCGCTCCTCGGGCACGGCGGCACCGTCCCGCTGCCGACCAAGGTGTCGACCAAGTTCGACTACGAGTCGGAGCTGGTGGTGGTCCTGGGCAAGAGGGCGCGCGACGTGAGCCCGGCCGACGCCCTGGCGCACGTCTTCGGCTACGCGACCGGCAACGACTTCAGCGCCCGGGACCTGCAGACCAAGACCTCGCAGTGGATGCTGGGGAAGACCTGCGACGGCTTCGGCGTGGTGGGCCCCTGGATCGTGACGGCCGATCGCGTCGGCGACCCGCAGAACCTCAAGATCGAGTGCTGGGTGAACGGGCATCTGGTCCAGTCGTCCAACACCAGCGACATGATCTACTCGTGCGCCGACCTGGTGAGCTACGCCTCGCAGCACATGACGCTGGAGCCGGGCGACATCATCTACACCGGCACGCCCGAGGGCGTGGTCTTCGGGAAGCCCGCCGAGGCCCAGGTGTGGCTCAAGCCCGGCGACAAGGTGGTCACCGAGATCGAGAAGACCGGCAGGCTGGAGTTCGACCTCGGGGTCCGGGTCGCCTGACGGGGAGGCTCGACGGGCGCGCGGCTCCGTGCTCTCCTCGCGGTCGCCGTGCGCCCCACCTGCCTGCGCTGCCTGCGCCCCGCCGCCTCCTGCGTCTGCCTCCCGGGCCCGCCCCTCGCCTCGCGGAGCCGGGTGGCCATCCTGCAGCACCCGCGCGAGGCGCGGCTCGCCATCTGCAGCGCCTGGATGACGCGCCTGGCGCTCGAGAACGCCGAATTGCACTGCGGCGTGCTCTTCGGCGATCGCGCCCGGGTGCGCCAGCTCGCCTCGACGCCGGGTGCAGCCCTGCTCTTCCCGGGCGAGGGGGCGACCCCGGCGGCCGTGCGGGCGGCCGACCCGCCCCCGGTGCTGCTGGTCCTGGACGGCACCTGGCACCAGGCGGACCGGATGCTGCAGCGCAACCCCTTCCTGGCGGACCTTCCGAGGATCTCGGTGTCGAGCGAGCGCCCGAGCGGATACGGCGACCTCCGGCGGGAGCCGGGCCCCGGAACCCTCCCCACCATCGAGGCGGTGGCGCTGGCCCTGGGAGCGCTGGAGCGCGACCCGGCCCGGTTCGAGCCCATGCGGGAGGCCTTCCGGCGGGCGGTGGAGCAGCAGCTCGCCGTGGCCCGCGGCCCGCGCCGGACCCCGCGGCACCGGAGGCCCGCCGCGGAGGGGTGAGGGCGCGTGGCCCGCTTCCTTCTCGCCCGCAGAGGGGAGCCCATCGTTCGTTACATCCTGGCTGGCGCTCGAGGTGGAGGCGGATGGGCGGCGGCAGTCGCCGGAGCGACCAGAAGCAGGCGATGAGGAAGAGAGGGTGGCAGCGGTTCGGCGAGGAGGCGGCGTTACGGCCGGCGTGACGGATAGCGCATACCGTCTGGGGCCCCGCTTGACACGATCTCACCGCAAGTGCGCCTGGCGTCACGGCCCTTACAGGAAGGCCCTTCTCGCGCGCCGGGATCGATCCGGGCGCACTTGCAGACGCCCTGGCCTTCCGAAGAGGAAGTCCTCCCGCCGCCGCGCAGGCGACGCTCCTGGTCGCTTCCCGGAGGCCCCGGATTCGCGTGATACATGAGCAGGTGCGCTGGAGGTGCACCATGCACGCGAACCCTTCCTCCCTCGACACCCTGTCCCTCGCCGCCTGCCTTCGGGCCAGGGCCGGCGAGGAGCGCGACCGCCAGGTCGACTTCCTCCGCTACCTCGGCCCGTTCGACGCCCGCGAGGGCTGGCGCGAGGCCGGCTACGGCTCGCTGTGGCAGTACTGCCTCTCCGAGCTCGCCCTCCGCGAGGGCGCCGCCGGCCGGCGCCCATGCGGTCGAGGCCGAGCCGCTGGCGCTCACTCCCCCGGAGCGGTCTCCGAGCCGGCCTTCCCTGGACCCGGTCTCCGCCGACCAGTGGTCTGCGCGCCTCACCATCGACCGCGCCTTCAAGGAGGATCTCGAGACCCTGAAGTGCCTGCTCTCGCACAAGATCCCGGACGGGAACCTCGCGGCGGTGCTCCGCGAGGCGGTGCGCTGCGCCATCCAGAAGCACGGAAAGCGCCGCGGGGCGGTGAAGCCGGAGCGCCAGTGGCAGCCGGCCGCGCCCAGGCCCCCGCGTTCCGGGGAGCGGCAGCCCATTCCCGCGGAGGTGAGGCGCGCCGTCTTCGACCGCGACGCGGGATGGTGCACCTACGTCTCGGCCGACGGCCACCGGTGCGGGAGCCGCTGGCAGCTGGAGCTCGACCACATCCAGCCCGCCGCGCTCGGCGGACCCTCAACGACCCAGAACCTGCGCCTGCGCTGCCGTGTCCACAACGCCCTTCACGCGGAGGAGACCTTTGGCCGCGCCTTCATGGCCCGGTGCCAGCAGCCGCGCCCGGGGCCCCGGACGGGTGAAAGTACTATCGCCGGCGAGCGCGCACTCCGGGTGACATCGGGAGCGGCGCTGCCGGGGACCTGACCGGCGGCGCGGTTCCCAGCCGCCGAACCGCGGGCGGGGGGAACCGCCGGCCGCGGCGTCGCGCGTCAGTCCTCGGCGGCGCGCCCGCGGCTGGCCTTGCGCTCGCCCCGCCGGCGCTTCTCGGCCAGGCGGCGCTCGCGCGAGGCG
>DATIFE010000194.1:0-5634 GCA_035455425.1 Anaeromyxobacteraceae bacterium | reverse complement strand
GGCGGCCGCCCAGCTCCAGCCGGTGAAGACGCTGGCGGCGGAGCGGCGCACGCTCAACGTCGCCCTCGAGGATCTGAAGAAGCGGCAGGCGGAGGCCAACGCCCGGGTGGGCCAGCTCATGCGCGCCGACCGCGCCGCGGGCGAGAAGGCGCGGGGCGAGGCGCGCTCCCTGGGCGACGAGGTGAAGGCTCGCGAGAAGCGGCTCCAGGAGATCGAGGCCGAGATCGAGAAGCTGCTCCTGCTGGTGCCGAATCCGCCCCAGGATGCCGTTCCCGACGGGCGGGACGCGGCCGACAACCAGGAGATCTCGCGCTGGGGCTCGGCGCCGCGCTTCGCCTTCCAGCCCCGGCCGCACTGGGAGATCGGCGAGGCGCTCGGCGTCCTCGAGTGGCAGCAGGCGGCCAAGCTCTCGGGGAGCCGCTTCACCGTGTACAAGGGCGCGGCGGCGCGGCTGGAGCGCGCCCTGGCGAGCTTCTTCGTCGACGTCCACGTCTCGCGCGGCTACACCGAGGTGCTGCCGCCGTACCTGGTCACCCGGGAGACCATGACCGGCACCGGCCAGCTCCCCAAGTTCGAGGAGGACCTGTTCCGGACGGCGGGGGAGCCTCCCCTGTACCTCATCCCCACCGCCGAGGTGCCGCTCACCAACCTCCACCGCGACGAGATCCTGGATGCGTCGCAGATGCCGGTCCGCTACTGCGCCTGGACGCCCTGCTTCCGCGCCGAGGCCGGCGCCGCCGGGAAGGACACCCGCGGGCTCATCCGCCAGCACCAGTTCCACAAGGTGGAGCTGGTGAAGCTGGCCCGGGCCGAGGAGAGCGAGGACGAGCACCAGCGGATGCTGGACGACGCCTGCGAGGTGCTGCGGCGGCTCGGCCTGCACCACCGGGTGGTGCTGCTGTGCGCCGGCGACATGGGTTTCGCCTCGGCCAAGACCTACGACATCGAGGTGTGGCTCCCCGGCCAGGACACCTTCCGCGAGATCAGCTCGGTGTCGAACTGCGAGGACTTCCAGGCGCGCCGCATCCGGGTCCGCTACCGGGACGAGAAGGGGAAGCCGCGGCTGTGCCACACGCTCAACGGCTCGGGGGTGGCGGTGGGCCGGACGGTGGTGGCCATCCTCGAGAACTACCAGCAGGCCGACGGCTCGGTGGCGATACCGGAGGTCCTCCGTCCTTATATGGGCGGGATCGAGCGCATCGAGAGGCAGGAGTTCCCGCGCGGCGTGGAGCGGTAGCGCCCCTCCGCTCGGCCTGTCCCACGCTCGACTGACTCCAGAATCAATCCCTCTTGGACGCGGCGCGTCAATCTGCTAGCGTTTCATGGCATGAGCGCGACCGCGACCGCCCGGAGGCCCCCCGTGATCGACAAGAGCACCGCCAGCTTCGTGCAGTCGATGTGCATGGGGCAGATCCTGGAGGAGATCGTCCTCCCCTTCCCGGAGATGAGGAAGGAGGAGAAGGAGACCCTGGAGCAGGTCCTGGCCTCGGTGGACCAGCTCCTCTCCTCCCGGCAGAAGGACTTCCGCGAGTGGGACGTGAAGGGCGAGATGCCGCCCGCCTTCATCGAGGAGCTGAAGGGCTTCGGCCTCTTCGGCCTCATCATCCCCGAGGAGTTCGGCGGCATGGGCTTCGGCACCGCGGCCTACTCGCGCGTGCTCCAGCAGATCGCCTCCTGGGACGGCTCGGTGGCCCTCACCGTGGGCGCGCACAGCTCCATCGGCATGCGCGGGCTCCTCCTCTTCGGCACCGACGAGCAGAGGAAGCGCTGGCTCCCGAAGCTGGCCACCGGCGAGCTGGTCGCCGCCTTCTGCCTCACCGAGGCCGGGGCCGGCTCCGACGCCGCCGCGGTGCGCACCACCGCCGTCCGCCAGGGGAACGACTGGATCCTGAACGGGGAGAAGCTCTGGATCACCAACGGCGGCATCGCCCAGTTCTTCACCGTCTTCGCCAAGACGCCGGTGCCCGGCGAGGGCAAGGCGCAGATGACGGCCTTCATCGTCACCTCCGACATGCCGGGCGTGTCGCACGGGCCCCACGAGGACAAGATGGGCATCCGCGCCTCGAGCACCACCACGGTGCGCTTCGAGGACGTGCGCCTCGGGCCCGAGCACGTGCTCGGCGGCGTGGGCAAGGGCTTCAAGAACGCCATGAAGATCCTGAACAGCGGCCGCACCGGGCTGGGCGGCGGCTGCGTCGGCGGGATGCGGAGGCTCATCGCCCTGGCGACCAAGCAGGCCAAGGAGCGCAAGCAGTTCGGCCGGCCCATCTCCGACTTCGGGATGGTGAAGCAGAAGGTCGGCGAGATGGTGGCGGACGCCTACGCCGCCGAGTCGGTGGTGCGGATGGTCTCCGGCCTCATCGACCAAGGCTACCAGGACTACGCGGTCGAGGCGGCCATCTCCAAGGTGTACGCCACCGAGGCGCTGTGGCGGACCAGCGACGAGGCGCTGCAGATCGCCGGCGGCAACGGCTACATGCGCGAGTTCCCCTACGAGCGGGCCATGCGCGACGCCCGCATCAACCGCATCTTCGAGGGAACCAACGACATCCTGCGGCTCTTCATCGCCCTCACGGCCATGAACCAGGTGGCGGCCCAGCTCAAGGACGTGGCCCACAGCATCAAGGGCGTGCTGGCCGACCCCATCAAGGGGTTCGGCGTGCTCTCGGAGTACGCCCTCAAGCAGGCCTCGGTGCTCACCGGCCTGGTGGGCGAGAGGCGGGGCTGGACCCGCCTCCACCCCGCCCTGCGCAACGAGCAGGAGCAGTTCGAGGAGCACGCCCGCGAGCTGGCCTGGGCCGCCGACCGGGTGCTGCGGCGCCACGGGAAGGCCATCATCGAGAAGCAGTTCGCCCTGCGCCGCATCGCCGACATCCTGGTGGACCAGTTCGTGCTGGCCTGCGTCCTCTCGCGGGTGCAGGCGGCGATCGACTCGAAGGGCGAGGCCAAGTCGGCGCGCGAGCTCTCCCTGCTGAAGGTCGTCGCCCGGCGGGTGCGGGGGCGGGTGCGCGGGAATTTCCGGCGCATGGACGTGAACGACGACGAGATCGTGAAGGAGCTGGCCGACGACGCCTTCGAGCGGGAGGCGTACGGCTGGGACGCCATCTGACCGGCGGCGCGACCCGGGGGCGCCGCGGGGGCCTCCGGGGCGGCAGGAACGTGGCCCGGGAACTCTCTCCGTGACAGGATCCCCATGGGCGCGGCGGGCCAGCGCTGTCCGGCGCCCGGCGGGGTCTAGATGTGAGGAGCGGGTTCACACCGGTGAGCCGGCGCATGCCGCTGGTCGCCTTCGTCACGGTGGCGCTGGGCCTCCTGGCGTCGGCCGGGCTGCTGCACCGGTGGATGCGCCAGGGCGCTCACGAGCACGCCGGGGCGGAGCTCGACGCGGTGGCGGCGGTGAAGGTGGCGGCCATCAACGCCTGGCGCGCCGAGCACGTCGGCGCGGCGGCCTACGCCGCCACCTACCCCTCGGTGGCGCGGGCGGCGGCGGCCTCGGCGAGGGGGAAGCTCGACCCGGGCCTGGTGGCGCACGTGCACGAGGTGCTCGAGCACCTGGCGGAGCGGCGGGGCTTCCTGCGCATCGCCCTGCTGGCGCCCGACGGCCGGCCGGTGGTGGAGTGGGTGGGGCCCGGCGATCCCGGCGTTCCCTTCGGGCCGGAGCTCCTCCGCGCCTCGACCGGCTCGCCGGAGGGTACCTCGTGGGTGCTCGCCTCGGCGCCCGGGCGCAGGCGGCCGGTGCTCGACGCGGCGGCCGCCGTGCCCGTCGAGGGCTCGGCCACCCTGGCGGTGGCCCTGCGCGTGGCCATGGGGCCCTTCTTCGACGACGTCATCCAGAAGTGGCCGGTGCCCAGCCCCAGCGGCACCACCGGCCTGGTGCGGCGCGACGGCGACCAGGTGGTCGTCTGCGCCAGCGGCGACGGCGCCGGGGCGGCTCCCCCGCCGGCCCTGCTCCCGCTCGCCGACTCGCGGCTTCCGGCCGTGCAGGCGGCGCTGGGGCGGACCGGCGTGGTGCAGGGCGTGGACGTGCGCGGGACCCCGGTGCTGGCCGCCATCCGGCCGGTTCCGGGGACGGACTGGAAGCTCGTCACCCGCAAGGACGTCTCCGAGGCCGAAGCGCCCATGCAGGCGCCCTTCACCGCCATCGCCTCACTCGTGGCGCTGCTGCTCGCCGCCGCCGGCGTCATGCTTCTCCTGTGGTGGCGCGGCGAGAGGGCACGCGAGGCCATGCAGGCCCAGCTCGAGCGCGCCGAGCGGCTCGCGAGCCTGGGGACGCTGGCCGCCGGGGTGGCCCACGAGATCAACAACCCGCTGGCCTACGTGCTCACCAACCTGGAATTCGCCCTCTCGCGCCTGGCGGAGAGCGGGGCGCCCAAGGAGGACCTCGAGGCGCTGGCCGAGGCGCGCGACGGGGCCGCCCGGGTGCGCGACGTGGTGCGGGGGCTCCGGGCCTTCTCGCGCCCCGGCGCGGGCCGGCGCGGGCCCGCCGACGCGGGCGCCGAGCTCCAGACCGCGCTCCGGCTGGCGAGCAACGACATCCGACGCCGGGCGCGGCTCGAGACCTCGCTCCAGCCGGTTCCCCGGGTGGTGTCCGGCGAGCACGAGCTCGGCCAGGTGTTCCTGAACCTGCTCCTCAACGCGGCCCAGGCCATCCCCGAGGGGCACGCCGGGGAGAACGTGGTGCGGGTCGAGTCGGGGACCGACGCGGCCGGCTGGGCCCGGATCGTGGTGCAGGACAGCGGCGTGGGCATCCCGCCGGAGGTCCAGCGGCGCATCTTCGAGCCCTTCTTCACCACCAAGCCGCTCGGCACCGGCACCGGGCTCGGCCTCGCCATCGCGCACAGCGTCGTCGTCGCCGCCGGCGGGCGCATCGAGGTGGAGAGCGAGGTCGGCAAGGGCGCCACGTTCCGGGTGCTGCTCCCGCCGGCCCCGGTGCAGGCGGCCGAGCCCGAGACCGCCCCCATCACCGGCCCCGGCCCGGCCGGCGAGGCGGGGTAGCGCGGCCCCGCTGGCCGTGGCCCTTGATCGGGGAGCCCGCGTGTCCTATACAGGCGGACTCGTTGAGCTTCCGGGCGGGGCTCAGAGGATTCGGGAGGAGTGGCCGAGCGGTCGAAGGCGGCGGTCTTGAAAACCGCTGAGGGTTCACGCCCTCCGAAGGTTCGAATCCTTCCTCCTCCGCCAGGCTTCGTTCTTCGAGGAGAGGTTCGGGAAAGGTGGCCGAGCGGCCGAAGGCGCTGGTTTGCTAAACCAGTATACGGGGACAACCTGTATCGAGGGTTCGAATCCCTCCCTTTCCGCCAGTTGCAGGACGCCCGGGCCGAGGCCCGGGTCGACCGGTGTAGCCACATAGTGAAGCGAGGTTCGCGCCCTTAGCTCAGCTGGATAGAGCGTCGGACTACGAATCCGAAGGCCAGAGGTTCGAATCCTCTAGGGCGCGCCAAACTAGGAGCCGGTTTCCGCGGGGTTACCCAGGGAACCGGCTCCTTCTTTTTCGGGCTCTCGGGCCTGTGCAGCAACGGTACAGCAAGACCCTGAGTCGCAGCTGCATCCGGCTGCACCGGCTTGGCGGAGAACTCGGGCGGGAGCTCCACGAGGGCCGCGCCTGACAGCGGCAGGTAGTCCGCAGCGGCGCGCAGG
>DATIFE010000193.1:0-4492 GCA_035455425.1 Anaeromyxobacteraceae bacterium | reverse complement strand
CGAAGCGCTCCAGCTCGTCGGTCACGAGCCGCGCCATCGCCGCCCGCGTCTCTCGGCTCCCCGAGCCGAGGTGCGGGGTCAGCACCACGTTCTCCAGCGACCGGTAGACCTCGGGCACGCGCGGCTCGTCGCGGAACACGTCCAGGCCGGCGGCCGCCAGCCTCCCCTCGCGCAACGCCTCGGCGAGGGCCTCGTCGTCCACCACCGGTCCCCGGGAGGTGTTCACCAGGACGGCCCCGGGCCTCATGAGGCGGAGCCGGTCGCGGTTGACGAGGTCCCGGGTCTCGGCGTTGAGCGGACAGCAGAGGGCCACGAAATCCGACTCCCGCAGGAGATCCTCGAGGGGCACGCGCCGCGCGTCCGGGAGCGCCTTCTCGCTCGGCGAGGTGTAGAGCAGGCGCAGCTCGAAGCCCCGGGCCCGCCGGGCCACCGCCTGCCCGATCTGCCCCATGCCCACGATCCCCAGCGTCTTCCCGGTCACCTCGGTGCCGAGCATGAACGTCGGGTCGTTCTCGGTCCAGCCGCCGCGCCGGATGGTGCGGTCGCCCTCGGTCACCCGCCGCGCGGCGGCGAGCAAGAGGGCCATGGTCAGGTCGGCGGTGGCGTTGGCGAGCACGCCCGGGGTGTTGGTGACCACGACGCCCCGGAGGCGGCAGGCCGCGAGGTCGATGTGGTTCACGCCCACGCCGTAGGAAGCTGCGATCCGGACCGCCGGCAGCCGGGCCAGGAGCGGCCCGTCCACGGCGTCGAGGTAGGTCACGGCGAGCGCGGTGGCTCCCGCCGCCTCGGCGGGCCAGTCGGGCGCCGGCCTCTTCCCGTTGCCCCGGATCTCGAAGCGCTCCGCCAGCCGCTCCCACCTCGCCTCGGGCAGCGCCCGGACCACGTAGAGAACGGGCTTCACGGCTCCTCCCCGTCGCTCTCCCTCCCGGGGCCGCCGTCGCCGGCCGATTCGCCCCGGACGCGGTAGTCCTCGCCCAGCCACCGGCCCAGGTCGACGAGCTTGCAGCGCGGCGAGCAGAAGGGGAAGGAGGGGTTCTCGCCGCGCGGCGCCGCGGCCTTCTTGCAGATGGGGCAGCGCGGAGAGCGCACGCCCCATCTCTACTGCGCGCCGGCCGGCGGCGCAGGCCGCCCTACATCGATCTGGGGCAGGTCTTCGGCGTCGCCGCCAGGAGGGGCTGGAGGGCGGCGTCGAGGTCGGCGCGCTCGACCGCCCCGCTGAAGGTGTGGCGGACCTTGCCCTCGTGGTCGATGAGGTAGGTGCGCGGGTAGCCGGGGATCTTGAAGGCCTCGCCGATGCGCCCTCCGTCGTCGAGCAGCACCGGGTAGTCGATCCCGAAGCGGCGCGCCGACTCGGCGACGTCGTCCCTTCCGCCCGACTCCTCGGCGATGCCGAGCATCACGAAGCATTTGTCCTTGTGGGCCGCGTAGACCCGGGAGAGCTCCGGTATCTCCGCCCGGCAGGGCCCGCACCAGCTGGCCCAGAAGTTCACGGCCACCACCCGGCCGCGCAGGGCCTCGAGGCGCACCGACCGGCCATCGAGGTCGGGCAGGGTGAAGTCGGGCGCCGCGCCGACCGGGGCCTCCGCCGCGTCGCGGGCCCGCAGCCAGACCTCCGCCGCGGCGATCGCCACCACGCCCAGGATCGCGAGCTTGAGCCATCCCTTCATGCGATGTGGGAGTCTAGGCCCCGGTTTTCGGTTCGGCACGCTTAATTCCCAGCCTGGACCGGGGTGTTGGGGCTACAGTGCGCCCCGTACCCGACCCCCATGCGAGCGCCCCGCCGCGACCTCCGAGCCCCGAGGGCCCGTCCCGGGCACCCGGCCACAGCCAGCCACCGGTCGGCCCGGAGCGCCGGGGTCCCGGCCCGCGGATCCGGCGCATGAGCAGGAGGCGGCTCATCGCCCTGGCGGCCGCGGTCGCGGCCGTGGCTGCCGGGATCGGCCTCTGGCGCTGGCGGACGCCGGCCAAGCCCCGGGTGCAGTTCGACACCGCGGCCATCGACCGCGGCCGCATCGTCGCCAAGGTGACGGCCACCGGGACCCTCTCGGCGCTGGTGACGGTGCAGGTGGGAAGCCAGGTCTCGGGGCGCATCGCCGCCCTCTACGCCGACTTCAACTCGAGCGTGAAGAAGGGGCAGCGCATCGCCAAGATCGACCCCGCCCTCTTCCAGGCGGCGGTGGAGCAGGCGCGGGCCAACCACCTCGCCGCCCAGGGCAACCTGGCCAAGGCGAAGGCCCAGGCCGTCGACGCCGCGCGACAGCGAGACCGGGCCCGGGCGCTCGCCGAGAGGAAGCTCATCGCCCAGGCCGACTCCGACACCGCCGCGGCCAACGCCGACGCCGCCCAGGCGGCGGTCGAGGCGGCCATGGGCTCGGTGGAGCAGGCCCGGGCCGCCCTCCACCAATCCCAGGTGAACCTGGCCTACACCGACATCGTCTCGCCGACGAACGGCGTGGTCATCTCCCGCAACGTCGACGTGGGGCAGACCGTGGCCGCCTCGCTGCAGGCCCCCGTCCTCTTCGTCATCGCCGAGGACCTCGCCAAGATGCAGGTCGACACCAGCGTGGCCGAGGCCGACGTGGGGCGCCTGCGGGCCGGGATGGGGGCCACCTTCACCGTCGACGCCTACCCGGCGGAGGTCTTCCGCGGCGCCGTCCGCCAGATCCGCAACGCGCCCCAGACCGTCCAGAACGTGGTCACCTACGACGCGGTCATCGACGTCGACAACGCCGAGCTGAAGCTGAAGCCGGGGATGACCGCCAACGTGACCTTCGTCTACGCCGAGAAGGACGAGGTCCTACGGCTGCCCAACGCCGCCCTGCGCTTCAGGCCCTCGCCCGAGCTGACGGCCGCGGCCGGGCCGCAGGGCGGCTCCGGGAACGCCGGGGGGGGCCGCGCCGCCCGGGGGCCCGCCAAGGGTGCCGAGACGCGCGACCAGCGGACCGTCTGGATCCTGCGCCAGGGAAAGCCGAGCCCGGTCCGCATCCGCACCGGGATCTCCGACGGCAGCCTGACGGAGGTGGCCGAGGGAGAGGTGCAGCCCGGCGACCTGGTGATCACGGACGCGATCGGTCCGCCGAGCGGCTTCGCCGCCGGCCTGCGCCGCGTGCTGTAGCCGGCGAGGTCCGCCATGGCCCAGGCTCCCCTGATCGAGCTCGACGGCGTCACCAAGACCTACCGGATGGGCGATGTGGAGGTGGAGGCGCTGCGGGGCGTGTCCCTGACCATCGAGCAGGGCGAGTTCACCGCCGTCATGGGAGCCTCGGGCTCGGGGAAGTCCACGCTCATGAACATCCTCGGCTGCCTGGACCAGCCCACCGCGGGCCGCTACCTGCTGGAGGGCCAGGACGTGTCGGGCCTTCCCATCGAGCGTCTGGCCGAGATCCGGAACGGGACCATCGGATTCGTGTTCCAGAGCTTCAATCTCCTCTCCCGCACTAGCGCCCTGGAGAACGCGGAGCTGCCGCTGCTCTACGCCGGGACCCCGGCCGCCGAGCGGCACGCCCGCGCCGCCGAGGCGCTCTCGCAGGTGGGGCTCGCCGAGCGCGCCGGCCACTTCCCCAACCAGATGTCGGGCGGCCAGCAGCAGCGGGTCGCCATCGCCCGGGCCCTGGTGAACCGGCCGCGGGTGATCCTGGCCGACGAGCCGACCGGCAACCTCGACTCGCGCACCAGCGTGGAGGTCATGGGCCTGTTCCAGGACCTGGGCCGGGGAGGCATCACGGTGGTGCTCGTCACCCACGAGCCCGACATCGCCCAGTACGCCTCGCGGGTGCTGGTGATGCGTGACGGCCGCGTTCTCTCCGACGCGAGGCGGTCGCCGCGGCGGGCGGAGGTCCTGCCGCCGAGGGCGGACATGGAGGAGGCGCTCCCGTGAGCCCCCTGCAGACGCTCCGGGTGGCGCTGCGGGCGCTCTTCCGCAACAAGATGCGCTCCTTCTTGACGACCCTGGGCATCGTCATCGGGGTCTCGGCGGTGATCGCCATGGTGGCCATCGGCGACGGCGCCAAGGCCCGGGTCGAGCAGACCTTCGCGGCCATGGGCTCGAACATGCTCATCGTGCTGCCCGGGACCTCCACCGCCGGGGGCGCCCACGGCGGGTTCGGGTCGATGCCCACGCTCACCTGGGAGGATCTCAAGGCCATCCACAACGAGGTCCCCACGGTGCGCGCCGCCGCCCCCCAGCTCCGCGCCGTGACCCAGGTGCTCTCCGAGGACCAGAACTGGACCACCCAGGTGTTCGGCACCACCCCCGACTACTTCTCGATCCGGACCTGGCCCATCGACCGCGGCTCCCTCATCACCGCCTCGGACGTGGACGGCGCCACCAAGTCGGCGGTCCTGGGCCAGACGGTGGTGGAGAAGCTCTTCGGCGCCAGCGCCAACCCGGTGGGCCAGGTGATCCGGGTGAAGAACGTTCCCTTCACGGTGGTGGGGGTCCTCGCCAAGAAGGGGCAGTCGCAGTGGGGGCAGGACTACGACGACATCGCCG
>DATIFE010000192.1:0-30284 GCA_035455425.1 Anaeromyxobacteraceae bacterium | reverse complement strand
CTCGACGAGATCGGCGAGATCACGGCCGCCATCCAGGTCAAGCTGCTGCGCTTCCTGCAGGAGACGGAGTACCGCCCGCTCGGCTCGACCCGCACCCAGCGCGTCAACGTGCGCATCGTCGCCGCCACCAACAAGGACCTCACGAAGGCGATCGAGGAGGGCTCGTTCCGCGAGGACCTCTACTACCGCCTGAACATCATCCCGATCACGCTGCCGCCGCTGCGCGACCGCAAGGAGGACATCCCCCTGCTGGTGGAGCGCTTCCTCGAGACCCTGGCCGTCGAGCTCGGCAAGCGGCTGGAGGGCGTCTCCGCCGACGCGCTGGCGGCGCTGATGTCGCACTCCTGGCCCGGGAACGTCCGCGAGCTGCGCAACGTGCTGGAGCGGGGGGCGGTGGTGGCGCAGGGGAGCGTCATCCAGATCGGCGACCTGGGGCTGCGGCCCACGGGCGCGGCCCCGGGCGGCAAGGACCGGGTCGAGCCGCCCTCGCTCGACGAGATCGAGCGGCGGCACGTGGTCGAGGTGCTCTCGTTCACGGGCGGCAACGTGACGCAGGCCGCCCGCATCCTGGGCATCGACCGGGTCACCCTCTACAACAAGATGCGCCGCTACCAGCTGCAGAGGTAGAAGCGCACCGCTGCGTTTCTCAGCGGTCGGCCGAGAAACGCAACACCGCACCCTCACGGCTGCAACCCCTCGCCGTCCCGGCGGATTGGCGCCGGGTGCGGCCGTTCCGCGCGTCGAGTTCCTCAGCACCCCGCGGACGCGGTGGGTTCCTCGCCGTGGCCAACCTCGCCTGATCACTCGGCGTGTGGCGCCGGCTCCGCTCTGGCGCGGGGCGTGGAAAGGAGAGGCGTGGAGGCGCGCGATGTCCTGCCCATATCTGACCCAGGTGACCGTGGTGTTCTGCCGGGCCGTGCCCGTCAAGAAGTTCGTCCCCACCGACCGCCTCACGACCGCCAGCACCTGCGAGGGCGAGCGCTTCGAGGCCTGCCCCACCTACCGGGAGACGCTGGAGCGCGCCGGCCAGGAGATCCACGAGTTCGAGACCGAGACCTCGGAACACACCGCAGCCAGGAAGGGAGGGCAGCCATGATCCTCGCATTCGCCGTCTCGATGTTGGGCGCCGCGTTCATCGGCGTGATCGAGCTGCTGGCCTGAAACGCGTCACCCGGGGGGACCGACAATGAAGATGCGACGCAGGACCTTCCTCAAGCTCGCCGGCGCCGCCGGCGCCGCAGCCGCCGGGACCCAGGCCCGCGCCGCCTTCGGCGACGCGGCGGGCGCAGGCGAGAGCAGCGTGCTCGTGGACACCACCCTCTGCGTCGGGTGCCGCGCCTGCGAGGCGGCCTGCGCCGAGGCCAACCGGCTTCCGGAGCCGCCGGCGGGCGACCGGGTGCTGGACCAGGTGCGCAAGACGTCGCCCACGAGCCTCACGGTGGTGAACCGCTTCGAGGCGCCCGACGGCGGGCCGCGCTTCGCCAAGCGCCAGTGCATGCACTGCGTCGAGCCGGCCTGTGCCTCGGCCTGCCCGGTGCGGGCCCTCGACAAGCTGCCGAACGGCCCGGTGACCTACCACCCCGAGCGCTGCATGGGCTGCCGCTACTGCCTGGTGGCCTGCCCCTTCGAGATCCCCAAGTACGAGTACGCCAAGGCCGTCCCCACGGTGAAGAAGTGCACCTTCTGCGCCGCGCGGCAGGCGCAGGGGCTGGCGCCGGCCTGCACCTCGGTGTGCCCCAGCGGCGCGCTGACGTTCGGCAAGCGGGGCGCGCTGCTCGAGGAGGCGAAGCGCCGCGTCTACGGGAGCCCGGGCAAGTACGTGCACCACGTCTACGGCGAGCACGAGGCCGGCGGGACCAACTGGCTCTACATCTCGGACGTCGACTTCTCCCGGCTCGACCTCAAGGTCACCGTCGCCGACGCGTCGTACCCGCAGCTGGTCAAGGGCGCACTGGGCGTTCCGCCCTTCGTCATGACCCTGTGGCCGCCGCTGCTCATGGGGATCTACGCCTTCTCGCACCGCAAGAGGGAGGTGGCGAGCAGGGAGGGCGGCAAGCAGGGAGGAGGGGAGGCAAGCCATGACTAGCGCCGTCGCCGCCGAAGCCCGGGGCTCCTGGTTCCAGGAGAAGATCCTCCTGGGGATGAGGCCGGGCGAGTACCTGCGCTCGCTGCTCACGCCCTTCAACGGCGTGGCCGCCTTCATCTGCATGGTGGGCGTGCCGCTGCTCCTCTATCGCTTCTACGCAGGACTGGGCGCCACCACCAACCTCTCCCAGACGCAGCCCTGGGGGGTGTGGATCGGCTTCGACATGATGACCGGCATCGCGCTGGCGGCCGGCGGGTTCACCATCGGCGCGGCGGTCGAGATCTTCGGCCTGGAGGAGTACCACGCCATCGAGCGGCCGGCGATCCTGACCGGGTTCCTCGGCTACCTCATGGCGGTGGTGGGGCTCATCGCCGACCTGGGGAAGCCCTGGAACATGGTCCAGATCTTCGCCCAGAACGGCACGCGCTCGGTGCTCTTCGAGGTCGCCTGGTGCGTGGTCTGCTACACCCTGGTCCTCTCCCTCGAGTTCGCCGTGCCGTTCTTCGAGTGGCTGGGGCTCCGGCGCCTCTACCAGCCGCTCCGCAAGATCCTGCTGGCCCTCACGGTGCTCTCGGTGATGTTCTCCTCCATGCACCAGTCGGCCCTGGGCTCGCTCTTCATCATCGCCCCCGGGAAGCTGCACCCCCTCTGGTGGTCGCCCTGGATCTTCGCCTTCTTCTTCATCACCGCCGTGATCGCCGGCATCTCCATGGTGATCGTCGAGAGCTCGATCTCGCACCGCATCTTCGCCAGCCAGCTGCGGGGGCACCACGTCGACGCCGACGCGCTCACCATCGGCCTGGGGAAGGCCGGCGCGGTCGTGCTGTTCGCCTACTTCTTCCTCAAGCTCCAGGGCGTCATCGACAACCACGCCTGGGGCTACATCGGCCAGGGGTTCCTGGGGAAGTGGTGGCTGGTGGAGATGCTGGGCTTCGTGCTGCTGCCCTCGCTCCTCTACGCCTGGGGCGCGCGCCACCGCCGGGCGGACGTGGTCCGCGTCGCCGGGGTCATCGCCGTGCTCGGCATCATCCTGAACCGGGTCAACGTCTCGATGGTGGCCTGGGACTACGAGAACCCCGACCACTACCTGCCCAGCTGGATGGAGCTCTGGGTGTCGCTGACCCTGGTGACCATCGGTGTGCTGGCCTTCCGCTGGATCGTCCTCCGGATGCCGGTGCTGCGGGAGCCGGCCGACCTCGCCGCCGAGCACTGAAGGGAGACCCCATGACTGGCCACGAGTTCCTCTCGACCTACCCGGCGAAGCTCCTGGAGTACACCCTGGGCGTCGGCTACCTGCTCCTCTTCATCCCGTTCTGGAGGTACGTGCGCGGCGGGCAGGCGGTGCGGGTCGCTGCCACCGCCCGGCGCGCGGTGCGGGCCGCCGGCGCCACCGCCACCAGCTGGTTCACCGTGCCGGACGGCGTCCTGCTGCACCCGGGCCACACCTGGGCCCGGCCGGCGGGCGACGGGCTGGTGGAGGTGGGGCTCGACGACTTCGCCGCCCGGCTCCTCGGCCCGGTGGAGCGCATGGGCCTGCCGCCGCCGGGCTCGGCGGTGGCCCAGGGGTCCCCGGCGCTGCTGGCCCGGGACGGCGACAAGCTCGTCCCCCTGGTCTCGCCCGTCGACGGCACGGTGGCGGAGGTGAACCCGGCGGTGGAGCGGGAAGGCGCGTGGCAGGAGGAGCCGTACGGGGCCGGCTGGCTGTTCAAGGTGCGTCCCACCCGCCTGCCCTCCAACGCCCGCCAGCTCTTCTCCGGGGCCGCCGCTCGCCGGTGGCTGGAGCAGGCGGGCGAGTCCCTGGCGGCGCGGGCCGCCCCCCGCCTCGGGGCGGTGCTGCAGGACGGCGGCGCTCCCGTCCCGGGCATCGCCCGGGAGCTCTCGCCGGAGCGCTGGGACGAGCTGTGCCGCGAGTACTTCCGGAGCTGAGGGGAATGGCCATGCGCGAGATCAGCCGAAGCGGGAAGTGGATGGGCGCCCTGCTGGCCGCGGGGCTGGCGACCGCGGCGGGGGCGGCACTCCCGCACCTGCCTGCCGACTTCGCCTTCCCCCCGTCCGACGGGAGCCCGGGGCCGGTGACCTTCAGCCACGCCACCCACGTGGACGCGCGGTCGCCGAGCTGCATCGGCTGCCACCCGGCCCGGTTCGCGATCCTGGAAAGGGGCAGGGCGGTGGGGCTGCGGTCGGTGACGCACGAGGCCATGGAGAAGGGGGCGGCCTGTGGCGCCTGCCACGGGAAGCAGGCCTTCGGGTTCGAGAGCTGCGAGCTCTGCCACAAGCAGTGACGCGTCCGGGACGGCGCCTGCCGGCGCCGGTCCCCGCGGCCCCCGGCCGCACCGCTCCCCCGCGTCCCGGCTGCGCGAATCTTGCGTCCGGGCGCGGGGGAGGTCCGCACGCGCTGCAGCCGCCCGCGGCAGATTGTCGCGGATTGCCTCTCCTGTCTCAAAACTACCGTCGAGAATGTCGGCGACTGTGGAATAAATTGACGAAAGTATTGGACGCTCCAATCGGGTTGGCGTAGAGAAATGCAGACCCGGGCGCCCCGAACCGAGGGGCTGGAGCGCCATGTCGACCACCAAACTCGCACTGCTGGGGCTTCTGGCCGCAGGGCTGGCGGGGGCCGCGCGCGCCGGCATCCCGGCCGAGGAGGACGACTGCCTCGGATGCCACGGCGCGGATCCGTCGCAGACCCTGGACCTCCCCAGCGGGGAGAAGCTGCCGCTCTACGTGGACCAGCAGGCCTTCGCCAAGTCGGTCCACGGGGAGATCCTGCGCTGCGTCGACTGCCACTCCGACAAGACCGGCTACCCCCACGAGTCCAAGCCCTTCCAGACCCGGCGCGACGTCACCACCGCCTACTACGAGCAGTGCAAGTCCTGCCACTTCGCCAACTACACCAAGACGCTGGACGGCGTGCACTTCGCGGTGATGGCCAAGGGCAACCGCAAGGCGGCCCTGTGCGTCGACTGCCACGGCTCCCACGACATCACGCGGCCCACCGAGCCGCGCGCCCGCATCTCGCGGACCTGCGCCGGCTGCCACGCGGAGGTGAACCGGGTCTACCTCGGGAGCGTGCACGGCCAGGGCCTGACCGCGGGCAACCAGGACGTGCCGGTGTGCACCGACTGCCACCGGGCCCACGACATCGCCGACCCGCGCGACGGCTCGCTGGCGCTGCGGACCCCGGAGGTCTGCGGCCGCTGCCACACCGACGAGAAGATGATGGCCCGCTACGGCCTCTCCACCAAGGTGGTGTCCACCTACCTGCGGGACTTCCACGGGATGTCGGCCAGCCTCTCCCGCGCCTCGAAGGGACCCAAGGGCGCCAAGAACGGGAAGGACGGCCAGCTGTTCGCGGCGGTGTGCACCGACTGCCACGGGGTGCACGACATCGCCAAGACCAAGGACCCGAGCTCCCCGGTGGTGCGCGCCAACCTGGTCAAGACCTGCCGCAAGTGCCACCCCGACGCCACCGACGACTTCCCCGCCAGCTGGCTCTCCCACTACGAGCCCAGCCCGCAGAAAGCGCCCGTCGTCTGGCTGGTCCAGATGTTCTACCGGGTGATGATCCCCTTCATGGTCGGCGGCCTGGTCCTGCAGATCGCCCTGCACCTCTGGCGCGTGGTGGTGAACCGATGAGCAACGAGACCATCGTCCGCTTCAACGTGCAGCAGCGCGTCGAGCACCTCGTCACCATGGTGGTGTTCACGCTGCTGTGCCTGACCGGCCTGCCGCAGAAGTTCTACACCGCCGGCTGGGCCCAGGCGCTGATCGGCTTCTTCGGGGGCATCGACACCACCCGGGCCCTGCACCGGCTGTGCGGCGTGCTGCTGGCGCTCTCGACGGTGCTCCACTTCGCCATGGCGTTCAACACCGTGGTGGGGAAGAAGGTCCGGCTCAGCATGGTGCCGGCGCGCCGGGACTTCGAAGACGCCATCGGGACGCTGCGCTACTACCTGGGCGTCGCCGACAAGGCCCCGCTCTTCGACCGGTACGACTACCGGATGAAGTTCGAGTACTGGGGCCTGGTGGCCGGCAACATCATCATGGTGCTCACCGGCTTCATCCTCTACTTCCCCACCTGGGCGGCGCGCCTGGTCCCCGGCCAGTTCATCCCGGCGGCCAAGGTGGCGCACTCCAACGAGGGCCTGATGGCCTTCCTGGTGATCACCATCTGGCACATCTACAACGCACACCTGAATCCCGACGTCTTCCCCTTCGACACCACCATCTTCACGGGTAGGATCTCCCGCGAGCGGATGCTCCACGAGCACCCCCTGGAGCTGGCGCGGATGGAAGGGAAGACCGTGGCCGAGCTGGGCCACGGCCACGCGGATGCCGGGAAGATGGGCTGACTTCGTCGCGCAGTCGATCGTCCACGCCCTGGTGGGAGCGCTGGCGGTGGAGGCCCTGCTTCGCCTCTGGCGCATCGGCAGGCCCGAGGAGCGGCTGGCGCTCCGGTCGGTGGCCCTGCTCCAGCCGCTGGTGGTCTCCCCGCTCCTGGCGCTCTGGCCCTGGCGCGCCGGGGAGGCCTTCCACGAGCGCTGGGCCCTCTTCTCGGGCCGGCACTGGGAGGAGGTCCGCATCCTGGGCGTGAGCCTGTACCCCCTGTTCGTCCTCCTCCTGGTCGCGCTCGGCCTGGTCCTCTTCCTCCTCGACCTCGTGCCGCTGGTGCGCGGCAGCCGCCGGGT
The DNA here is from genome assembly GCA_035455425.1 of Anaeromyxobacteraceae bacterium. GTDB lineage: Bacteria > Myxococcota > Myxococcia > Myxococcales > Anaeromyxobacteraceae > JACRMN01. The sequence continues at coordinate 23,510 of DATIFE010000192.1, read as the reverse complement.
CCGGGGGCCGGAGGCGCCGGCCCCGTCCGACCTCGCCGGCGAGGTGGCGGCCCTGGCCCGGGCCGCCGGCACGGCGCCGCCGCCCCTGCGCGTCCTGGAGCTCGACTTCCCCGCGCTCTACTGCTCCGGGGTGCGCCTGCCGGCGGTGGTCGTCTCGCGGGGCGCCCTGCGGCTCCTCGACCCGACTGAGCGGAGGGCGGCGCTGGCGCACGAGATGGTGCACCTGGCGCAGCGAGACCCGCTCGTCTCCTGGCTGCTCATGGCGGTGCGGGCGCTCCTGCTCTTCAACCCGGTGGCCCAGGTGCTGGCGCGCACCATGGCCCGCGAGGCGGAGCGGCGCGCCGACGACCGGGGCGCGGAGATCGCGGGCGACCGGCTGGCGCTGGCGAGCGCCCTGGTCCGGCTCTACCGGGCCTCCGGCGGGGCGGGGCGCCTCCCGACGCTCCCCTTCGGCACCGCGCTGCGCGAGCCGCTGCGGCGGGCGCGCTTCCGCGACGTCGAGCTGCGCTGCCGCAGGCTCCTCGACGACGGCGCGCCCGGGCGCTCCCCGCTGGCCCGGCTGCGCCTGTCCCTGGTGGCGCTGGCCCTGCCGGCGCTGCTGCTCCTGGTCGCATGAGCGCCCGCGCCGCAGCCGCCCCCCGTTGGCGCCCCCTGGATCTCTGGCGGACCGTCGCCGGGCTGGCGGTGGTGCTGGGGGGCGCCGCCGCCCTGCTGGCCGCGCTCGACGCCGTGCCCAGCTGGATCGCCGGCGAGTCGAGGGACGTCCGGCGCGTCGCCGGCGTGGAGGAGGCCGAGCGCAGGCTGCGGGTCCGCCTGCTGCTGCCCGGGTACTTCCCCGACTCCATCGCCTGGCCACCCTCCGCCGTCCGGGTCGCGGCCGGGGATCCGGGAGGCGCCGCCCTGGACTTCGAGGGCCGGCGGGGAGGGCCGCACATGCTGCTGGCCCAGGCGGCCCGGCCGGGCGCCGTCCCCCCGCGGCTGGTCCCGGCGGCGACGGTCCTCGACGAGGGAGCCACCTGGCTCGGCGGCCTCCGCGTCCCCCTGCGCCGGATCGTCGGCCCGGACGGGCACGTGTGGCGGGAGCTCGTCTGGACGCAGAAGGGCCGGCAGGTGGTGCTCCGGTCCCGCGGCAGCGTGGAGGAGATGATGCGCATGGCGCGGACCACCCGGGACGAGCCGTGAGCGCGGCGCCCGTGCGCCTCCTGCCGAGCCGCTCCGGGCTCGGCTTCCGCGTGCTCCTGCTGGTGGGCGTGGGCGTGCTGCTGCCCTCGTTCCTGGTCGCGGGGATCGCCTGGGCCCGGCTCCGCGAGCTGGACGAGCGCCTGATCCGCTCGCGCGAGGAGGCGGCGGTGGCCGCGGCCGGGCAGCTGGACGAGGCGCTGACGGGCGACCTGGAGGCGCTGCAGCGCATCGCCTCCTCGCTCTCGCTCGACCCCGAGGCCCGCCACATGGACAGGGAGCGGGACCTGCTCCGGCGCGCCTACCTCGGCTTCCGCTTCGTGGGGGGGGTGTTCCTGCTCGACGCGCAGGGGGCCCTGCTCCTCGAGGAGCCGCAGCATGCCCGCCCGGTCGCGCCTCCCCCGGACCTCCCCGAGCTGCGGGAGGTCCTCCGCAGCGGGCGGCCGCGGGTCTCCGGGCTGGTGCGCGACGGAGACGCCTTCCGCATCTACGCCATGGTGCCGGTGTCCAGCTGGAGGGGGAACGTGGCCGGGATCGTCGGCGGCCTCGTCGACCCGAGCATGCCCCGCCAGTCGGGCGCCCTGCGGCGCCTGGCGCCCGAGGGGCAGGGATGGGCCGACCTGGTCGGGCCGGTGGGGCCGGTGCTGGCCCGCACCGACCGGACCCGGGTCCACCGCCCGGGTGCCTGCGGCCCGAGCGCGACGCAGCACATCCGCGAGCACCGCCCCTTCGCCGCACGCTGCAGCGACTGCCACCAGCCGGGGGACGAGCCCTCGGTGCTGGCCTTCGCCCCCCTCTCCGCGGCCCCCTGGGGCGTGGCCCTGGTCCAGCCGGAGTCGGTGGTCCTGGCGACCAGCGGCGCCCTGCCGCGGAGCCTGCCCCTGGTGGCCCTGGGGGTGCTGCTCCTCGCCGGCGGGTTCGCCTGGGGCGCCACCCGCAGCATCACCCGGCCGGTGGGGGTGCTCACCGCCGAGGCCGAGAAGATCGCGTCGGGCCGCCTCGACGAGCCCATCCCCGACTTGGGGCGCGACGAGGTGGGCCGGCTCGGGCGGTCGCTCGACCGGATGCGGGCCTCGCTGGCCGACGCCATGGGGCTCGTGGCCCGCGCCAACTCCGAGCTGGAGGGCAGGGTGGAGGAGCGGACGCGGGAGCTGCACCAGGCCTACCGGAAGCTGCGCGATCGGGACGAGCAGCGGGCCCGGCTGCTGCGCACCGTCATCACGGCCCAGGAGGACGAGCGCAAGCGCATCGCCCGGGAGCTCCACGACGAGACCACGCAGAGCCTGGCGGTGCTGGTCATGGGGCTCGAGTCGGCGGTGGCGGCGCTCCGGTCGGGCGACCGGGAGCCGCGCCTCGACGAGGTGAAGGCCCTGGCGGTGCACATCCTCGACGAGATCCACCGGCTCATCCTCGACCTGCGCCCGTCGGTGCTCGACGATCTCGGCCTCTACTCGGCGGTGCGCTGGTACGCCGAGCGCCACCTGGGCGAGCGCGGCATCTCGCTGCGATGCGAGGTCGGCCCGGCGCCGCGGACCCGGCTGGCCCCCGAGGTGGAGATCGCCGTGTTCCGCATCTGCCAGGAGGCCATCAACAACGTCCTGCGCCACGCCCGGGCCGACTCGGTGCTGATCCAGCTCGAGGCCGCCCGCGGCGAGCTGCGGATCGAGATCGAGGACGACGGCCAGGGCTTCGACCCGGAGGGACCCGGCCCGCAGGACCGGCCGCACTACGGCCTGCTCGGCATCCAGGAGCGCGCCGAGCTCCTGGGGGGCAGCGCCACCATCGAGTCGGCCGAGGGCCAGGGGACGCGGGTGGTGGTTCGGGTACCCCTGCCGGAGGGCGCCGAGACCCCCGTCGAGGCCGCGGCACCGGGCCCGCCGGCCGCCGCGGGTGACAGCCCGGCCCCGGCGGGCGACAATCCGCCGAAGGGCGGCCCAGCGTGAGCAAGATCCGGGTACTCATCGCCGACGACCACGCCATCCTCCGCGAGGGCGTGCGCGCCCTCCTGGCCGGCTCCGAGGACATCGAGGTGGTCGGCGAGGCCTCCGACGGCCTCCAGGCGGTCGAGCGGACCAGGCAGCTCGACCCCGACGTCGTCCTCATGGACATCGCCATGCCGGGCCTGGGCGGCATCGAGGCCACGCTGGAGATGAAGAAGGCCGGGCTGCGGGCCCGGGTGCTGGTGATGTCGCAGTACGAGGACCGGGAGTACGTGCGGCGGCTCCTCAAGGCCGGCGTGGCGGGCTACGTCCTCAAGAAGTCGGCCGGCGCGGAGCTGGCCAACGCCATCCGCGCGGTGCACCGGGGGGGGCTTGTGCTCGACCCCGAGGTGGCGCGGACGGCGATGGAGGAGTCGGGCACCGGCGGCGGGAAGGGGGGAGGCGACCCCTACGAGTCGCTCACCGACCGGGAGAAGCAGGTGCTGAAGCTGGTGGCCGAGGGGAAGAGCAACAAGGAGGTGGCGGAGCTCCTCGGCATCAGCGTCAAGACGGCCATGAGCCACCGCGAGCGCATGATGGAGAAGCTCGACCTGCACAACCGCACCGAGCTGGTGCGCTACGCCCTGAAGCTCGGCGTCATCCGGGTGGAGAGCTAGCCAGACGCGACCGCCCTCGCCCCCGGGCGGGGGGAGGGCGGGGCCCGGCGCGGGCTCGCGGCCCGCCTACTTCCCCTCGCGCCTCTCCCGGATCTCCTTCTCCAGATCCTCGACCTCCGGGTCGCGCGGCGCGGGCCCCTCGCCGGGCTTCGGAGCCTCGCCCCGCTTGCCGGTGAGGTGCGCCTCGCCCACTGCGTGGCCCGGTGCCAGGGTGGCGGCGAGCTCCTCGGCGCCCTGGCTGGCCACCCCGGCCACCTTCTTCGCCAGGCCCAGGACCATCATCGAGAAGCCGAAGATGGGGTAGGCGATCACGAAGGCGCCCCCCACCACCGGCGCCGCCAGCATCAGGAGCGGCCAGGGGACGCGCACGAACCGATCCCCCTCCCCGCCGGGCAGCGGGCCGTCGACCGGCAGGGTCACGACGGCGAAGCTCCTGGTGTTCACGTAGTACCCGCTCTCCACCTTCGTTCCGCCGACGTGACGGGCCATGGCGTCCTCCCTCTCCCGCTGCGTGCCGACCTACTTCCCCTGCTTGCGCTTGGACTCGATCTCGCGGGCCAGCTTCTCCAGGTCCTCCTCGGGCGTGCCCGCTTCCCCGGCGCCCTCCGCCTTGCCCGAGGGCTTCCCGGTGAGGTGCGCCTCGCCGGGCTGCCAGCCGGGGCTCATGGTGGCGGCGAGCTCGGTGGCCTCGCGCCGGAAGACCCGGACGAGCGGCCGCATCGCCGCCTCGATGGTCAGGTAGAACCCGATGAAGGGGAGGAACATGAGGAAGGTGAGGCCGAGCAGCGGCGTCAGGATCAGGGCCGCTGCCGTGGGGATGGCGTACCAGTGCTGCCCCGCCTCGCCCGGGAGCCTCTCGCCGTCGGCCGGGACCGGGTGGACCTCCCAGCTCTTGGCGCTGAAGTAGTAGCCTGCCTTCGCCCGCTCGCCCGCGCTGAACCTCGTCATGGCCTCTCCTCCCTCTCGGTGTGCTTCGCTGTGGGTAGATCGTCGATTGCCGTGTTGCATCCTACGGCGACAATCTCGCACCAATCCCGCGGCGGCGTAATTGGCGCGATTCCCCAGTTGGCGGGGAATGAATCCCGAGGAGGAGCGCCGCCCGGACCGGGGGCGGTCGGCCGGGCGCGCCGGCGGCGGGCGGGTCCGCTGTCCCGGGAGAGGTGCCGGATGCGCCGGGGAGCGCGGGGGACGGAGTCCGGAGCAGGCCGGGGGTGGATTCCGGAGGGCGCACGAGGCCCTGAGTTGTCGCGGGGTTGCACCGCGTGCAGAATGCCGGGGGACCCCTCCCGCCCCCGCGATGCTCTCCCCGAAGCGCCTCCTCCGGTCGCCCCGCACCATCGTCGCCGAGCTCGTCCTGCTGGCGCTCGCCGGCCTGGCGAGCACCGCCGTCACCCAGGCGCCGACCCCGGCCGAGCGCGGACGCCTGGCCCTGGAGCATCCGCTGGCCGCAGCCGCGGTGCGGCTGCTGGGACTGGACCACGTCTTCCAGACCTGGTGGCTGCTCTGCCTGGTGGCGCTGGCGGGCGCGTCGCTGTCGATCGTCCTGGTGGAGCAGTGGCGGCGCCTGGCCCGCGAATGGCGCGCGCTTCCCACCGAGGCGTCCTTCCGGTCGGCGCCCCACCGCGCCGAGTTCCTCCGGCCGGCCCGCGGCGCCGCCACGCGCCTCGAGTCGCGCCACCGCATCGGCCTGGCCGGCTCGCCGCTGTTCCACCTGGGCCTCCTGGTGGTGCTGCTGGCCGGGATCGGCCGCATGCTCTTCGGCGTGGACGCGGTGGTGCACCTCTACGAGGGGGAGGTGCTGGAGCCGCGGCCGGAGGCCTTCGGCGCCCAGTGGAGGGGGCTGCTGGCGCGGCCTCTCTCCCTCGGCGTTCCCGTCGAGCTCCGGGCGCTCCTGCCGGGCCGCTACCCGTCCGGACAGCTGGCTCGCCTGGAGGCGCGCGTCGCCCTCGGCGGCCCCGCGCCGCGGGAGGAGGTCCTCGCCATCAACGCTCCCCTCGACCTCGGGCCGGATCGCCTCTACCTCTCGAGCCGGCACGGCTGCGCCGCGTTCCTCGAGATCGAATGGCAGGGGGCGACCGAGCGCGAGGTGGCGATGCTGGACGAGGCCGGGCCCCGGGAGTTCGAGGCGAGCCAGGTCCGGCCCGGCGGCCTCCGCCTCCGGCTCCGGGCGCGGGCCGGCCCCGGGGGGGAGCGGCCCGCCGAGCTGGAGCTGCGCGTCCTCGGGGGGCACGCGCTCCTGGCCGGGGCCACCCTCCGGCCCGGCGAGGGGCTGGAGCTGCCGGGGGGCGGCCGGGTCGTCCTCCGCGACCTGCGGTGGTGGGCGCGGCTCGTCGCCGCCCGGGACCTCTCCACCTGGCCCGCCTACGCCGGCTTCGCGCTGGCGCTGGGCGGGGCGATCCTCATGTTCTCGGTGGTCAAGGTGGACGCCGCCGTGATCGTGCGCCGCGAGGGGGAGTGGGAGCGGGTCTCGGTGGCGCTGCGGCCCGAGCGCTTCTCCCCGCTGTTCGCCGACCGGTTCCGGCGCCTGGTGCGGGAGGAGGGCGGCCCGGCGGGGTAGAATGGCGCATGCGCAGGGCGTGGTCGGCACCGGCGGCGCTCCTGGCGCTCCTGGGGTGCCGGGATCCGTCGGACCGGGACGCGGCCAGGCTCGTCGAGAGCTACGACGCCCGGGTCGTCGAGGCCTTCCGGGCCAGCGATCCCCGGGTGCTCGAGCCCGTGGCCGGCGCCGCCGAGGCGCGGCGGCTGGCGGCGCTCATCGGCGTCAAGGCCGACGCCGGCATCACGCTCGACGCCAGCCTCCTCGGGCTCGAGGTCCTCGGGGTGGAGCGGCGCGGCGGCGAGGTCGTGGTCCACACCGAGGAGCGCTGGCACTACCGCGACCGGCGCATCGGCTCGGGGGAGCAGGTGGGCCAGGAGGCGCGCGACCGCTACTTCGTGGCGTACCACCTGGGGAAGGTCGGCGGGCGCTGGGTGGTGGACCGGATCGCCTTCGACCGGCCCCCCGAGGTCGGCCGCGCCGGGGGCGCCGCCGCCGGCCCGGGGGCCCTCCACGGCGTGGAGACCGTGGCCCCCGCGGCGCCGGCGACGCGGCGGGAGGCCCCGTGAGCCGGTTCGCGCTCGAGGTCGCGCTCCACTGGGCCGGCGTCGCCGCCTACGCCGCCTCGGCGGCGATCTTGGGGAACGCCGTGTTCTTCGGGCACCCGGAGCGCGTCCGCTGGGCGCGCCTCGCGGCGGTCGCCGGGCTGGCACCCCACGGCGCCGCGATCCTCGTCCGCTGGGCTGCGGTGGGCCACGGGCCGTACATGCTGCGCTACGAGGTCCTCTCCTCCAACGCCTGGGTGGCGATCGCCGCCCTGGCGGTGTTCCTGTGGCGGCGCCCGGCGTGGGGAGCGGTGGGCCTGGTGGTCATGCCGGTCGCCATCCTGGCCATCGCCCTCGGCCTCTTCTCCAGCCCGGAGGCTCGCGACCTCCCGCCCACGCTGCGCTCGATCTGGCTCGTGTTCCACGTCGCCTTCGCCAAGCTGTCGGCGGCGGCCTTCCTCCTCTCGGTGGGGACCTCGGTGCTCCAGCTGGTGGACTGGCGCCCGAGGCCGGGCGGCTGGACCGAGCGGCTGCCGCCCCGGGACGCGCTCGACGCCTACACCGTGCGCTTCGTCGGCTTCGGCTTCGTCTTCTGGACCGTGACCGTGGCCGCCGGCGCCATCTGGGCCAACCAGTCCTGGGGACGCTACTGGGGCTGGGACGCCATCGAGACCTGGTCGCTCGTCACCTGGCTCGCCTACGGCACCTTCCTGCACGCGCGGCTCTTCTTCCGGATGAAGCCGCCGGCCACCGCCTGGTCGGCGCTCGCCGCCTTCGCCGTCTTCGTCCTGGCCGCGCTCGTCCTGCCCTTCGCCATGCCGTCCCTGCACTCGGCGTACTTCCAGTGAGGGCCCCGGGGCGGGGCCCCGGCGACCGTCAGAAATGCAGGCGCCGCGGAGGGCGCCGCAACCCTTGCGCGCCGCCGAGCGCCGCAGCCGGCGTGTTTCCGGGAGATTGCGCCGGGCCGCCGGTGGCCTCCTTCGTGCTCTCCGAGCGAAGGCCACCGGAGACGCCGGGGGCCGGGGAACGGAGCGCACCCACATGGCCGCACCGCCGCGCCTCCTGCTCGTCTCGCCCCCCTACCACTCGGGCGTGGTCGAGGCCGCCGGCGTCTGGCTGCCGCTGAACCTCGTCTACCTCGCCGGTCACGCGCGGGCCGCCGGCGCCGAGGTCCGGATCCACGACGCCATGAGCCTGTTCCAGGGGCACGGCGACATCGCGCGGGAGATCGAGAGCTTCCGCCCGGACGTGGTCGCGCTGGGCGCCATCACCGCCATGGAGCCCGATGCGCGCCAGGTGTGCGCCACCGCCAAGCGGCTCGACCCGCGCATCGTCACCGTCCTCGGCAACGTCCACCCCACCTTCTGCTGGGAGCAGATCCTCCGCGACGATCCCCACGTCGACCTGGTGGTCCGCGGCGAGGGCGAGCACACCGTCGCCGACGTCGTCCGCGCGGTCGCGGCCGGCGGCGGCGAGCGCGAGTGGGCCCGGGTCGACGGCCTGGCCTGGCGCCGGGGCGGGGTCCCGGTCTGCAACCGGCCGCGCCGCTTCGCCCAGGACCTCGACGCGCTCACCCCGGCCTGGGACCTCCTCGACTGGAAGCTGTACTGGTACCGCCCCAGCCCGGCCGGGCGGCTGGCCATCGTCTCCTCGGCGCGCGGCTGCGGGCAGCGGTGCAGCTTCTGCTCCCAGCAGAAGTTCTGGGAGCGGACCTGGAGGGGCCGCGACCCGCTCCGGTTCGTGGAGGAGCTGGAGCGCCTGCGCGACGAGCGCGGGGTCCGGGTGGCCATGCTCGCCGACGAGACGCCGACCGCCAGCCGGCACCGCTGGGAGCGGATCCTGGACCTGCTCATCGAGCGGCGCACCGGGGTCGAGATCCTGATGGAGACCCGCGTCGACGACATCCTGCGCGACGAAGCCCTGCTCCCCCGGTACCGCGCCGCCGGGGTGTCCCACGTGTACGTCGGCGTCGAGTCCGCCAGCCAGTCGAAGCTGAACCTCTTCCACAAGGACATCCAGGTGGCGGAGTCGAAGCGGGCCATCGACCTCATCAACGCCCACGAGATGGTGAGCGAGACCTCCTTCGTCCTGGGCACCCCGGACGAGACGGCGGAATCGATCCGGCGGACGGTCGAGCTCGCCAAGTGGTACGCGCCGGACATGGCCTTCTTCCTGGCCCTCACCCCGTGGCCCTACGCCGACATCGTCGCCGACGCGGCCTCGGGGCTCTCCGCTCGCGTGGCCACCGCCGACTACCGCCGCTACAACCTCGTCGAGCCGGTGGTGAAGCCGGACGCCATGACGCTCGCCGAGATGCAGCGCGAGCTGCACGCTGCCACGGGGAGCTTCTTCCACGACAAGTTCAGGAACCTCGACCGCCTCTCGCCCGCCAAGCGCTCCTTCATGGTGCGGGTGCTGAAGCTGCTCATCGAGCACAGCTACCTCGGCGCCGAGATGCACCGGATGGCGCGGGGCGGGGAGATGCCCGAGGCGGTGCGGCGGATGCTGGCCGAGATGGATGCCGAGGGGCGAAGGGCCGAGGCCGAGCGCGCCGGCCTCGCGCCCTAGGGGAGGCTGCCGGCCCGGCGGCCCGCCGCGCGGGCGGGACGCGTCAGGCCGAACTGGGTCAGGGTCCGCTCGACGCTCCGGACGCTGACGTCGTGGCCCAGCCGGTGGATGTCCTCGGCGATGGCGGCCGCGCTCCGCTCGGGGTCGCGCAGGCGCGCGGTGACGATGAAGCGGACCACCTCCAGCGGGCGGCGCCAGGCGCTGCGGGGCCCGGGAGGCCGGGCGAGCAGGCCCTCGATGCCCTGGTCGCGGAAGCGCCGCAGCTTCTCGTAGTAGGTGCTGCGGGAGCGGCCGAACTCGGCCAGCACGTCGTCGAGCGGGCGGCCGCTGGTCTCCCCCTGGACGAGCATCAGGAGATCCACCACTGCCTCGTCCTCCGGGCGCAGCGGCAGCTTTCCGCCGGGGCCGGCGATCTCCTTGAGGGGGGACTTCGCCATGTGGGCCGCCAGCGGTGCAATAGGGGTGCCCCGGGCGAGCCGCCTCCGCAAGGCTTGCGCCGCGTCCGCCGCGCGCGCAAAACTCCCGCCGCTTCCGTGGCTTGGGTGCTGGTGCGGCCATCCCGGGCCTGGGCCAAATCCCCCGCCGGCTGGGGCATTTGCCCCGCCCTGCGCCAAGGTGCCCACGCACTGGCCCCATCCTTGCGATGGCGGTCCCCGGCAGGCCCGACGGCCCCGATCGCGATGCACGGAGAGGCGCGGTGGCGACCCTGAGCCACATCTTCCACCGACTGGACAAGAGCCTGCGGGCGCGGATTCTCGTGCCCACCGCCATCCTCTTCGCCGCGACGCTGGTGGCGATGGTGGGCTCGGCGACCGTGTTCTACGGCCACGACATGGAGAAGGGCCAGCACGAGAAGGCCGAGCTCTTCGCCAGCATGCTCGCCGCCAGCATCTCCAGCAACATGCTGCAGGGGAACCCGGCGGCGGCGGCCCAGACGCTGGCGGTGGTCGCGGGGCACCGGGCCGACATCGACTCGGTGAGCCTCATCAAGCCCGGGGGCGAGGTGGTGGGCTCGACCCGCCGCGAGCTGGTGGGGACCCGCCCCTGGGGTCCGGCGGTGGACCAGTTCCACGAGCCGACCATCGTCAACGCGCCCGGCGGGAACTCCCGCTTCTACGCCGTGGTGCGCCCCATCCCCAACGCCGAGTCGTGCTCGGTGTGCCACGGCGATCGGCGCCGGGTGAACGGCTGGATCGACATGCGCTTCAACCGGGCCCCCATCGTGGCGCAGCAGCGCCAGCTGGCCCAGACCATGGGGCTCTCGGCGGGCGTGGCCTTCGTGATGCTGCTGGCCATCGCCTGGTGGCTGCTCTCGCGCGAGGCGGTGGCGCCGCTGAAGCGCCTGGTGGCCTCGATGAAGCGCGCCGAGGCGGGCAACCTCTCGGTGCGGGCGGACGAGGGGCGGCCCGACGAGCTCGGCGTGGCGGCCAGGGGCTTCGAGCAGATGCTGGCGGCGCTGCGGCGCAGCCAGGCCGAGCTCGAGGCCTTCTACCAGGAGCGGATGGTCCGGGCCGACCGCTTCGCGGCGGTGGGAGAGCTGGCCACCGGCCTGGCGCACGAGATCAAGAACCCCCTGGCCGGCCTCTCGGGTGCGCTCGAGGTGCTGGCCGAGGACCTGTCGCGATCGCCGCGCGAGGCCGAGGTGGTGGGCGAGATGCGCCACCAGGTGTCCCGCCTCACCCACACCATGGAGAGCCTGCTGGACTTCGCCCGGCCGCCCAAGGCCCGCCTGCGGGCCGCCGACGTCAACGAGACGCTCGACAAGGTGCTGTTCCTGGTGGGCCAGCAGCGCAAGGCGGCCGTGGTGGAGATCCGGCCCGAGCTGCGGGCCGGGGCCCCGGTGCTCGCCGATCCGGCGCAGCTCGAGCAGGTCTTCCTCAACATCTGCCTCAACGCCTGCCAGGCCATGCCGGGCGGCGGGGTCCTGACGGTGCGCTCCTTCGCCCACGAGAACCGGGTGACGGTCGAGGTCCAGGACACCGGCCCGGGGATCCCCGAGGACGTCCGGCGCAACATGTTCAAGCCCTTCTTCACCACCAAGACGGAGGGGAACGGCCTCGGCCTGGCCATCTCGGCCCGCATCGTGGCCGAGCACGGCGGCCACATCGGCTACCGCTGTCCCGCCGGCGGCGGAACGGTCTTCTCCATCACCCTCAACCAGGCCACGCCGCCCGCGGCGCGCCTCCCGGAGCAGGCGGCATGAACGGAATCGCGGCCAAGATCCTGGTGGTGGACGACGAGAAGCTCATCCGCTGGTCGTCCTCCGAGCGGCTGCAGCGCGACGGCTACGAGGTGCTGGCGGCCGAGTCGGGCGAGCAGGCCCTGGAGCTGGTGGCGCAGAGCACCCCCGACCTGATGCTGCTCGACGTCCGCCTCCCCGGGATCGACGGCCTCTCCACCCTGCAGCGGGCCCTGGGGCTGCACCCCGACCTGGCCGTGATCATGATGTCGGCCCACTCCACGGTGGACATCGCGGTCGAGGCCATGAAGATCGGCGCCATCGACTTCCTGGTGAAGCCCTTCCCCTTCGCCTCCCTCGACGCCGCCGTGCAGCGGGCGCTGCAGAGCGCGCGCACGCGGCGCCAGATCGCCGCGCTCACCTCGGAGCGGCGGGGCGAGGCCGCCAGCCACGGGCAGCTGGTGGGCGGCTCGGCGGTGATGGAGCAGATCCGGAGCATGGTCTCGCGGCTGGCGGACAGCGACGCCACCACGGTGCTCATCGAGGGGGAGAGCGGCTCGGGCAAGGAGGTGGTGGCCCGCTCCATCCACTTCGAGGGCGCCCGGGCCGACCGTCCCTTCCTCCAGGTGAACTGCGCGGCGCTGCCGGAGCCCCTGCTGGAGTCCGAGCTCTTCGGCCACGAGCGGGGCGCCTTCACCGACGCCCACCAGCAGAAGAAGGGGCTCTTCGAGAGCGCCGAGGGCGGCACGGTGATGCTGGACGAGATCGGGGACCTGCCGCCGGGGGGACAGGCCAAGCTCCTCCGGCTCCTCGAGAACAAGACCTTCCGGCGGGTGGGCGGGGTCACCGAGCTCCACGCCGACGTGCGGGTGCTGGCGGCCACCAACGTCAACCTGGAGGAGCGGGTGGCCGAGGGGCGCTTCCGCGCCGACCTCTTCTTCCGGCTCAACGTCGTCCGGATCCGGATGCCCTCGCTCCGCGAGCACGCCGAGGACGTCCCCATCCTGGTGGCCCACTTCGTGGCCCGCTTCAACCAGGAGATGAAGCGGGCGGTCAAGGGCGTGGCCCCGGCGGCCATGGACCTGCTCCAGGGCCACTCCTGGCCCGGGAACGTCCGCGAGCTGCGCAACGTCGTGGAGCGGGCCTTCATCCTCCACGCCAGCGCCGACGAGATCCGCCCGGAGCACCTGCCCCAGGAGCTCCGGCGGGCCCAGGCGCCGCGGAAGGTGGAGAAGCTCGTGCCGCACGTGCCGGACCAGGGCCTGGTGCTCGAGGACGTGGAGCGCCGCCTCATCGTGGAGGCGATGGAGCGCGCCAGCGGCAACCAGTCCAAGGCCGCGCGCCTCCTGGGCGTGAGCCGCGACACGCTCCGCTACCGCCTGAAGAAGCACGGCATGGCCTAGGCCGGCGCGGCGGCGCCCGGATCTGCCGGGGGAGGGTGGATCGCGGCCCGCGCGGACGCGGGGGGAGGGGCGGTTCAGGCCGTCTGCCGCTCGTCGATCTCGACCGGCGCGCCGTCGGTGGGCCAGCCCACGTCGCCGGCCAGCGCCCGGAGCTCCTCCTTGAGCTTCTCCCGGGCGCGGATCTCGAGCTGCCGGGCGCGCTCGCGCGAGAAGCCGAAGTGGTCGCCGAGCTCCTTGAGCGTCAGGGGCCGGTCGCTCATGAGCCGGGTCTCGATGATGAAGCGCTCGCGGGCGTCGAGCCGCCCCAGGGCCAGGCCGACCCGGCCCGCCATCATCCGCCGCTCCTGGGCGCCGCCGAGCTCGTCGTCCTGCGCCGGCGCGGTGCCGGCGACGAAGTCGACGTGCGAGGCGGAGCCGTCGTCGCCCATGGGGGCGTCGAGGGAGAGGTCGCGCCCCTCCATCCGCAGCTGCATCTCCCGGACCTCCTCGGCCTTGACGCGCAGCCGCGCGGCGATCCCGTCCGAGTCGAACGAGGGCGCGTCGCCCGCGGCCGCCGAGGCGCGATCCATCTCGCGGCGGGTGCGGGCCAGCGAGAAGAAGAGCTTGCGCTGCGCCTGGGTGGTGCCGAGCTTCACCAGCGACCAGGAGCGGAGGATGTGGTTCTGGATGTAGGCGCGGATCCACCACACCGCGTAGCTGATGAGCCGGATGCCCTTGTCGGGGTCGAACTTCTGCACCGCCCGCATCAGGCCGATGTTCCCCTCCTGGATGAGGTCGCCCATGCGCAGCCCGTACGAGCGGTACTCGTAGGCCACCTTCACGACGAAGCGGAGGTTGGAGGTGACGAGGCGGTGGGCCGCGCGCGTGTCGCCGCCGAGGTGCCCGCGGGCCAGCTCCTGCTCCTCCTCGACCGTGAGCAGGGGGTACCTGTTGATCTCGGCGAGGTAGACCTCGAGCGACGTCCTGGCAGATCCCGTCTTCTTCATCCTACCCCCGGCGGTGGGTCGCCTCTGCGCGTGTGGAGGGCAAGTAGCAGCAGGTATGCCATTAGGGGTGACCCGAAAAGACGTAGGTGTTAAAGCAGGTTACGGCATCAGTCCCAGTTGGGTCTACCACCTGTTGCCGTAATCGTTACAGCCTCAATCGAGAACCACCGGATCTCACACCCGAATTGTCATGTAAAAAGTTCCAGACGCTCGGGGAAGAGTACGTCTTGAAGGGGGCGTGGGCTCCGGGTGCCGTGGCATGCTACTTGGGCGTCGTGAAATCAGACGCTTGCGGGTCGCGCGCGGGATACCTGGGATACGTGGCGCACGAGCTCCGCAACCCCCTGTCCACCGCCCTGTGGTGCACCGAGCTGCTCGGGAGCATGCAGGCCGCCGATCGAGGCGGACCGCGCGGAGTGAAGCTCGCCCTGACGGCCCGGCGGGCCATCGGGCGCCTCTCCCGGCTGATCGAGGACCACCTGCTCTCGGAGCGGCTGGAGGCGGGAGGGGTGGCGCTGCGAGTCGAGGACCTGCCGCTCGCAGAGCTCCTGGCCGAGGCCGCGGCCAGGGGGGCCGGGCCCGCCGGCGCCGACGTGGAGGCGCCCGAGGGGCTCCGGATCCAGGGCGATCGGGCGCTGTGGGCGCGGGCGCTCGAGGCGCTGGTGGCGGCCGCGGCGCGGGGCGGAAGCCGCGTGCGCGCGCAGGTGCTCTCCGCGCCCGCCGGGGTGGTGATGATGATCAGCGGATCCCGGGTCGGGCCGGAGGACCTGGAGCTTCCGCGCAGGGGTTCCCCCTCCGACCCCTCGGGCGCCTCCCTCGGACTGGTGGTGGCCGGGGCGGTGGCCGCCTCCCAGGGGGCATCGCTCGCCGCCAGGGACGGGGCGCTGGTGCTCACCTGGCCCGGTCCGCGCCCGTGACCGCCGGCGCCCCGCCGCTCGTCCTGGTGGTGGACGACGATCCGGACATCCTCGAGGCGATCTGCGAGATCCTGGCGATGGAGGGCTACCGCGTGGCGCAGGCGCGCCACGGCGCCGAGGCGCTGGCGCGGGTGGCCGCCGAGCGGCCCGACCTCATCCTCCTCGACCTCATGATGCCGGTGATGGACGGGGTGGCCTTCGCCGAGGCCCTCCGCACCCGCCATCCCGGCGGCCACATCCCGGTGCTGGTGATCTCCGCCGATGCCAACCCGGAGCGGGCCGCCGGGGGCCTGCAGGCCCGGGCGTTCCTGGCCAAGCCCTTCGACCTCGAGACCCTCCTCGCCCAGGTGGCGGCGGCGACCGGCGGGCCGCGGCCGCGGGAAAGCGCCGCCTCTCCGCAGGCTTGACAGGGGCGGCGACCTCCGCTAGAAGCGCCCCTCTTCCCAGGCACGTCCTCCCCGGCCAGCCGACGCGGGGCGGACCAATGCGAGGTGGACATGGCGACGGGACTCCTGGCGAAGAAGATCGGGATGACCCAGATCTTCGACGCCGACGGCGACTGCATCCCGGTGACGGTGCTCGAGTGCGGCCCCTGCACGGTGGTGCGCCGCAAGACCGCCGAGAAGGACGGCTACGACGCGGTGGTCCTGGGCTTCGGCCCGGTGGACGAGAAGCACGCCTACCGGCTCAGCAAGGCCGAGGTGGGCGTCTTCCAGAAGGCCGGCACCGGCATCTTCCGCCACCTCAAGGAGGTCCGCGTCCGGGACCCCAAGCTGCTCGGCGACCTGAAGCCGGGCGACGTGCTCACGGTGGACAAGGTCTTCAAGGCGGACCAGCGCGTCGACGTCTCGGGCGTGACCAAGGGGCGCGGCTTCGCCGGAGTGGTGAAGCGGTGGCGCATGAAGGGCGCGGCCCGCGACAGCGCCTCGAGCCACGAGCACCACCGGCACATCGGCGCGGTGGGCCAGCGCAAGACCCCCGGCAAGGTGTGGAAGGGGAAGCACCTCCCCGGCCACTACGGCGTCGACAACGTCACCATCCAGAACCTGACGGTGGTGGGCATCGAGCCCGAGCACAACGCGCTGCTGATCCGGGGTGCGGTCCCCGGCCACGCCGACGGCCTGCTCTTCGTGGACACCGCGGCCAAGGGCCAGCCCCGCCCGAAGCAGAAGCAGGAAGAGCGGGCGCGCGCCAAGCCGAAGGTCTAGGCCAGGCCCTTCTTGCGGTCGCGCTCCAGCTTGTAGCGGGCGTTGACCTCGAGCGCCTTCTTGCGCAGCCGGATGCTCTGCGGCGTCACCTCGACGAGCTCGTCCTCGGCGATCCACTCCAGTGCCTTCTCCAGCCCCATCTCCCGGGGCGGGGTCAGGATCACGTTCTCGTCGCGGCCCGCGGCGCGGATGTTGGTGAGCTTCTTCTCCTTGCAGATGTTGAAGTCCAGGTCGTTCTCGTGGCCGTGCTCGCCGACGATCATGCCGGTGTAGACCTTGTCCCCGGGCTTCACGAAGAGCGCCCCTCGCTCCTGGCCGTAGAAGCAGGCGTAGGCCACCACCTCGCCCTCCCGGTCGGAGACGATGGCGCCGGACTTGCGCTTCTCGATGACGCCCTGCCAGGGCTCGTACCCGTCGAACTGCGAGGACATGATGCCCTCGCCGCGGGTGAGGGTGAGGAACTCGCCGCGGAAGCCCACCAGGCCGCGCGCCGGGACGCGGAACTGGAGCCGGGTGCGGCCCGAGCCGAGCGGCTGCATGTCGACCATCCGCCCCTTGCGCGGCCCCAGGTTGTTGGTCACCGCGCCCACCGCGTCGGCCGGCAGGTCGCAGACCAGCATCTCCATCGGCTCGTGGAGCTCGCCGTCGATGCGCTTCAGCACCGGCTCGGGGTTGGAGACGGTCAGCTCGAAGCCGTCGCGGCGCATGTTCTCCACGATGACCGCCAGCTGCAGCTCGCCGCGCCCCACCACCTTGAAGGCGTCGGGCGTCTCGGTGTCCTCCACCCGGATGGAGACGTTGCGGTAGGCCTCGCGGTAGAGCCGCTCGCGGATGTTGCGGCTGGTGACGTAGCGGCCCTCGCGCCCGGCGAATGGGCCGTCGTTCACCCGGAAGATCATCGACATGGTGGGCTCGTCCACGCTGATGCGCGGCAGCGCCACCGGGAAGGCCGGGTCGGAGACGGTGTCGCCGATGCCGATCTCCTCCGCCCCCGCGATGGAGACGATCTCGCCCGGGCCGGCGTCGGGGACCTCGACGCGCTTGAGGCCGTCGAAGACGTAGAGCCGCACGATCTTCGCCGGGACGATCCGCCCCTCCTCCCGGATGACCGCGATCTCGGCGCCCTGCCGGGCCACGCCCGAGCTGATGCGGCCGATGGCGAGGCGGCCGACGTAGTCGTCGTAGTCCAGGTTGTCCACCAGCATCTGCAGCCCCTCGCGCTCGCCCTGCAGCGGCGGCGGCACGTGCTCCAGGATGGCGTCGAAGAGGGGCTCCAGGCTCGAGGCCTCGAAGGCGCCGGTCAGGGTGAGGGCCGCCTTCCCCTCCCGGGCGATGGCGTAGATCACCGGGAAGTCGATCTGGTGCTCGTTGGCGCCGAGGTCGATGTAGAGCGAGTAGACGAGGTCCAGGACCTCCTTGGCCCTGGCGTCCTGGCGGTCCACCTTGTTGATGACCACCACCGAGGGCAGCCCCAGGGCCAGCGCCTTCGAGAGCACGAAGCGCGTCTGGGGGAGCGGCCCCTCGGCGGCGTCCACCAGCAGCAGCACGCCGTCGACCAGCCGCAGCGCCCGCTCCACCTCGCCGCCGAAGTCGGCGTGGCCTGGGGTGTCGACGATGTTGATCTTGACGCCCTGCCAGGTCACCGCGGTGTTCTTGGCCAGGATGGTGATGCCCTTCTCGCGCTCCAGGTCGTTCGAGTCCATGACCCGCTCGACCAGCTGCTCGTTGGCGCGGAAGATGCCCGCCTGCCGCAGCATGAAGTCCACGAGCGTGGTCTTGCCGTGGTCGACGTGGGCGACGATGGCGACGTTGCGGATCTTCTCGCGTGCGATCATGGCTCGGGGTGCGGGGAAGGGGGGCGATGGTATAGCCGCCCGGCTGCGCGGAGACAAGCTCCGGCCCTCGCTAGAGGAAGCCGATCCGCCGGGTGGAGGCGAGCGCCCGCTCCACCTCCTCGAGGATCCCCAGGTGGCGGCAGGCCTGGAGGAAGGCCAGCGCCGCCCGCTCCTCGAGGAGCGACAGCGCCACCAGGTCCGCGACGCTCTTGGTCCCGTCGGCGCAGGCGAGCATCCCGGCCTCGCGCGGGAGGATGGCGAGCCGGGCGACGTCCAGGGGGGGCACCGGCGCGCGGGCCAGGGCCACGTCGGCGGGCAGCTCGCGGCGCAGGAGCGGCAGCGTGGCGACGCGCCGCATCCCCTCCAGGACCAGGTCGCCGGGCGGAAGGAGGCCGGGCGCCCAATGCCGCGGCCGGAGCGGCCCGGGGGCCATCCGGTAGGTGCCCTCCCGCCACTCGAAGGTCGACCAGGCGATCTCCGCCACCTCGTCGGCCGCGGCGCGGGCCCTGCCCTCCGGCGCGCGGGGCTCGTTGGTGGCGGCGAAGACCGGCGCGCCGCCGTCGAGGAGCAGGAGGCGACGCGCCGCCCCGCGATGCAGCAGGAGGGTCCCCGTGGCGCGCGCGGCGAGGAGCAGCCCCAGGAGGCGGGGAGGCGGCGTGGCGGCGAGCTCGCCGGAGGGGAGGAGGGGCCTGCGGTCGGCGGGGGCGGCCCGGCGCCCGTCCATCTCCGGCAGCGGGAGCGCCAGGCCCTCCGGCTCGGCCCGCCGGGGCGCCGGCACCAGCTCGTCGAGGGCCGGGCGCGCCTGGGAGAAGACCAGGCTGTCGAAGTCGTCGAGGTCGGCCTCCGCCGGGGCATCCCCGGCGCCGGGCGGCGCGCCGGCCAGGGCGGTCGCCAGCGCCTCCATGACCTCCTCGGTGCGGCAGGGCTTGGGGAGCAGCACTCCGGCGCCGGTCCGGCGGGCCCCCTCCGGGCCGGGGCGGCCGTCCCCGGCGTCGAAGAGGGCCACGGCGGGCACGGCGTTGCGCCGCAGCGCCTCGAGGAGCTCGCCCGGATCCCCGGCGAGCGGGAGATCCAGGACCGCCCCATCGGCCGGCCACACCTCGAGCGCGGCCAGCGCCTCGTCGGCGGAGCCGCACAGGCTCACACGAGCGCCCAGCCGCTCGGCCTCCGCGCCCAGGAGCCCGGCCACCGCGGGGTCCCCGTTCACGATGAGCAGTCGCTTCCCGGCGAGGGACACCGCCCGAATGTAGCACCGGGCTGGTGGGCGGCAGAGCTTGCGGCTACGCTCCGGTGGCGTGCGCGGCCTCCACCACGTCGCCATCCAGTGCGCCGACCTGGAGTCCTGCGAGCGCTTCTACCGCGAGGTGCTGGACCTGCCGGTGCTGCGGCGCTGGCCGCGCCCGGGCGGGGGGGACCGCAGCGTGTGGCTCTCGGTGGGCGAGGGATTCCTGGCGCTGGAGCGCGCCGAGGGCGCCGGCCGGCCGGCCGCGGGCGCGGCTCCCTGGCGCGACGGGACCCCCGGCCCGCGCGTCGTGGCGCTGGGCATCGCGCCCGCCGAGCGCCCGGCCTGGGAGGCGCGGCTGGCGGCGCGCGGCGTCCCGGTGGCCCACCGCACCCGCTTCACCCTCTATCTCCGCGATCCCGAGGGCAACCGCATCGGGCTCTCGCACTGGCCGGTCGAGTGGCCGGGGGAGGCGCCCTGAGCCTCCTCTTCGAGCGGCGCCGCTACTTCGCGGACAACTACCTCTACCTGCTGGGCGAGGGCGCGGACGCGGTCCTGGTCGACCCCGGAGACGCGGCCGCGGCCCTGGGGCTCTGCCGATCGCTCGGGGCCAGGCCCAGGGCCATCCTGCACACCCACGGCCACGCGGATCACTCCGGGGGAAGCCTCGAGGTGAAGGCCGCCCTGGGCGGCGTCCCGGTGCTGGGCCACGGCGCCGACGCCGGCTGGTACCCGCCGGACGAGGACCTCGCCGGACGCGCCGAGGTGGCGCTGGGGGCGCTCCGGCTCCGCCTGCACCACGCCCCGGGCCACACGCCCGGCTCGGTGCTCCTCGAGTGGCGCGGGCGGCTCCTCACCGGCGACACGCTCTTCTGGGGCGGCTGCGGGAACTGCCGCGCCGGAGGCGATCCGGCGCTCCTGGCGGCGAGCTTCCTCGGGCCGGTGGCCTCGCTCGACGGGGCGCTGGAGGTGCACCCGGGGCACGACTACGCGGAGAGGAACCTCCCCTTCGCCCTCGACCTCGAGCCCGGGAACGGCGCAGCCCGCGACCGCCTCCGGGCGGTGCGCGCCGCCCGGGCCGCCGGCCTGGAGCCGGAGCCCTCCTCGCTGGCCCTGGAGAGGGCGGCCAACCCCTTCCTCCGCGCCTCCGCCCTGCGCCCCGAGCTCCTGCGCCGGGGGCTTCCCTGCGCCTCGGACGCGGAGGCCTTCCTCGCCCTGCGCCGCCTGCGGGATGACTGGACGTGAGCGCCCTCCTGGGAGCGCGCGGCGTGGGTGGATGTCGGTATAGGCTCCCCTTGCGGGACGAGGGGGCGGTGACCGCGATCACAGCCTGCGAATCCGGTCGGTTGCTAGGGTCGGTGGCAGAGGGCCGGGCGGATGGCGATCCGGCGGCGGGAGGAGATCCGATGAGAATGCTCGTGGCCGTCGCCGTGGCACTGGTGCCCCTGGCCCCCGCGCTCGCCGAGCCCGGCAGCGTGGACTGGCAGCGCAAGGTGGTGCGGTGCAGCGGGTCCGGAGCCCCGAACCTGCGCGACGCGCAGAGCAACGTGGCGGTGGCCCGCATCGGCGCCGAGCGCGCGGCGAAGCTCGACGCCATCCGCAACTGCCTGGAGGCGCTCAAGGGAGTGCGGATCTCGGGCGCGGCGACCGTCGGCGGAGCCATGGCCGGCGATCCGGCCCTGCGCTCCCGGGTGGAGGGGGTGGTGAAGGGCTTCAAGGTGGTGGACAGGCCGCGGTACTTCTCCGACGGCGGCGTGGAGATGGACGTGGAGGTGCCTCTCGAGGGCGTGGCGGAGGCGGTGCTGCCGCCGGCGCCGGACGCCGGCGCCCGGCCGCCCCCGGCGGCCGGCGGCGCCACCGGCCTCCTCGTCGACGCCCGGGGCAAGGGCGTGGTGCCGGGGCTCGCTCCCCGGGTCCTCGACGAGAGCGGCCAGGAGGTCTACTCCGCCGGGACGGTCGCCCCCGAGGCCCGGAAGAGCCGCGGCCCGGTGGCCTACGCCCGCGATCCGGACGCCGCCCGCAGGGATCTCGCCGAGCGGATCGGGGACCGGCCCATGGTGGTCCGGGCGCTCCGGGCCGACGGCGCCGACGTGGTCATCGCCGATGCCGACGCCGACGCGCTGCGCAAGGCGCCGCCCGCATTCCTCTCCGAGGGGCGGGTGGTGATCGTCACCGACGGAGAGGGGGCCAGCCGATGAAGCGCACCCTGCTGCTCGCCGCGCTGCTCGCGCTCCCGGCGGGCGCCGCCGAGGACGTGAAGACCACCGAGGCCGAGGGCCAGGGGCCCATCGTCGAGAACGACGTCACCGCCGCCCGGCAGAGAGCCCGCGACGACGCCATGCGCAACTGCGTCCAGCAGGTGGCCTCGACCGTGGTCACCGCCGCCACCGAGACCGACCAGTCGCAGCTCCTCTCCGACAAGGTCTACTCGCACTCCGAGGGCTACATCCGCAAGTACGTGGTCCTCGACGACCGGCGGGACGGCAACACCTGGGTGACCAGGCTCCGCTGCGACGTGGCCGAGGGCAAGCTGGACGAGGACCTGATGGCCTTCGGCATCGCCTACCGGCGCGAGGGCATGCCGCGGGTGATGGTGCTGGTGGCGGAGCAGGCCATCAACGCCACCCAGGCCACCGGCTGGTGGCAGGGCGGGGGCAACGCCGCCGACCTCCGGGTCACCGAGAACGCCTTCATGGACAGGATGTCCAAGTCGGGCTTCTCCTTCGTCGACCCCGAGGTCCTGGCGGGCAAGGTGAGGCTCGAGTCGGTGGGCGCCGACCCCAACGTCCAGCAGGCGCGGGAGATCGGCCGGCTGGCCGGAGCCGAGGTGGTGGTCGTCGGGCGGGCCATCGCCAGGCCGGTGGGACAGCTGGACGTCCCCGGCGGCGCGCTCTACGCCTCGGTGGCCAACGTCTCGGCCCGGGCGGTGCGGACCGACACCGGCCAGGTGATGGCCTCGTCGGAGTTCACCAGCCGCACCACCAACGACTTCGAGCAGACCAGCGCCGGCCGCAAGGCGCTCTCCGAGGGGGGCCGGCAGCTCGCCTCGGACCTCTTCTCCAAGATCGGGAAGGCCTGGGCCCGGGAGCAGTCGGGCGGCCGGCACGTGCTGCTCTTCGTGCGCGGCGTCGACGACTACGCCCGCCTGGCCTCCTTCAAGGCGCAGATGGTGAACGGCGTGCGCGGGGTGAAGGACGTGCAGGAGCGCTCGATGGAGGACGGCAAGGCGGACCTGGAGGTGGTGGTGGCCGGCACCAGCCAGTCGCTGGCGACCGAGCTCGCCACCCGCAGGTTCCAGGGCTTCGCCGTCAAGGTCCGGAAGGTGACGCCGGCCGCCGTCGAGGTCGAGCTGAAGTGAGGGGGGCGGCCATGCGCACCTCCCTGCTCCTGGCCGCGGGCGCCGCGGCCCTCCTGGCGACGCACGCGGCCGGCGAGAGCCACCCGCCCGGGCGCGTGACCTTCCTCTCGGGCGACGCCACCCGCACGCGCGGCGGGAAGGCCGAGAAGCTGGCCCTGGGGGCCGCGGTGGAGGAGAACGACACCGTCGAGACCCAGGCGCGGACGCGCCTCGAGATCACGCTGCGCGACCAGAGCCTGGTGCGGGTGGGACCGCGCTCCCGGGTGGTGCTCTCGGCGGCGGTCTTCGGCCGCACGCTCGACGAGCGCAAGGTGGCGGCCCGCCTCGTCGTCGGCGACATGTGGGCCAAGGTGGCGAAGGCCGTGGGGGGCGACTCGAGGTTCGAGGTCCAGACCGCCAACGCGGTGGCCGGGGTCCGCGGCACCACCTTCCGCGTCGACGCCAGGGCCGACCGCTCGGTGGTGGTGAAGGTGTACGCGGGGACGGTGGCGGTGGCCGGCGGAGGCCCCATCCCGCGGCCGGAGCACGGCGGCGCCGGGGAAGGGGCGCCCGCGGGCGGGGGCGCGCCGCCGAGGGCGAAGAAGCGGGTGCAGGTGGCCGGGCCCAGGGAAGTGACGCGCGAGCAGTGGGAGCGGATCGTGGGCGCGATGATGCAGGTGAAGGTGGCGGCCGACGGCACCCCGGCCGAGCCCGAGCCCTTCCAGCTCGCCGGCGCCTCGGCCGACGAGTTCGAGGCCTGGAACCGGGAGCGCGACGGGGAGTAGGGGAGGGAGATGCCGCGGCTCGTGACCCTCCCGAACGCGCTCACCGGGCTCCGGCTCCTGCTGGCGCCGGTCTTCCTCTGGCTCTACGTGACCGGCGACACGGTCCGGGCGGTGGCGGCCTTCGCCGCCGCGGCGGCCACCGACGTCCTCGACGGGCTCGCCGCCCGGGCCCTGGACCAGCGCTCGCGCGCCGGCGCCATCCTCGACCCCATCG
>DATIFE010000191.1:0-19585 GCA_035455425.1 Anaeromyxobacteraceae bacterium | reverse complement strand
GGATCACCCGCTGGCCCTGGGGTTCGACTTCGCCCGCGGCGGCGCGGCGGACCTGGCGAGCCTGGTCGGGGAGGCGGACTGCGTCCTGGCCATCGGCTGCAAGCTGGGGGCCGCCGGAACGGGCATCTGGGCGCTGCGCATCCCGCCGGAGCGCCTGGTGCGCGTCGACGCGAGCCCCGAGGTCCTGGCCGCGAACCACCCCGCCCGCCTGGCCGTGGCCGCCGACGCACAGGCCCTGCTGGCGCAGCTCGTCCCGGCGATCGAGCGCGAGTGCGCCGGGCGTCCGCCGCCCTGGCCGGCGGCAGACGTGGCCGCGTGGCGCGCGCGGCTGCGGGGCGGCGGCGACCGCGCTGCCGAGCCCACCTTCCACGGCGTCGTTCCCCCGCGGGCGGAGGCCTTCTTCGCATCCCTGCGCCGCGCGCTCCCGCGGGAGGGGATCGTGGTCACCGACTCGGGGCTGCACCAGGACCTGGCGCGCCGGCACCTCGAGGTGTGGTCGCCGCGGGGCCTCGTCGCGCCCAGCGATTTCCAGTCGATGGGGTTCGGGCTCCCGGCGGCCATCGGCGCCTGCCTGGCGGCCCCGGAGCGGCCGGTGGTGGCGGTCGTCGGGGACGGCGGCCTGGCGATGTCCGGGCTCGAGCTGCTCACCGCGGTCCGGGAGCGGCTGTCCCTGCCGGTGGTGGTGGTGAACGACGGCCGGCTGAACCGCATCCGGCTGCAGCAGCTCGCCGCCACCGGCCGGACCGAGTCCGTCGACCTGCTCAACCCGGACTTCGAGGCCCTGGCGCACTCGGTCGGGGCGGGTCCCGAGCTCGTGGACGGCGACCCGGAGGGAGTCCTGCGCCGGGCCCTGGCCGCGGGCCGGCCGACGCTGGTCGAGGTGAGGGCCGGCGACTCGGCCGCCATCCACCTCTCGCGCGCGGCCGGCCTCGCCCGGGGCGCGCTGCGCCGCGGCTTTCCCCGCTGGTTCCGCCGCCGGGGGGGCGGGGAACCGTGAGCCATGATCGCGGGGGACCGCGCCGCCCACCGGTCGGTTAGGGTGGGTGGCAAGGATGGGTCTCCCTGCCCCGCTACCGCCCGCGCTGCTCTGCGACGCCACCTGGTACGGGACGCTGGCCGCGGCGCGCGACCTGGGCTCCCGGGGCGTGCCGGTGACGCTGGCCAGCGACGCGCTGGTCGCGCCCGCCCGCTGGTCGCGCCACGTGTCCAGGACGGTCCGCTGCCCGCCGGCCGGCGAGCCGGACCGCCTGCTCGCCTGGCTCCTGGCGTTCGGGGAGCGCGAGCCCGGCCACGTGCTCTACCCGACGAGCGACGACCTCGCCTGGATCGTCGCCGCCCACCGGGAGGAGCTGGCGCCGCGCTTCCGGCTCTACACGCCGCCCATCGACAGCCTGGTCCGCCTGCTCGACAAGGCCCGCCTCGCGGCCGATGCCAGGGCGGCGGGGCTCGACGTCCCCGAGACCCGCTGGGCGCGGGACGAGGCCGACGTGGAGCGGGCCGCCCGCGAGATGCGCTTCCCCCTCCTGCTCAAGCCGCGGACGCAGGTGATGCTGGCCCACCGCCGCGGCCGGAAGGGGACCCGCGTCGATCGGCCCGCCGACCTTCTCCCCCGGTGGAGGGAGATGCGGGCCGAGCTCACCGTGCACCCCATGGCCGCCGGTCGCATCCGGGGGCTGGAGCTCCCCATCCTCCAGGAGGCCCACCCGGCGCTGGAGCGCATCTACACCGTGGACGCCTTCGTCGACGAGAACGGCGAGCTCTACGCCGCGCTCGCCTGCAACAAGGTCCTGCAGCGCCCCCGCCGCGCCGGTTCGGGCGTGTGCTTCGAGGAGGCGCCCCTCGACGCCGCCATCGGCGGCGCGCTCCGGCGGCTGTGCCGGACGACGGGCTTCCGGGGCGTATTCGACGCCGAGTTCCTGATCGAGGGCGAGCGGCGGCTCCTCATCGACCTCAACCCCCGCTTCTACAACCACATGGCCTTCGAGGTGGACCGGGGGCTCCCGCTGCCGTGGCTCGCGTACCTGGCGGCCCTGGGCGAGCGCGAGGCGCTGCGGCAGGCGGTGTCCGCAGCGGCAGCGCCGCGGCAGGGCAGCCGGGCCTACGTCCATCGCCTGCCCGCGGCCCTGATGCTCGCGGTGCAGGCCGTCACCGGGGCCATGGAGCCCGCGGCGCGGAGGGCCCTCCGCGGCTGGATCGCGGGCCGGGCGGGGACCATCACCGATCCGGCGTGCCAGCCCGGCGATCGGCTGCCGGGCGTGGCCGACGTCGCCCTGCACCTCGTCGCCTTCCTGCGGCACCCGCGCGCCTTCCTGCGCGACCTCGCGGCCGGCGGCCAGCCGCCGGTGCAGGACGCGCCCCCCGCGCCGGCCCCGGGGCAGCTCCGGCTGAAGGCCGACGAGCCAGCGGAGGAAGGGTGATCCGCGTTGACCGCCGGCTGCGCTTCCTCCTAGATTGGCCCGGGGTCGCCGGGCAGGGGGGAGAATGAGCGTCGTGACCGCCAGCTCGATTCCCGCGGAAGCGGGCGCTCCGCAGCCGCCGGATGCGAAGCGGCAGTCCGGCCCGGCCCCGGAGGCGACTCCCGCGGGGCAGGTCCGTCCCGACGGGCAGCCCTCCCCGGCGGCGGACGTGGTGGAGATGAGGCCGGAGCAGCGGCCCTCGGAGCCGGTGGCGGAAGCGGTGCAGGCCCCGGCCCCCGAGGCGCAGGCCGCCCCGGCGCCCCCCGAGGGGAAGGGCTCGACCCGGCGGAAGCGCAAGCGCGGCCGGGAGAAGCGGCGCGCGCAGCAGCGGGCCCGCGAGGAGTCCCCGTCGCCAGCCCCGGAGGAGAAGGCCGGTCCGCCTGCGGCCGCAGAGGAGGCGCCGAGGCCCGCCGAGGCGCCGGCGGCGGAGCAGGTCGATGCGCCTGCCCCGGTGGAGGCCGCGCCTGCGGCCGCCGAGGTGACGGCCGACATGCCCCCCGCGGCGGAGGAGGAGTCCGCTCCGCCTCGCCCGGCGGCGGAGGTGCCCCGGGCCGTGGAGACGCCGCCCGCGGAGCAGCAGGCCGCGGCGACTCCCGCGCCGGAGGCTCCTTCTCCTGCCCCGGAACCGGAGGCCGGTCCACCTCCCGCGGCGGCGCAGGCGCCGCAGGTCGTGGAGGCGCCGGCGGTCGTCGAGGCGCCGGCCCCGGAGCCGCCGGCCGCGGCCGCACCGCCGGCGGAGGCCCCGGCGCCGGTCCCGGAGGCCGACCTGGCCCCCGCGGCGGCGGCCGTCCTCGAGACGCCGGCCCCGGAGCAGCCGGCGGCCGCCATCCCGGTGGTGGCGCAGGCCGCCGAGGTCCCGACCGCGGACCACCAGGCGCTGTGGTTCGCGCTGGCGCGCCAGCGGCCCCGGTCCGTGGCGCTGGTGGCGGTGGCGGCCGGCGTCCCCGTCCAGCACCTCGCCGGCGCGCTGGCGGAGATCGGGCGCAGGCTGGGCGACCACCCGGTGACGGCCATCGCGGCCGACCCCTGCGACTACGACTTCGTGACGCGCACCACCGGCCTCATCGCCACCCTGGGCGACGGCGGGAGCCGGAAGCCGGGCGCCTCTCCGCTGGAGGTCATCGTGGCCTTGCCGCCCGTCACCGGCCAGCCGCTGGGGCTCGCCGTGGCGCAGGCCGTCGACGCCGTGGTGCTGTGCTTCGAGCTCGGCAAGACCACCATCGACGCGGCGCGGGAGACCATCGACCTGGTGGGGCGCGACCGCATCGTGGGCTGCGTCGCCATCGGGGAGGCCTGAGAGCCGGCCCCGCGGTCAGGCCCCGGCGGCCTCCACCTCGCTCGCCAGGGCGGCCAGCCGCGCCTCGCGCTCCCGCATGGCCTCCGGGGGAGGTAGGCCCGCCGCCTGGTAGATGGCGCGCAGCCGGTGCACCCAGTCGTGCCGCAGCGCCGCGTTGCGCACGCCGTCGCGCCGGATGCGCGCCAGGCGCCCGGGGTCCCGGTCGAGCTCCTCGATGATCCGCGCGGCGTCCGGGGAGTGGAAGGGCAGGGGGATCACCGCGTCGGGCCAGTCGAACTGCCGGCGGAACTCCTCGTCGCGGGGCGGCTCGCCCAGCATGACGGTGCCGGCGGCGGCTCCCTCGTAGAACCGGGAGGAGATCTCGTCCCGCCCCCCGGCGAACTCGGGCTCGTTCACCCTCGCTCGGTTGGCGATGAAGTAGCGGCTGCGCTGCAGCAGGCTCGCCAGGAGCCCGCGGTGCTCGGCCGCGTCCCCGACGCTGAAGGTCCGGTGCCGCCCGTCGGTGCCGCTGGCCACCACCGTGTCGTAGTAGTAGAAGATGCGGCGCTCGCGCGCCAGCCGCATCATCGCCTCGTGCGTCACCGGCGAGCGCCGCCCGATGTTGCAGACGTCGATGCTGCGCCCCGGCGGGCGGGGCCAGGGCGCGAAGCGGAGCACGTCGGTGCCCAGCGGGAGGTAGGCGCAGGGGCGGCCGACGATGCGGCCCACCTCGTCGACGGCGTCGTAGACCCCGGTGAAGACGTGGTCGAAGGGGGCCAGCAGCTCGAGCAGGTAGCGGGGCAGCTGGCCGCGCCAGGCCTCGTTCACGAAGCATACCGCCACCCGGGAGCGGGCGCGCCACTCCGGCACCGTCGCCAGCGCGAAGAGCTCGTAGGGGTGGTTGAAGACGGCCAGGAAGAGGTCGTAGTCGCGCTCCAGCCGGACGGTCGAGGGGCGCGGCGCCAGCGCCCACCCCACGCCGCTCGAGCCGGTGGCCAGGCGCCCCAGCTTGTAGGCGCGCCGCGACCGCTCCAGGGAGGCGCTGCCGCCCACGTCGACGCGGTCGGCCCCCGTGACCTCGGCGACGACGTCCTCGAGCTCGTAGTTGACACAGAAGCCGACCAGGGTGGCCAGGCGCCGCATCGACAGCAGCAGCACGCGCCCGCCGTTCCCGCGCAGGAGCCGCGTGACCTCGCTGCCGCCCTCGGTGCCCATCGCCTTCTCCCCCTCGCTCCGCGCGGACGATGCTAGCAGGTCACCCGTGCGCCGGGGCTTCCCTCGCGCCTCCTCAGCCGCGCCCGCCCGCCGAGGTCGCCGGCGCCGGGGCGCGGCGGACCAGGGCCCGGACCAGGGCCAGGTCCCGCAGCCCCAGGAGCCCGAAGGCCAGCGACGCGGCGGAGAAGGCGGCCACGCACAGGGGGATGCCGGCCCAGGCCGGCAGGGGCGGGAGGGCGCCCAGCAGCAGCAGCGTCGCCCCGGCCGAGCCCAGCGCCCGCGCTACGTCGCCGGCGGCGGACCAGTGGAGCAGGTGGCGCCGGCGCAGGACCACCATCGAGCCGGCGAAGACCACGATCTCGCTGGCCGCGAAGGAGACCATGACCCCGATCCCTCCGTTGCCGGTGCGCGCCTGGAAGTAGGGGATGAAGAGGAAGTCGAGCGCCGCGCCCAGGGCCACGCTCAGGATCTTGGCGACCGCGAACCCGGTGCCGCTGCCGATGGCGTACACCACCGTGCCGAGCAGGATGTCGATGAACAGCAGGAACAGGCCGGGGGAGAACACCTGCAGGATGGTCCCGGCCGGCCCGAAGTGCCGGGCTCCGAAGATGAGCTGGATGACCGGGTGGGCGAAGAGGTAGGTGCCGGTCCCGGCCAGCGCGCCGAGCCAGAGCATGGGGCGCAGCGCCGCCCGCACCTCCTGGCCCAGGACGGCGGGCTCGGCCGAGGCGCGGGCCAGGCGCGGGTAGCAGGCGGCGCCCAGGATGGTGGCCGGGGCCATGAGCGTGCCCAGGACGTTGCGCGCGGCCCCGAACCAGCCCACCGCGTCGGGCGGGACGAGCCGCGAGAGGATGATGGCGTCGAGGTAGGGCTGGGCCGAGATCGCCGCCGTCAGGGCCACGATGGGGGCCCCGTCGACCAGGAGCTCGCGGGCGGTGGCGCGGGAGAAGCGGAGCCGCCCGATGGCCAGCGGGCGCAGCAGCCGGGTGGCCAGGGCCAGCGAGGCCACGCCGGCCAGGGCCTGCGCCGCGACCACCCCCGGCAGCCCGGCGCCGAGCTTCAGCGCCGGCAGCACCAGGCACAGGACCAGCGCCTTGTTGGCCACCGAGACCACGGCATCCCGCCCCATCCGGTCGTGGCCCCGGAAGATCATCCCGTACGCCAGGCCGAGGGACTGGGGCAGGGTCGCCAGGATCAGGGCGGCGGCCAGCCAGGGGACGCGCGAATCTGAGCCCAGGGTCCGGGCCGCGAGCGCCGAGGGGATGGCCACCAGCGCCGCGAAGGCCGCTCGCGAGACCAGCGCGGTGCCGAGGAGGTCGCCGGCGCGCGCGGGGGCGCGCGCCACCTCGCGGATGACGAGCAGGCCCTGGCCCCACTCCACGAACACGTAGCCGAAGATGGAGACGGTGGTGATGAGGTAGTAGACGCCGAAGTCGCTGGCGCCGAGCGATCGCCCCAGCGCCGCGCTGAGCACGATGGCGATGGCGGTGGTCGCCACCTGCCCCAGGACCAGGTGGAAGGCGTTCCGGGCGACGACCGCCCGGGAGCCTTCGCCCTCCGCTGCCCCCTCCTGGCGAGTCGCGCTCTCCATGGTCCTTCCCGGCGCCGGCAGCCCGGCCGCCCCCGCCGCGGGCGGGGCTGGTTCCCCGCTGCGCGAGCGCGGCCGCGAGCCCCCGCCCACCGCGGGAGCGGCCGGCGGGGCGGCGGCCTCCCTAGGCGGCGGGCTCCGAATGCCAGCGCAGGTCGGCGCCGAGGTGGCCCTCGGCCAGCAGGCGCTTCAGCTGGTCGATGCGGCGGTAGCGGGGCCCCTCGAAGTCCTTCAGCTCGAGGCCGACGGCCCGGTAGGCATCGTACAGCTCCCGCGCGCCCTTGCGCGCGTCCCACTCCGGCCGGAAGGAGGGGAGGGCCCGGGCGATCTTGGTGAAGTCGGCCCGGTAGTTCCGCTTGTCGGGGCCGGCGTCCGCCGCGAAGGCGATCTCGCAGCCGGGCACCGTCTCCTTGACGATCTCCGCGATCTCCCGGATGCGGTAGTTCTGGTCGTTGCGGCCGACGTTGAAGGACTGCGCGTGGATCACCTCCCGGGGCGCGGCCAGCACCGCCAGGAAGGCGCGGGAGATGTCCTGGATGTGGACGATGGGCCGCCACGGCGTCCCGTCGGACTTCAGGAAGACCTTCCCGGAGGTGCAGGCCCAGGCGACCAGGTTGTTCAGGACCACGTCGAAGCGCAGCCGCGGGGAGGCGCCGTAGGCGGTGGCGCAGCGCAGGAAGGTGGGGCTGAAGCCGCCGTCCGCCAGCTTGGTCACGTCCTGCTCCACGCGGACCTTGGAGACGCCGTAGGCCGTGACCGGGTTCAGCTCCGAGGTCTCGTCCACGGGCGCGTCGCCGGCCGCCCCGTAGTTGCTGCAGGAGGAGGCGAACGCGAATCGGCCCACCCCCGCCTCCCGGGCGATCCGCGCCAGCCGCACCGAGGCCAGGTGGTTGATGTCGTAGGTGAGCTGCGGGTTCAGGTCGCCCAGCGGATCGTTGGAGAGGGCGGCGAGGTGGACCACCGCGTCGAATCCCCGGAGGTCCTGCGCCTCCAGGGCGCGGACGTCCTTGACGATGGTCCGGATCGACTCCTTCCAGGGCCCGAACGTGGATCGCCGGTACAGGTCGGTGTCCACCCCGACCACCTCGTGGCCCGCCTGGACCATCATCGGGGCCATCACCGTCCCGATGTAGCCGCGGCTTCCCGTCAGCAGGATCTTCATCTTCCCCCCAGGTTTTCGCGGGATCATACCCCTGCGGCCGCATGCGGCCGGTCACATGAAGCACCGACGGCGCACCGGCGCGCCGCCGCGGCCGGCCGGGTCACCGGCGCAGCTGCGCCAGCACCGGCAGGCCGAGGTGGCGCTCCACCTGCCACAGCTCGATGATGCGCCGCGAGCGGAGGTCGAGGAGCGCGCTGGCGAACAGGGCCAGCCCGATGCCGCCGAAGATGCCGGCGACGATCCGCAGCAGGGTGTACGGCTTGACCGGGCCCTTGGGGATCTGCGGCGGCGAGATGACGCTGTAGCGGTACTTGAAGGCCGCCTGGGCGGTCTCCAGCTCGGCCCGGGCCGAGTCGAGGCGGAGCAGCACGCTCGAGTACTGGTCGAAGAGCAGCCGGAGCTGCCCGCGGTCGTACTCGTCCCGCACGTTGTCGGACCCCAGCAGGCGCGAGCCGAGCCCGAAGTCGGCGCGGAAGGGCGCCGACGAGGCAGCGCGGGTGGCGTCCACCGGCACGCCCCGGGACGAGAGCTCGCGCTCCAGGTCGCGGATCTCGCTCCGCAGCGCCTCGACCTGCGGCGACGGCTGGCTGATGGCCTCGATGCTCTGCCTCGTCGCCACCACCTCCGGGTGGCGATCGGCGTAGGTGGCCTCCTTCTGCGCCAGCTGGGTGGTGAGTTCCGCCAGCCGCCGCGCGCGGAACTCCTCCAGGTCGCGAAGGGCCCGCCGCCGCATCTCCAGCGAGCTCTGGAGGCGGCTCGAGTCGTCGTCCCGGCGCACCGGGGGGAGGGCCACCGGGCGCGGCTCGGCGGGCCGGGCGACGGCGCGGGGCCGCGAGCGCTCCTTGCGCTCCACGTCCTCCAGGGTGGCCTTGAGCTCCCCCTGGAGCTTCGAGGCACGTCCCTCGAGCAGCGAGATGGTCTCCCCCACCACCGCCAGCTCCGAGGCGTGCCGGGCCTCGAGGAAGTTCTGTACCGCCGCCTCGACGATGGAGTAGGCGATGTCCCGGTTGGGCCACTCGAAGGTGATGGTGACCGTCCCCTCCTGGCTCACGTTCACCCAGAGCTTCCGCTCCAGGGTGTCGGCCATGGCCTCGGTGAGATCGGCGTGGGTGGGCGGCTTGCTGAGGCGGGCGGCCACCCAGGCGCGCGCCCGGGCCAGCGCCGACCGCGACTTGAGGTAGCGATCGACGAGGCGGGTCTGCTCGCAGAGGGCGACCAGGTTGTCGCGCCGCATCACCGTCTCGCGCGCCGCCTTGGTCGGGGCGTCCCAGTCCGCCCCGCGCATCAGGCTGGGGTTGTTGAGGGTGGACATCACCGGGTTGCGCAGCGCCAGGATGCCGGCCTGCACCCGGTAGACGTCGGGGAGCAGGAACGAGGAGAGCGCGGCCAGCAGCGCCACGCCGGCGAAGCAGGCGACGGCGAGGCGCTTGTGCCGGCGGGGGGCGCGCAGGACGAAGCCGGCGTCGTTGCGCAGACCCGACAGGTCGAAGAGGTCGGTGCTCTCGCCCGGCTCGGGCGCTCTGTTCGGCTGCGGCGTCGGCTCCGTGCTCATGGCCCCCTGCCCCTGCCCGGCGAGGGTAGCACACTAGCAGTGGCCCGCCGGCGCGACACGTCCCGCGAGCGGGGGTGTGCGGCCGGCTGCCCCACCGGCGGGGGACACGGGATCGCGTGGAGGCACGGGCTCGCCTGCGATAGGCTGCCACGGCGCCGGGTCGAGCCGGCGCCGCCGAACGGAATGTCCGCCCCGCCCCGCCAGCCGCGCCGCCCCGCCCCGCCGCCGGAGGACCGGGCGTGAGCGCGCCGGCGCGGGCCGCCGCCTCCGCCTCCGCGCTGATCCGCGGCGCGATTGCCTCCGCCGGCCTGTACGCGCTCCTGGGCACCGTGGCCGCGGCCACCGTGATCGCGGCCACCCTGGGCGGAGGCGACCCGATCCTCGCCCTGCTGCCGACGGCGCTGGTCGCCGGCCTCTACCTGATGGCCACGGTGCCCCTGCGCCTCTCGGGGGCGGCGCTCCTGCTGGCGTCGCTGGCCCTCGAGGACAAGGTGGACATCGACCTCCAGTGGCGCTCGCCGCTGGCCATCCTGGGGGACCTGCTCCACCAGCGCATCGACACCGCCCTGGGGATCTCGGGGGTGGCGGTGACGGGCACCGAGGTGATCCTGGCCTTCCTCTTCGCGGTCTGGGTCCTGCGGCGCACCGGGAGCGCGGAGCGCGTGGACGGCTCGAGCTGGGTCAAGCCGGCCTCGGTGATCAAGCCCGCCCTGGTCATCTACCTGGGCGGGGTCCTGCTCGCCGAGGCCATGGGGCTGGCGCGGGGCCTGTCGCTGGCGCCCTGGAAGCTGCGCAACCTGCTGCACCCGGTGGCCCTGGCCCTGTTCTTCCTGACCGCCTTCCGCGCCGAGAAGGACCGGCTCATGGTGGGGCGCATCGTGGTCTTCGCCGCCGTCTGCAAGGCCATCCAGGCGGTGGTGGTGCAGCGCATCGCCGTCGCCGAGACCGGCGGGCTCCTGGCGCACGCCACCAGCCACGGGGACTCGGTGCTCGGCGCGGTCGCGATGTTCATCCTGGTGGCCGACCTGGCGGAGCGCCCGGCGCGAAAGCGCCTCTTCTGGGCGGCCCTGCTCCTGCCGGTGCTCATCGTGGGCGCCGTCGAGAACAACCGCCGGCTCCTCTGGGTGATGCTCCTGCTCGGGCTGGTGACCTGGTTCCTGGTGTGCCCGATGAAGGGCTGGAAGCGGGCGGTGACCCGCGCCCTGGTGCTGACGCTGCCGGTGGCCGCGCTCTACGTGGGCGTGGGGTGGAACCGCGGCGGCCGCATCTTCGCCCCGGTCCAGACCCTGCGCGGTGTCACCGACACCTCGACCGACCGCTCCGCCTTCTGGAGGGAGGTGGAGAACTGGAACATCTCCATGTCGCTGCGGGAGAGGCCGATCCTGGGCCTGGGGCTGGGCGGGGAATACACCGAGATCATGGCCAACGACGACGTCAGCGTCGGCTTCAAGGAGTACCGCGAGTGGCCCCACAACACGGTGCTGGGCCAGCTGCTGCTCATGGGGCTCTTCGGCTTCACCGCCGTCTGGCTGCTCCCGTCGCTGGTCATCTTCCTGGCCGTCCGCTCGCACCGGATGGCCGCCACCGCGGAGCAGCGGGTGGCGGCCGCCGCGTGCCTGGCGACGGTGATCGCCTGCCAGGTGCTGGCGTGGGGCGACACCGGGGCCCATTTCCCGCAGTACAAGATCATGATGGGCCTGGCCGTGGCCGTGGCCGCGCGGCTGGCGGTGGCCACCGGCGCGTGGCCCGCCCCCGTCCGCCGCTACCCCGAGCGCGTGCGGGCCTCCGCTCTCCCACCCGCCACCACACCCGCCGCCTGACGCCCCACCCGCCTCCGGCCGGACTGTCCCCCGAACACGCGACATGCTTCCCCCCTCGCCGGGGCGTAGCGAAGGGGCACCATGCGGTCGAGCACCGGCTCCGTCGCCGCCGCCCTCCTCGGCGCCCTCGGGGCCTGCAGCGCCAACGCCACGGCCAGGCCGGTCCGGGGAGGGCCGGTGGGGGTCGAGGTCAGGCCCACGTCGGCCCTGATCGCACCCCAGTCGACGGTGCTCTTCGCGGCGTCCGTCTCGGGATCGGCGAGCGGCGCGGTGACCTGGTCGGTGTCCGAGCCGGGCGGGGGAACCGTCGACGGCTCCGGTCTCTACACCGCGCCCGCGTCCACCGGCACCTTCCACGTCGTGGCCACCAGCGCGGCGGATCCCACCGCCATCGCGGTGGCCCAGGTGGTGGTGCAGGAGGGCGGCCCGGGCTCGGAGATCCTGCCGCCGGACCGCCTCACCGTGTGGAATCCGGGCGTGCTGGGCGGCATCCCGGCCCGGAGCGCGATCTGCGCCCGCCTGGACGCCGCGACCTGGGGCGACGGCTCCCAGGACGCCACCGGGGGGATCCAGGCCGCCGTCGACGCCTGCCCGGCGGGCCAGGTGGTGCAGCTCTCCGCCGGCACCTTCGCGGTCGGGAACGGCGGGAGCTCCATCCAGATCGCGAAGGGCATCACGCTGCGCGGCGCCGGGCCGGATCTCACGACGCTCCAGAAGACGGGCGGCGCCGTCCCGGGGCAGGAGGCGACGGGGCCCAACCCGTCGCCCATCGTGGTCATCGGGCCCAGCCGGTACGGGGCCAGCATCGTCACCCCGTCGACCAACCTCGCGGCCGACGCGGTGAAGGGCTCCTACTCGGTCGACCTGGCGAGCACCTCCGGCTTCGCCGTCGGCCAGGTGGTCCTGCTCGACGAGGCCTCCGGGGCCTCGTGGCAGGCCGATCCCGCCGGCCGCGGCCAGATCTGGGCGTCGCCCGACTGGAGGGTGGTGTGGCAGAAGCACGACCCGGCGCTCGGCACCGACGACTTCTCGCCCGGCGACTTCCCGACCACGCCCCAGAGCGCCGGGGAGTGGTTCTCGCGCCTCGACCGGCCGACCTCCGAGATCAAGCAGATCGCAGCGGTGGGCGGGGGCACGGTGACCTTCACCACGCCGGTCCACATCTCCTACCGCGTCTCCCACGGCGCCCAGCTCTCCCGGTACTCCTCCGTGGTGCAGGGCGCGGGGGTCGAGGCGCTCAAGGTGGTGGGCGGCGACAACGGCAACATCCGCTTCGAGGCGGCTGCCAACTGCTGGGCGCGGAACGTCGAGAACGCGGTGTGGCACGACGAGGGCTTCGCCGTGGACGGCTCCTTCCGGGTCGAGATCCGGGACTCCTACGTCCACGACGCGGCCTGGGCCCAGCCCGGCGGCGCCGGCTACGCCATCAGCCTCGCCAACGGGTCCTCGGAGAGCCTGGTCGAGAACTCCATCGTCGTCCGGGCCAACAAGGTGATGGTGGCGCGCTCCTCGGGGGCCGGCTCGGTCTTCGGCTACAACTACGTGGACGACGGGTACATCAACACCAACCCGGCGTGGATCGAGAGCGGGATCAACGGCTCGCACATGGTGGGGCCGCACCACATGCTCTTCGAGGGGAACTACGGCTTCAACGCCGACTCCGACAAGACCCACGGCAACAGCGTCTACCACACGTTCTTCCGCAACCACCTGCGCGGCGTCCGCGCCGCCACCACCGCCACCGGGGCCTCGCCGGGCACCACGGTGACCATCGACGACGGCGCCGCCGGGAACGGGCCCAAGCGCTGCGTCGGGCTGGGCTACTACTCGTACTGGCACTCCTTCGTGGGGAACGTCCTGGGAGCCCCGGGGCAGATGGCGGGATGGTCCTACGAGGGCAGCTTCCGCAGCGACACGCCCGGGATCTGGCTGCTGGGCTGGGACGACTGGAATCCGTACCCCTCGGATCCCCGGGTGACCGGTCCCCTGGCGGACGGCGGGGTGTTCCGCCACGGGAACTGGGACTTCGTGACGAACTCGGTGGCGCACTGGGAGAGCGGCTTCTCCACGGACCTGCCCGACTCGCTGTACCTGCCCGGCAAGCCGGCCTTCTTCGGAGCGAGCCCCTGGCCCTGGGTGGATCCCTCCACCGGCGCCACCTACACGCTCCCGGCGAAGGCCCGCTACGACGCCGGGACGCCCAACGCGGTTCCCTAGCCCGCGGCGCCCCGGCGCGGGCGGGGCCCGGTTCCGGGTGCCGCGGGGGCCCGGAGGCCGTACCATGGCCCCGGGTTGGTGCGGGGGCTCGTCTCTGGCTAGATTGGCCCGAGGCCGCACCAAAGGGGGAAGGCATGAGCGGTGTCGAGACGGGGAAGGGGGAGGGCTCGCCCTGCCGGTTCTGCGGCGAGCCGCTCCGGGACACGGTGGTCGACCTCGGCATGTCGCCGCTCTGCGAGAGCTACGTCCGCCCCGAGAAGCGCAACGCCATGGAGCCGTTCTACCCGCTCCACGTGCTGGTGTGCCGCAAGTGCTGGCTGGTGCAGCTGGACCAGTACGTCAGCGTCGAGCACATCTTCTCGGAGTACGCCTACTTCTCGTCGTACTCGGACAGCTGGGTGCAGCACGCCCGGGCCTACACCGAGAAGATGATCTCTCGCTTCGGCCTGGGGGCGCGGAGCCAGGTGATCGAGGTCGCCAGCAACGACGGCTACCTGCTGCAGTGGTTCGTGAAGGCCGGGGTGCCGGCGCTGGGCATCGAGCCGGCGGCCAACGTGGCCGCGGTGGCCGAGAAGAAGGGCGTGCCCTCGCTGGTGCGCTTCTTCGGGACCGAGCTGGCCCGGGAGCTGGCGGCCCAGGGGAAGCGGGCCGACCTGCTGCTGGGGAACAACGTCCTGGCGCAGGTGCCCGACCTCAACGACTTCGTGGCCGGCCTGAAGATCGCCCTCGCCCCCCGCGGCGTCCTCACCATGGAGTGGCCGCACGTCCTCCGGCTGATCGACGAGAACCAGTTCGACACCATCTACCACGAGCACTTCAGCTACTTCTCGCTCCTCACCACCCGCGCCATCCTCGCCCGGCACGGCCTGGCCCTGTTCGACGTCGAGGAGCTGCCGACCCACGGCGGCTCGCTCCGGGTGTACGCGCGCCACGAGGAGGACGGGTCGCGGCCGGTGGCCCCGGCCGTGGGGGAGCTGCTGGCGCGCGAGGAGGCCTTCGGGCTCACCCGGCCCGAGCGCTACCGGGCCTTCGCCGCGCAGGTGGAGGAGACCAAGCGCGCCCTGCTCGACCTGCTCATCCGCCTCCGGCGGCAGGGGAAGCGCATCGCCGGCTACGGCGCGCCCGGCAAGGGCAACACCCTGCTCAACTACTGCGGCATCCGCACCGACTTCCTCGAGTTCACCGTCGACCGCAACCCCTACAAGCAGGGGCTGTTCCTGCCCGGGACCCACATCCCCATCCTGCCGCCCGAGGAGATCGCCCGCCGGCGGCCCGACTACCTGCTCGTGCTCCCCTGGAACTTCAAGGAGGAGATCATGGCGCAGATGGCCGGCATCCGGGAGTGGGGCGGCCAGTTCATCGTCCCCATCCCGGAGGCGCGGATCGTCCCGTGATCTTCAGCCCCACGCCCATCGCCGGAGTGGTCGTCGTCGAGCTGGAGCGGCACGCCGACGAGCGCGGCTTCTTCGCGCGCTCCTGGTGCGCGCGCGAGTTCGCGGCCGCGGGCCTCCCCGCCGACCTGGTCCAGTGCAACGTCTCCTGGAACGCCCGGCGCCACACCATGCGGGGGATGCACTGGCAGGCGGCGCCGCACGAGGAGGCCAAGCTGGTGCGCTGCACGCGCGGCGCCATCCACGACGTGGTGGTGGACCTGCGCCCCGGCTCGCCCACCTACCTGGGGCACGCGGCGGTCCGGCTCGACGAGGACAACCGGCGGGCCCTGCTGGTGCCGGCCGGCGCGGCCCACGGGTTCCTCACCCTGGCCGACGGCACCGAGGTCTTCTACCAGATGAGCGCCTTCCACCGCCCCGAGGCGGCGCGGGGCGCCCGCTGGGAC
This sequence comes from Anaeromyxobacteraceae bacterium, assembly GCA_035455425.1. Lineage (GTDB taxonomy): Bacteria > Myxococcota > Myxococcia > Myxococcales > Anaeromyxobacteraceae > JACRMN01. The sequence continues at coordinate 4,462 of DATIFE010000191.1, read as the reverse complement.
GATCCCGCCTTCGGCATTCCCTGGCCGGCGCCCCCGGCGGTGATCTCCGAGCGCGACCGCTCCTACCCGGACTTCCGGCCGTGAGCCGCGGGAGGCGCGAGCCGTGAAGGTCTCCGAGCTGGCCCGCTCCGCCCCGCTGCCCGAGCTGGGCCGCGCCATGCACGAGTTCATGGCCGATCTCTTCCCGCTCTGCCGCAGCATCACCGGGGACGGCCTGCGCGAGACCCTGCGCCGGGTGGCGCGGGTGGCGCCGCTCCAGCTCCAGGAGGTGCCGAGCGGCACCCGCGCCTTCGACTGGACCGTGCCGCGCGAGTGGAACATCCGGGACGCCTGGGTGGCCGACGCCCGCGGCCGCCGGGTCGTCGACTTCCGCGAGTCCAACCTGCGGGTGGTGAACTACAGCCTGCCGGTGCGGCGCCGCCTGACGCTCGACGAGCTGCGGCCGCACCTCCACACGCTTCCCGATCACCCGACCTGGGTGCCGTACAAGACGTCGTACTACGCCGAGAGCTGGGGGTTCTGCCTGAGCCAGGAGGAGCTGGACCGCCTCCCGCCGGGGGAGTACGAGGCGGTGATCGACTCCACCCTGGCGGACGGCCACCTCACCTACGGCGAGTGCGTGCTCCCCGGGACCAGCGACGCCGAGGTGCTGATCTCCAGCCACGCCTGCCACCCCTCGCTCGCCAACGACAACCTCTCGGGGGTGGCGGTGGCGGCCCACCTGGCGAGCCTGCTGGCCCGGACCGAGCGGCGCCTCACCTACCGCTTCCTCTTCGCGCCGGGGACCATCGGCGCCATCGTCTGGCTGGCCCGCAACGAGGCGCGGCTCCCCGCCGTCCGGGCGGGCCTGGTGCTGGCCTGCGTGGGGGACGCGGGCCCGGCCGTCTACAAGCGGAGCCGGCGCGGGGACGCCCTGGTGGACCGGGCCGCGGCCCACGTCCTCGGGACCCGGGCCGGAGGCGGCGAGGTGGTGGCCTTCTCCCCCTACGGCAACGACGAGCGGCAGTTCTGCTCGCCCGGGTTCGACCTGCCGGTGGGAGCGCTCACCCGCTCCGGCCACGACCGGTCGGACCGGCACCACACCTCGGCGGACGACATGGCCTCGGTCGCGCCCGGGGCCCTGGCCGACTCGCTCTCGGTGTGCCTGGACGTCCTGTCGATCCTGGAGGAGGACGCGGCCGTCACCAGCCTCAACCCGAAGTGCGAGCCGCAGCTCGGGCGGCGCGGGCTGTACCGCGCCCTCGGGGGGCGGGCCGACCGCGCTGCGCTGGAGTCGGCGCTCCTGTGGGTCCTGAGCTGCGCCGACGGGGCCCACACGCTGCTCGACGTGGCGGAGCGCGCCCGGCTCCCCTTCGCGGTGGTGGAGGAGGCGGCGCGGGCGCTGGAGTCGGAGCACCTGCTGCGCCGGGGCGAGGCCCCGGGGGCAGGCACCGGGAGGGGGAGGGCCGATCGATGAAAGTCGTCCTGTTCTGCGGCGGGCTGGGGACGCGGCTGCGAGAGTTCACCGGCGAGATCCCCAAGCCCATGGTGAAGATCGGCTACCGGCCCATCCTCTGGCACCTGATGAAGTACTACGCTCACTTCGGGCACAAGGACTTCGTCCTCTGCCTGGGCTACAAGGCCGACGTCATCAAGCAGTTCTTCCTCAAGTACGAGGAGTGGATCTCCAACGACTTCACGCTGAGGCGCGGCGGGAAGGAGATGCACCTCGAGAACAACGACATCCAGGACTGGAACATCACCTTCGTCGACACCGGCCTGCACGCCAACATCGGCCAGAGGCTGATGGCGGCGCGCAAGTACGTGCAGGACGACGAGATGTTCCTGGCGAACTACTCCGACGGCCTCACCGACCTGGACCTCTCCAAGATGATCGACACCTTCCGCAAGAGCGGCAAGGTGGCGTCCTTCGTGGCCGTGCCGCCCTCCCAGAGCTTCCACATGGTGAAGCTGGACGGGGAGGGGCAGGTGAGCTCCATCAAGTCGGTGCGCGAGACCGACGTCCTCATCAACGGCGGGTTCTTCGTGCTGCGGCGCGAGATCTTCGACTACATCCGGCCCGGCGAGGAGCTGGTGCTGGCCCCCTTCGCGCGGCTCATCGCCGAGAAGAAGCTGCTCGGCTACCGCTACGAGCGCTTCTGGTGCATGGACACCTTCAAGGAGCAGCAGGAGCTCTCCGACCTGTGCGACACCGGGCGGGCACCCTGGGAGGTGTGGAAGCCGCCCAACGGCCAGGGGCCGGCGAAGTGATGCTGCCCCTCTCGCCCGGACGGCCGCGCGGGCGCGGCCACGAGCTCCTGTGCCTCGGCGCCCACAGCGACGACCTGGAGATCGGCTGCAGCGGCACGGTGATGCGCCTGGTGCGCGAGCTGCCCGTCCGGCGCATCACCTGGGTGGTCCTCTCCGGGAACCCCGACCGCGCTCGCGAGGCGCGGCGCGGCGCCCGGCGGGTGCTGGGGCGGCACCCCGGGGCCCGGGTGATCCAGCAGAGCTTCCGCGACGGCTTCTTCCCCTACGTGGCCGTGCCCATCAAGGAGTTCTTCGAGCGGCTCAAGCGGGAGGTGAGCCCGGACCTGGTGCTCACCCACTGGCGCGAGGACCGCCACCAGGACCACCGCCTGGTCTCGGAGCTGACCTTCAACACCTTCCGGGACCACCTGATCCTGGAGTACGAGATCATGAAGGTCGACGGGGACCTGGGCCAGCCCAACGTCTACGTCCCGCTGTCGGCCGCCACCGTGCGGCGCAAGGTGGAGCTCCTGGTGGACTGCTTCGGCACCCAGCGCGACCACCGCTGGTTCGCCGAGGATGCGTTCCGCGGGCTCATGCGCCTGCGCGGGATCGAGGCCGGTGCGCCCAGCGGGTACGCCGAGGCCTTCCACGGCCGCAAGCTGACCCTCTGACGGCCCGGAGGAGTGCGGGGACCATGCGATTCGACAAGTCGAGGGAGCTGCGGGAGCGGATGCACCGCGCCGTGCCGGGCGGGGCCCACACCTACGCCAAGGGAGACGACCAGTACCCCGAGGACGCGCCGGCGCTCATCGAGCGCGGGGCCGGATCCCACGTCTGGGACGTCGACGGCAACGAGTTCGTCGAGTACGGCGCCGGCCTGCGGTCGGTGACGCTGGGGCACGGGTACCCCGAGGTGGTGGAGGCGGCGGCGCAGGCCATGCGCCAGGGCATCAACTTCGTCCGGCCGGCGCGCATCGAGCTGGAGATGGCCGAGAAGATGCTGTCGCTGCTCCCCGGCGCCGAGATGGTGAAGTTCGCCAAGAACGGGTCGGACGTGACCACGGCCGCGGTGAAGCTCGCCCGGGCCCACACCGGCCGGGACCTGGTGGCGGTGTGCGGGGACCAGCCCTTCTTCTCCACCGACGACTGGTTCATCGGCACCACCGCCATGGACGCGGGGATCCCCAAGGCCATCTCGGACCTGACGGTGAAGTTCCGCTACAACGACCTCGCCAGCCTGGAGCAGCTGTTCGCGGCGCACCCGGGGCGCATCGCCTGCATCGTCATGGAGGCGGCCACCGCGGTGGCGCCCCAGGACGGATACCTCCCGCGGGCCATCGAGGTGTGCCACGCCCACGGGGCGCTCTTCGTGCTCGACGAGATGATCACCGGCTTCCGCTGGCACCTGGGCGGCGCCCAGGCGCACTACGGCATCCGGCCGGACCTCTCCACCTTCGGCAAGGGCATCGCCAACGGGTTCGCGCTCTCCGCCCTGGTGGGCCGGCGCGAGATCATGGAGCGGGGCGGCCTGCGGCACGACAAGGAGCGCGTCTTCCTGCTCTCCACCACCCACGGCGCCGAGACGCACGCGCTGGCCGCGGGCCTGGCCACCATCGCCGCCTACCAGCGGCACGACGTCATCGGCCACCTGCGCCGCACCGGCGAGGCGCTGCGGGACGGCATCGAGCGCGCGGCGCGGCAGCTCGGCCTGGAGAGGCACTTCCAGGTGATGGGCCACCCGGCCAACCTGGTCTATGCCACCCGCGATCCGGAGGGAAACCCCTCGCAGCCCTTCCGGACCCTGTTCCTCCAGGAGACGGTGCGGCGCGGCCTGCTGATGCCCTCGCTGGTGGTGAACTTCTCCCACGGCGACGAGGAGGTGCGGCGCACCGTGGAGGGCGTGGGCGCCGCCCTGGAGGTCTACCGCAAGGCCCTGGATCAGGGCGTCGAGAAGTACCTGGTCGGGCGGCCGGTGAAGCCCGTCTTCCGGAGATTCGCCTGATGGTGCAACCCGGCCGTGCCGGGCTGCTCCTCCTCCTGGCGGGCGCGGCGGGGTGCCCCCGCCCGCTGGCGCCGACCGAGCCGCTGCCGGCGCTGCGGGCGGTGACCGTCGCGCCCGCCGCCGCCGCCGTCGCTCCCGGCGACCGGCTTCCGCTGGTGGCGCTGGGGCACTACCAGGACGGCTCCGTCCGGGACCTGACGGCCGCGGCCACGTGGTCGACGGGGTCCC
>DATIFE010000190.1:0-21664 GCA_035455425.1 Anaeromyxobacteraceae bacterium | reverse complement strand
AGGGCATGGGCTACGTCGTGGAGCAGATCCTGGGCCAGGCGGCCCGCGCCAGGCGCTGCCAGTGCCAGGGCGCCTGCCCCCGCTGCCGCGAGTCGGGGTTCGTCCTGGTGCCGCAGGGGGCCGGCACCGTCGCCCAGGCCTGCGCCTGCCGCCACCTCGAGGAGCGCATCGGCCTCTTCAACCGCGTCGGCATCCCCGCGGCGGTGGCCCCGGCGTCCTTCGAGACCTTCAAGTCGTACTCGCCCGACCAGGAGAAGGCCAAGGCCCTGGCCCAGGACTTCGCGCGCAAGTTCCGGGTCGACACCCCGACCAAGGGCTTCCTGCTCTTCGGCAAGCCGGGCGCGGGCAAGACCCACCTCCTGGTGGCGACGCTGCGCTACCTGGCGCTGGAGAAGGGGGTGGCCGGCCGGTACGTGGAGTTCATGCTGCTCCTCTCCGACATGAAGGCCGGGTTCTCGGCCAACCAGAGCCACATGGAGATCCTGAGGCCCCTCCTCCAGGTCCCGCTCCTGGCCATCGACGAGCTGGGAAAGGAGCGCGGTACCGACTGGGAGCGGTCGATGCTCGACGAGCTCATCAGCCGCCGCTTCAACTCCGGGCTCACCACCCTGTTCGCCACCAACTACCTCCTCGAGCCGGCGCCGGTGGCAGAGCAGCCCGGGCGGATGGTGCGCACCCGGAGCCCCGAGTTCCAGCGCGAGGCGGAGTCGATGACGCTCTCCCAGCGCGTCGGCGACCGCATCTACTCCCGCCTCTGCGAGATGTGCGCTTTCCAGCAGCTCGACCCGGGCATGGACCTGCGCAAGGACCGCCGCAGCGGCAACCCGTTCTATCGCTAGAGCGCGCCGGGCCCGCCCTCACCCTCCAGCAGCCACGCGTGCAGCAGGCGCGCCGCCTGGGAGAGCGCCCCGACCTCGCAGCAGGCCGTCACCCGGAGCGGCGAGGTGAAGAGCGCGAGCGGCGGGGCGCCGAGGCCGAGGAGAACCTCCTGGACGGCGTCCGCGACCCGCGGCTCCAGCGCCCGGCTCCCGACCGCCGAGAGGGCGCCCAGGCCCTCGGCCCGGAGCTCGGCCTCCGGATCGCAGCCCCGGATCTCGGCCGCCAGGGCCTCGAGGTCGTGGACGTCGTCGAGCACCAGGCACAGCGCCGCCGGCCCCGCCGCGCCCGCCAGGGAGGCGGAGAGCTCGCGCGCCCCGTGGCGGCCCAGGACCTCGCGGGCCCGGGGGAGCGACCCCGACGGGAGCGAGAGCAGCGCCACCCCGCTCGCCGCGGCCACGCCGGCCACGCCGCCGCGCGCCGCGGCCGGCCCCACCACCGTCTCCTCCGGGCCCCCGAAGGTGGACCGGGCGCGGATGGCGATCCCCTTCTCGCGGGCGAACTCCACCGCCTGCGCGTTCAGCACCCGCGCCCCGGCGCGCGCCAGCTCCTGCATCTCCTCGTACCCCAGCGCCTCGAGCCGCCGCGCCGAGGGGACCTGGCGCGGGTCGGCGGTGAAGACCCCGGCCACGTCGGAGTAGATCTCGCAGTCGGCCGAGAGCGCCGCGGCCAGCGCCACCGCGGTGGTGTCGGAGCCGCCGCGGCCCAGGGTGGTGACCTCCTTCTCGCGCGACACGCCCTGGTAGCCGGCGACGATCACCACCCTGCCGAGAGAGAGCTCCTCCCGCACCCGCACCGGCCGGACCTCGACGATGCGGGCCGCCGCGTGGCTCTCGTCGGTGAGGATCCCGGCCTGGCTCCCGGTGAAGCTCTTGGTCTCCACGCGCTCCTCGAAGAGCGCCATGGCGAGCAGCGCCATGGCGATCCGCTCGCCGGCCGAGAGCAGCATGTCGAGCTCCCGCCGGGGCGGCGAGGGCGACACCTGGTGCGCGAGCCGGAGGAGCTCGTCGGTGGTGTCGCCCATGGCCGAGACCACCACCACGACCTGGTCGCCGGCGCGGCGGCGCGCCGCGACCCGGGCGGCGACGGCGCGGAGCTTCTCCACCCCCGCCACCGACGAGCCGCCGTACTTCTGGACCACCAGGGGCATGCGCGATGCTACCCCGCCGGTCCGTCGGGGCCCACCGGGAATGACATTCGGGTGCTGGATGGTTCCCGCCGCTTGACAGTCCGTCCGCAGTCGATATTTGGGAACCCGCTGTCACCCTGGGGACCCCTGCCATGATCGAAGTCGAGAACCTGACGAAGCGCTACCGCGACCTGGTGGCCGTGGACGGCCTGACCTTCAAGGTCGAGAAGGGCGAGGTGGTGGGCTTCCTCGGCCCGAACGGGGCCGGCAAGTCCACCACCATGCGAATCCTCACCGGCTTCCTGCCGGCCACGGCCGGCACCGCCAGGGTGGCCGGCTTCGACGTCTTCGAGGATCCGCTGGAGGTGAAGCGGCGCATCGGCTACCTGCCCGAGAACCCGCCGGTCTATCCCGACCTGACGCCGCGCGAGTACTTGCGGTTCTGCGCCGGCCTGAAGCGCCTGCCCCGCAAGGGCGTGGCCGCGGAGATCGACCGGGTGGCCGAGCTGGCCCGCCTCGAGGGGACGATGGACCGCGTCATCGGCAGCCTCTCCAAGGGCTACCGGCAGCGCGTGGGCCTGGCGCAGGCGCTGCTCGGCGACCCCGAGGTCCTGATCCTGGACGAGCCCACCGTGGGCCTCGACCCGCTGCAGATCCGCGAGGTCCGCGAGCTGGTGAAGTCGCTGGCGGGCCGCCACACGGTGGTGCTCTCGACCCACATCCTCCCGGAGGTGGCCATGACCTGCCAGAAGGTGCTGGTGGTGAACAGGGGCCGGCTGGTGGACTACGACACCCTCCAGGGCCTCATCCAGAAGCACCTCCCCGGCCGGCAGGTGACGCTCGAGGACATCGCCTTCCTCGAGGAGATCTACTCCAAGCTGGTCGAGGGGCCGCCCGCCGCGGCGGCGGCCCTGGCCGACCTCGCCGTGGGGCACGGGTGACCGCCATGCGCGCCGCGCTCGCCATCGCCCGCAAGGAGGTCACCGTCCACCTCACCACCCCCATGGCCTGGGTGGTGCTGATGGTGGCGGCCTTCTTCTCCGCCCTCTTCTTCACCGCCGGCCTCGACGCCTACCGCTTCCTCTCGCTCCGGGCCATGCAGTTCCAGAACCCCGGCCTCCTCGAGCACCTCAACGTCACCGAGCGGGTGATCTCGCCGCTCTTCGGCTCCATGGGCGTGCTCCTGATCATCGTGGCCCCGTTCCTCTCCATGCGCCTCTTCGCCGAGGAGAAGCGCGCCCGCACCTTCGAGCTCCTGCTCACCGCGCCGGTCCGCCCCTGGGAGATCGTGCTCGGCAAGTACCTGGCCTCGATGGCGGTGCTGCTCCTGACGGTGGCCCTGGTGGCGCTCTTCCCGCTGCTCCTCTCCTTCTACGCCGGGGGCGCCCAGGGCGGCGCCGGCGTCGAGTGGCAGACGGTGGCCACCGGGCTCCTCGGGCTCCTCCTCCTCGGCGCCATGGCCATGGCGGTGGGGATGGTGGTCTCGGCGCTCACCGAGTCGGTGATCGTCTCGGCGCTGGTGTCGCTCATCCTCCTGCTGGTGCTCTGGATGGCGACCGCCTTCACCGTGGGCGTCGAGGGGCCGGTGCGCGAGCTCACCAGCGCCCTGAGCGCCTCCGAGCACCTCTCGGCCTTCCTCTCGGGCCGCGTCGATCTCAAGGACGTCGTGTACTACCTGTCCTTCGTGGCGCTCGGCCTCTACCTCGCCGACCGCGCCGTCGAGGGACAGCGCTGGGTCTAGGGAGGCGCCATGCGAAAGACCATCGCCGCCCGCGTGTTCGGCACCCTGGGCCTGGTGCTGCTGCTCTCCACCGTGGTCACCCTGCTCTTCGGCCAGACCACGTTCGTGGCCGGCAAGCTCGCCCTGGGCGCCGTCGGCGTGGCGCTGGGCCTGGGCCTGGGCGAGTCCGGCGGCCTGAAGCGCTTCTTCACCGGGCGCGCCGCCCACTTCGGCTTCTTCACCGCCCTCTCGGCCCTGCTGGTGATCGTGGTGCTGGGCGCCGCCAACTACGCCGCCATCCGCCGGCCGAAGAGCTGGGACCTCACCAGGGACAAGGTCTTCACCCTCTCCCCGGACACCGAGAAGACGCTCGCCGGCCTGAAGGTCGACGTGAAGGCCCTGGCCTTCTACGGGCCGGCCGACGAGTCCTTCCCGCGGGTGAACGACCTCCTGCGCCGCTACGCCGCCCGGTCGAGCCGCTTCACCTTCGAGTTCGTCGACCCCTACCGCAGCCCGGAGGCGGTGCGGAAGTACGCCATCACCGAGAGCGGGCCGCGGGTGGTGCTGCTGGCCGGCACCGAGGAGGCGAAGCCCAAGAACCCCGACGAGGAGGGGCTGACCAACGCCCTGGTGCGGGTGACGCGCTCCGGCACCCGCAAGCTCTACTTCACCACCGGCCACGGCGAGCCCGGCCCCCGGGACGACGGCCAGCGCGGCAATTCCCTCGCGGTGAAGGCGCTGGAGAGCGAGGGCTACGAGGTGGCGACCCTGTCCCTGCTCGAGAAGCCCGGGATCCCCGCCGACGCGGCCGCGGTGCTGGTGGACGCACCGCGGAAGGCCTTCCTCGAGCCGGAGCTGAAGGCGCTGCGGGACTACGCGCAGAAGGGAGGCCACCTCGGCCTCTTCCTCGAGCCCGAGGTGGCGGCCGGCCTGGATCCGCTCCTGGCCGACTTCGGCATCGAGCTCGACGACGACATGGTGGTGGACCCGAGCCCGGTGGCGCAGCTCTTCGGCGGCTCGCCGGTGACGCCCATCGTCCACCCCTCCGCGGCCCACCCCGTCTCGCGGGACCTGGCCCAGACCGGGCTCGCCTTCCCCACCGCCCGCTCGCTCTCGATCCTCACCGGGAAGCCGGTGACGCCGACGCCGCTGGCGCTCACCGGGAAGGAGGCCTGGGGCGAGACCGACATCAAGAGCCTCTTCTCCAAGGGGGCCAAGAAGGACCCGGGCGAGAAGTCCGGGCCGCTGCCGGTGGTGCTGGCGGCGCAGAGGTCCACGGCCTCGGAGGCGGACAAGCGCTCGGCCGAGGCGCGCGTGGTGGTCGCCGGAGACGGCGAGTTCTTCTCCAACCAGTACCAGCAGCTGCTCGGCAACCTCGACTTCTTCCAGAACGCCGTGGCCTGGCTGGCGGAGCAGGAGGACCGGATCACCATCCGCCCCAAGAGCCGGGAGGCCTCGCGCCTCTTCCTCAGCTCGGCGCAGGTCGGCGCCATCAAGTTCCTCAGCATCGACGCGCTGCCGGTGTCGCTCCTGGGGCTGGGGCTGGCGGTGTGGCTGGTCCGCCGGTCGCGCTGAGGCCCGGGGCGAGGAGGCCATCATGAAGGCAAGGGCCCGCACCGCGGTCGCGACCCTGGTGCTCCTCGCCGCCGCTGGCGGGGCGCTCCTCTACGCCTGGTACGGCGTGGAGAGGAAGGGCGAGGCCGAGGCGAAGGGGAAGGAGAAGGCGGAGCGGATCTTCGCCTTCGAGCCCGCGCAGGTGAAGGAGCTCCAGGTCGAGGCCAAGGGCGGCTCGACGCACCTGGTGCGGGACGCGGGGGGTTGGCGCATCCCGTCGCTCGGCGAGCAGGCCGACAAGAACGCCGTCGACCCCATGGTGGAGCGCCTCGCCGGGCTCAAGCGGAAGGCCGAGGTCGCCGCCGCGCCGGACGGCGCCGCGCTCGCCGGCTACGGCCTGGCCAGGCCCCGGGTCCGGGTCGAGGCCGCGCTGGAGGGCGGGGCGAAGGAGTCCCTCTCGCTCGGCGACAAGAACGCCTTCGACGGCTCCCTCTACGTGCGGGCCGGCGCCGGCCCGGTGCTCATCGTGCCGGGCGACGTCGAGTGGTGGCTCGACAAGGGCACCGAGGACCTGCGGGACCGGACCCTGCTCCGCTTCGATCAGGACAAGGTGAAGGCGCTCCGCGTCGAGGCGGACGGGAAGGTCGCCTGGGCGGTCGAGCGCCAGGCGGCCCAGGCGGGCGCGCCGGCGGGGTGGGCGCTGACCGCGCCGCGGCGGGCGCCGGCCCAGGCGGCCAAGGTCTCGAGCGCGCTCCAGGCGCTCTCCTGGGTGCGCGCCCTGCACTTCGCCGACGACACCGGGAAGCGCGCCGCCGAGCTCGGGCTCGACCGGCCCCGGCGCGCCTTCGTCCTCCTCGGCGACGGCGGCAAGGAGATCGGCCGCATCGAGCTCGGCAAGGAGGCGCACGACAGTGCCTACGCCCGCTCGTCGGCCTCGCCGCGGATCCTGGAGGTGGACAAGGGCGCGTTCTCCGGCATCTCCGCCAGCGCCGACGACGTGGAGGAGAAGCCGTCGCCCCCCAAGGCGGGGGCCGCGGCGCCGCAGGGCGCCGCTGCGGCGACCGGGGCAGCAGCGAAGCATTGACCCGGGGCCCCCTCCCGCTTATCCTCCACCATCCACGGCGGCCCTGCGGGGCCGCCTCGCTTTCCGAGAGTCCTCATGGCCCGGGTCACCGTCGAAGACTGCCTGCCGCGCGTCGAGAACCGCTTCGCGCTGGTGCTGCTGGCGACCAAGCGCACCCGCCAGCTCATGGCCGGCGCGCGGCCGCTGCAGCCGCACTCGAAGAACAAGCCGCCGGTGCTGGCGCTGCGCGAGGTGGCGACCGGCAGGGTCCGCTTCGACCGCTCGGTGCGCGACGCGCTCCTCGGCAAGTTCGACAAGGAGAAGGCCAGCCTTCCGGCGGGCCAGACCCGCACCCTGAAGTAGGCCGCGCCGGCCCGCGGAGCGCGCCCGGGGCCGCGGGGCGCTCAGTTCGCCATCCGGCGCGGCTTCACCGGGCCGGCGAACAGCGCCACGCCCCGCTCCCTGAGCCGCTCCGCCACCCGCTCCGATCCGGTGAGCAGGAAGCGCTGGTAGAGCCGCACCAGGCCTCGGTTGGAGCGGAGCTCCGAGAGCTCGGCGACCTCGGCCAGCAGGTCGGCCAGCTCCTCGAACCGGCCCGACAGCTCCGCGTAGAGGCCGGCCAGGCCGGCGGGCCCCAGCCCTCCCTCGGCCAGCGAGCCGTAGGCCCGCTCTCCCATGGCGGCGTAGTAGCCGGTGCCCACGGTGGAGCGCGCCAGCCAGTCGGAGAAGAAGCCGGAGACGAAGAGCGAGGTGTCGCCGAGGCGCTTCAGCTCCCGGTAGCGCTGCTGCCGATCGCCGGCCAGGGCCCGCGCCAGGATCAAGGCCAGGGGCTCGTCCGCGGCGGGCTCGGGGGCCGCGCCGGCGCCGCGGGCGCGCAGGCGGCTCGCGAGCAGGTTGACGAGGTAGAACTCGGTCTCCTGCTGGATCCGCAGCTTCCGGCTCGCCACGGCCGCGGAGACCGCCTCCCGGAAGAACTCGCTCGCGCTCTGGCCCGTGACGATGGGCGTGGCCTCTCGCCTCCTGTCCCTCCGATGGTACCGATGGGGGAAAATCGACGCAACCCCTCGTTGGCAAAGGGCTTTCCGGACTGCCAAGCGGTCGGCGGCACCGGCTGCCAGCCTGCGGCGGAAAGCGCCGTTCTTCCGGGCGGGTGCGGCCCATCCAGCCTCCCTTGACAGCGGATTGGCGGTGGTTAGAGTACGCCCGCCGCTGGCAGTCCCGGCACGGGACTGCTAAGGCGTGCCCCGCCATCCGCGGGTAGCGACCGTCCCGGCCCGAAAGCCCGGCGCCGGAGATCTTTCGAGAAGGAGGCAGTTCATGGCCATGAAGATCCGTCCGCTGCAGGACCGCATCATCGTGAAGCGGGTCGCGGAGGAGGAGAAGACGAAGGGCGGCATCATCATCCCCGACACGGCCAAGGAGAAGCCGATCGAGGGCAAGGTGCTGGCAGTGGGCAACGGCAAGGTGCTGGAGGACGGCAAGGTCCGGCCGCTGGACGTCAAGGCCGGAGACCGGGTGCTCTTCTCCAAGTACGCCGGCACCGAGGTGAAGCTCGACGGCGAGGAGCACCTCATCATGCGCGAGGAGGACATCCTCGGCGTCATCGAGGATCGGTAACCCTTTCACGGAAGGACAGGAAAAAGACATGTCTGCCAAGGAACTCCTCTTCGATCAGCGGGCGCGGGACGCCATCCTCAAGGGCGTCAACACGCTCGCCGACGCGGTCAAGGTGACGCTCGGCCCGAAGGGCCGCAACGTGGTCATCGAGAAGAGCTTCGGCTCCCCCACCATCACCAAGGACGGCGTGACGGTGGCCAAGGAGATCGAGCTCGAGAATCGCTTCGAGAACATGGGCGCGCAGATGGTGAAGGAGGTGGCCAGCAAGACCTCCGACGTCGCCGGCGACGGCACCACCACCGCCACGGTGCTGGCCCAGGCCATCTACCGCGAGGGCTCGAAGCTGGTGGCCGCCGGCCACAACCCCATGGAGCTGAAGCGCGGCATCGAGAAGGCCGTCGAGGCCGTGGTCTCCGAGCTGAAGAAGCTCTCCAAGCCCACCAAGGACCACAAGGAGATCGCCCAGGTGGGGATCATCTCCGCCAACGGCGACGAGACCATCGGCAACATCATCGCCGAGGCCATGGAGAAGGTGGGCAAGGAGGGCGTGATCACGGTCGAGGAGGCCAAGGGCCTCGAGACCACGCTCGACGTGGTCGAGGGCATGCAGTTCGACCGCGGCTACCTCTCGCCCTACTTCGTCACCGACGCCGAGCGGATGGAGGCCATCCTCGAGGACGCCTACATCCTGATCCACGAGAAGAAGATCTCGAACATGAAGGACCTGCTGCCGGTGCTGGAGCAGGTGGCCCGCGGCGGCAAGCCGCTCCTCATCGTGGCCGAGGAGGTCGAGGGCGAGGCGCTGGCCACCCTGGTGGTCAACAAGCTGCGCGGCACGCTGCACATCTGCGCCGTCAAGGCCCCGGGCTTCGGCGACCGCCGCAAGGCCATGCTCGAGGACATCGCCATCCTCACGGGCGGCAAGATGATCGCCGAGGAGCTGGGCCTGAAGCTCGAGCAGGTGACGCTGAAGGACATGGGCCGCGCCAAGCGCATCACCATCGACAAGGACAACACCACCATCGTCGACGGGGCCGGCAAGAAGGCCGACATCGAGGCCCGGGTGAAGGTCATCCGCGCCCAGATCGAGGAGACCACCAGCGACTACGACAAGGAGAAGCTGCAGGAGCGGCTCGCCAAGATCGTGGGCGGCGTGGCGGTCATCAACGTGGGTGCCGCGACCGAGACCGAGATGAAGGAGAAGAAGGCCCGGGTCGAGGACGCGCTCCACGCCACCCGCGCGGCCGTCGAGGAGGGCATCGTCCCCGGCGGCGGCGTGGCCTACCTGCGCTGCCTCAAGACCATGGAGAAGGTGAGCGTCACCGAGGGCGAGAAGTTCGGCCTCGACCTGGTGAAGCGCGCCCTGGAGGAGCCCCTGCGCCAGATCGTCGAGAACGGCGGCTGGGAGGGCTCGATCGTCGCGAACAAGGTGAAGGAGGCCAAGGAGGCCGCCTTCGGCTTCAACGCCGCCACCGGCGAGTACGAGGACCTGGTGAAGGCCGGCGTCATCGACCCCACCAAGGTCTCCCGCACGGCGCTGCAGAACGCGTCGTCGGTGGCCTCGCTCATGCTCACCACCATGGCCATGATCGCCGAGAGGCCCAAGGAGGAGGAGAAGGGCGGCGGCGGCGCGCCGGGCATGGGCGGCATGGGCGGGATGGGGATGTAGCCCGTTCCGGGAGCCAGCCCGCAGGACCGAGGGGCCGCCCGCCGGGCGGCCCCTTTGCTTTCCGGTCAGCGCGGCGACGCCGGGAAGAGCCCGGCCGCAACGGCGTCGAGGAGGCCGAGCACCTCCGCCGGCCAGAGGATGGCCGGCAGGCAGACCAGGATCCCCGCGCCGATGGTCCAGGCGCGGGGGTGGGCCAGGCCGGTGCGGGTGGAGGCGTAGGTGTAGATCCCGAACACCAGCAGGGTCTCGGTGGCTCCGGCGAGGAGCGCCGCGGCGCCGGGGTACCCGGCGGCGCCGAGCGAGAGGGCCATGCCGCCGAAGCCGGCGGCGTTGAGCAGGTCGCGCCCGGTCCCGACCCACCAGGCCCGGTGCTCGTCCCGCCGGAGCCTCTGGCCAAGCTCCTGGAACCACACGAAGAGCGCCATGGCGCCGAGATGGGCCGCGCCGGCGGCGGCTCGCGGGAGTGCGCTCGTCGGCTCGAGGGACCACATCCGAGGAGCCGATGGTAGCCGCCGCAGCGCGCGGCGCCAAACGCATTGGCCGCCGCGGCCTCCCGCCGCGCCCCGGAAGGGCTTGCATCGGCCGCCGCGGAGGCGTTCACTCGATGCAGGGGGAGGGGCCTTCCCCGGCGGAGGAGAGAGCGCGGCGCCGTGCGGCGCGCCCCCGCCCGCCTCCGCGGTGTTCACCTCTGGTGACTACCCGACGGAGGGTGCGTCATGAGGATCACGGTCAGCGTCATCAAGGCGGACGTGGGCTCGGTGGGCGGGCACCTGTGCCCCTCGGCGGGCCTGATGGAGACGGTGCGGGGGGTGCTCCGCGAGAAGGGCGCGGGCCTCCTGCGCGACTCCTGGGTGAGCCACACCGGCGACGACATCGCCCTGCTCATGACCCACGACCGCGGAGCCGGGTCGCCCGAGATCCACGAGCTCGCCTGGAAGGCCTTCGTCGCCGGCACCGAGCGCGCCCGCTCCGAGGGCCTCTACGGCGCGGGCCAGGACCTCCTCAAGGACTCGTTCTCCGGCAACGTGAAGGGCGCCGGACCGGCGGTGGCCGAGATGGACTTCGAGGAGCGCCCCGCCGAGCCCGTCCTCTTCTTCGCCGCCGACAAGACCGACCCCGGCGCCTACAACCTGCCCCTGTACCTGGCCTTCGCCGACCCCATGAACACGCCGGGGCTGATGCTGGCCCCGGGAATGGCCAAGGGCTTCCGCTGGGTGGTGATGGACGTGGACCACACCGACGGCGACCGGGTCATCGAGCTCCAGACTCCCGAGGAGATCTACGCGCTCGCCGCGCTGCTGCGGGACACCGAGCGCTACGTCGTCGAGTCGATCTGGTCCCGCGCCACCGGCGACCTCGCCGCCTCGGTCTCGACCTCGCGCCTGCACAACATCGCCGGCAAGTACGTGGGCAAGGACGACCCGGTGATGCTGGCGCGCGCCCAGATGAGCTTCCCGGCCACGGGCGAGATCCTGGCGCCCTACGCGGTGGGCGCCTTCGTGGCCGGCGGGATGCGCGGCTCGCACAACATGCCGCTCATGCCGGTGAAGCTGAACTCGACGGTGAGCTACTTCGACGGCCCGCCGGTGGTGAGCTGCGCCGCCTTCTCGATGCGCGGCGGCAAGCTCACCGGACCGGTGGACGCCTTCGACCACCCGTTCTGGGACCACGTGCGCGGGCGCGTTTCGGAGAAGGCCATCGAGATGCGCCGGCAGGGCTTCTTCGGCGCGGCCATGCTCCCCTGGAGCGAGCTCGAGTACACGGGGATCACCCAGACGCTCGAGGCCCTCGACGGCCGGTTCCAGGTGCGCAAGGGCGAGCCGCGGAGCGGATAGCGAGCGCCGGCGGGCGGGGGCGGCGCGCCGATTTCGCACGGGGCTCTCCTGAACGCGCTACACCGTTGGTGTGGCTCACCGACCGCGAAGTTGACTGGCGTCACGAATTCGCGGCCCGGATGGGCCTCCCACATCGCCCCACGTTGTTGGTGCTTGTGCGACGGGATCCGCTTCGCTTAAATGCCTTGCACCGAGAGTGACCATCGGTGGTGCACGGGCAGTCGCAGCGCCGGCGGTCGAGCGCAGAGCGCACCGGGGGGCGCGCGCCGGAGGAGTGTGCTCTCCAGGCGAAGTGAGGGCAGGTCCCTGCAGTCCAGTCGTGCTTGACGCATGGTGAAGAGCGCACATGGGGGCGCTCCTGGGAGAGGTGCGTCCTCGTTCTCGAAGGGGAGGTTCCCATGAGGAGCAAGGTGAGTCTCGCGCTCGCGGCCCTGGCCGCAGCGCTTTCCGCCTGCGACGGGGCCCAGACGACGAGGCCGGTCGTGGCCAAGAAGCAGGACTACGGCAGCGCCAGCATCGCGGTCCGCAAGAGCTCGCAGACGTTCAAGGACGACGTCCAGTGCGTGCTCGTGAACGTGACCCCGCCCGGCGTGCAGGGCCTGATGTGGAACTCGGATCCGGCCAACCCTCAGGGCGATTGGAGGTTCGTGGCCCAGCAGATCCCGGCCGGCGCCGTCACCATCACCGCAAGCGCCTACGGGACGTCAGACTGCACCGGGACCCCGCTCTACCAGGGCGCGCCACCCACCGTCGTCACCGTCGCTGCGGAGCAGACGATCTCGGTGGTCCTCTGGCTCCAGGAGGTCACCCATGCCCCTGCGCTCGTCAACACCGCGCCATTCATCCAGGCCCTGACCGCGGGATCGACCTCGGTCTCACAGGGCGTCTCCATCAGCCTTGACGCGACCGTGGTCGACCCCGAGGCCGTCGAGGGTGGCAGCCAGACCCTGAGCTACGCGTGGACCGGCCCCGGGACCTTCACCACCCCCGACGTGGCGCGGACCATGTGGACGCCGCCCTCGGAAGACGGCGACTACGAGCTCCAGTTGGCGGTGTCCGACAGCGCCGGTGCGTCGGCCGTCGCGACCATCACCATCCACGTCGCGCCCGCGACGGGCTTCGAGGCCGTCGTCCACATGAACGGCTGGCCGCAGGTGACCTCGATCGCCGCGACGTATGCGCAGGGAACGACGGGAGTGCCCATCGCCTTCACCGCGGTGGTGAGCGACGACGACGACCCCAGCCTGCTGACGTACGCGTGGGACGCCACGTGCGGCACGGAGGGTCCGCAGACCACGAATCCAGCCACCTTCACCCCGGGCGCCGCGGGGCCGTGCACCGTGCACGTGAAGGTGACCGACCCCCAGGGTGGCTGGGGCGAAGGGAGCCTGGCGTTCACGGTGGGTGAGCCACCGGACGTCGTCCTCGGCCCGCAGTTCCTGATCTACTGGCTGTCGCCGAACGTCATGTTCAACCCCGATGGCCAGAAGAAGGCCGAGATTGCCGCGCTCCCGGTGCCCTGCTGCGACATCTCCGGCCTCACCTTCGCGTGGACCGACGGGGGGCACGGCGGAACGTTCGCGCCCTACACCAGCCAGTACGCGGCCCCGGATCCCTCCGACCAGTGGTACTACCCGGCCACCTGTGCGACGCTCGGCGGAGCGGGAACGCACGTCATCCCGCTCACCGTGGCCGTGACCCAGACGACGACGCAGGCGACCAACAGCGCCACGACAGACTTGACCGTCATCTGCAACTAGCCCGCGGTCGATGGAGGTCCGGGGCCCCCCTCACGGGGCCCCGGGCCTTCGTTTCCCCGCGGCTCCCGCTAGACTCGGCGCCGGAGGGTCGGAGGAGGCCGGCGGCATGCAGTCCCGAGGCATCTGCTCGCTGGCACTGGCCGCGGCGGGAGCCGCGCTGGCGTCGTGCGGAGGCGGGCATTCCAGCCCGTCCGGATTGCCGCCGTCCGCCGACTACGCGGCCCGGTGCGCCGCACCGCGCACGGGCGTCGATCCCCTCACCGGCCAGCCCTACCCGGACCGGCAGGGAACGGCGGCCGACGAGAAGACCTGGGTTCGATCCTGGATCGACGAGCTCTACCTCTGGTACCGGGAGGTACCCGCCGTCCCGGCTTCCGCCTACTCCACGGCCGCCAGCTACTTCGCCGTGCTCAAGACCCCGGCGCTGACGCCTTCCGGCAACCCCAAGGACCGGTTCCACTTCGTCTACCCCACCGCGACCTGGGAGGCGCTGGCCCAGTCCGGCGTGCAGGCCGGGTACGGCGCCCAGTGGCTGGTGGTGGCCCCGGCGCCGCCGCGCCAGGTGGTGGTGGCCTACACCGAGCCGGGCTCGCCCGCGGACGCGGCGGGCATCGCCCGCGGCGCCCAGGTGCTCGCGGTGGACGGCGTGGACCTCGTGAGCGGCAGCGACGTGAACACGCTCAACGCCGGCCTGTTCCCCGCGGCGCCGGGCGAGGCCCACACCTTCTCGGTCCTGGACCTCGGCGCGGCCGCACCGCGCTCGGTGACCATGACGTCGGCCGACGTCCCGGGCACGCCCGTCCAGGGCGTCACGACCATCTCCACCGCCACCGGCCCGGTGGGCTACATGCTCTTCAACGACCACCTGGCCACCGCCGAGGCCGCGCTGATCTCGGCCATCGGCCAGCTCCTCGCCGCCGGCGCCGTGGACCTGGTGATCGACCTCCGCTACAACGGCGGCGGCTACCTCGCCATCGCCAGCGAGCTCGCCTTCATGGTGGCGGGGCCTGCGGCCACGTCGGGCAAGACGTTCGAGCGACTGGTCTTCAACGACCGGTATCCGGCCCGGGATCCGATCAGCGGCGACCCGCTCGCGCCGGGCGCGCCCTTCTACTCCACCGCGCTGGGCTTCTCCGCGACGCCGGGCCAGGCGCTGCCCACGCTGGGCCTGTCCCGCGTCTTCGTCCTCACCGGTCCCGGCACCTGCTCGGCGAGCGAGTCGGTGATGAACAGCCTGCGGGGCGTCGACGTCCAGGTCATCCAGGTCGGCTCGACCACCTGCGGCAAGCCCTACGGCTTCTACCCCCAGGACAACTGCGGCACGACCTACTTCTCCATCGAGTTCCAGGGCGTGAATGCCAAGGGGTTCGGCGACTACGCCGACGGCTTCACGCCCGGCGGCTCCGGCGCCGCTGGCCTGCCGGGCTGCCAGGTCGCCGACGACTTCACGCACGCGCTCGGGGATCCCGCCGAGGCCCGGCTCGCCGCCGCCCTCGGCTACCGGGAGAGCCAGACGTGCCCGCCGCCCACGTTCGGGCTGGCGCGTGCCCTGCGCCCCCTCTCGGCCACCGACGGCCAGGTGGTGAAGTCGCCCTGGCACGAGAACCGGATCCTGGCGAGGTGACCGTGCGTCGATGGAGGCCCACGCGGGCGGGACCCTAGCGGGCGCCCGGCGCGGCGGCCGTGGGCCGCGGCAGGCCGGCGAGGAACCCGTCCAGCGCCGCGTTCACCGCCTCCGGGTTCTCGATGGTGCTGGAGTGCCCGGCGCGCGGGATCCGGAGCAGGCGGGAGCCGCGGATGGCCGCCTGGATGCGCTCGGCCCTCGGCGGAGGCGTGGCCACGTCCTCCTCGCCCACCAGGACGAGCGTGGGCACGGAGATGCCCTGGAGCTCCTGGTACACCCCGCTGCGCTCGATGACGCCGGTCACCGACCGGTGGATCGACCGGCGGAGCGCCCGGAACCGGCCGCGCCACTCGGCCCGGAGCTCGGCCCGCGCCGGATCGGCGAGGAAGCTCTTGCCGAACATGATGGGCATGACCTTGTCGGCCACGGCCCGCGCCCCGAGGAGGCGGACCGCCCAGTTGAGCATCCGGTACCGGGGCACGTTCTCGGCGGCCTCGGGATCGGCGCTGGTCTCCATGAGGACGCAGGAGCGAAGCAGCTCGGGCCGGCGCGCGGCGAGCCGCATGGCCACGAAGCCGCCCATCGAGACCCCGGCGAAGTGGCACGGCGCCGCGCCCAGCGCCTCGACGAGCGCGGCGGCGTCCGCGGCCAGGGTGTCCATGTCGTAGCCCGTCGCGGCGACCTCGGATCGCCCCTGGCCGCGGTGGTCGTAGACCACAACGCGGTAGCGCGGCGCGAGGTGCCGCACCTGCTCCCGGAACATGTCGCCGCTCAGCAGCAGGCCGTGGGAGAGCACGACCGTCTCAGGCCCGGTCCCGGTGGACTCGTAGTACAGGTCGACGCCATTGACGCGAAGTCTCGGCAAGTTGCCTCCTCCTACCGGATGCATCCGGGCCGGTCCAGCCCCCGGAAGCCCCTCCTCCCCGGACGGCCTGCCCCGTCGGCGTGGTGGTCCTCGAGGGGTGACGGCCCACTATATTGGGGTCGATGGCAGCCGGGGCAGGCGAGGATCTGGTCCTCTACGACGGGGCGTGCGGCCTGTGCAGCCGGCTGGTGCGCTTCGTGCTCCGCCGCGATCGCACGGGCCACTTCGTCTTCGCCTCGCTGCAGGGCGAGGTGGGACGGGCGACCCTGGCCCGCCTGGGAAGGCCCGAGCCCGCGCTCGACACCCTGTACGTCGTGGCCGGCCACCGCACGGCGCCGGTGCTGCTGGAGCGCTCGCGGGCGGCCCTCTTCGTGGCCGCCAGGCTCCCGCGCCCGTGGTCCTGGCTGGGCGCGCTCGGGATCCTCCCCCGCTCCCTGCTCGACCGGGCCTACGACCTCGTGGCTCGCCACCGGCACGGGCTATTCCCGCCCGCGGAGGGCTGCCTGGTGCCCGGCCCGGAGGAGCGCGGCCGCTTCCTCGGGCGCGACTGAAACCCTTCCGCCCGAGGTCGGATGATGTGGTCGCGCTGCGCCTGCCGGCCCTTGTTCCGGGCACGCTCACGTGCCACGACTGGGCGACGTCGGACGCGCAGATGAGCACTTCCCGGTTCGCATCGGCGGCGCTCCTCGCCGGCCTCCTCGCCGGCTGCGCGGGGTCCATCACCGGCCCCGGGGGCGGCCCCGCCCCCGTGGTCAGGCCCACCGGCGCCTGCAACAACGCCGCGACCCAGCTCTTCCCCCCGGGCGCGCCGTGGAACCAGCCCGTCGACGGCGCGCCGCTCGACGCCGAGTCGGACGCCATCATCGCGTACCTGGTCGCCAACCACACCGCCAGCGCGCGGTTCCAGATCACCTTCGACTTCAACATCCTCTTCGCCGACGCCGGCACGCCGCACCGCGCCTTCGCCCCGACCGGCGACTTCTACGTCCCCGACTGCGATCCGGCGCCCGCGCCGGTGCCTGCGGCCGGCCGGCTGGAGGGCGAGAGCGACTATGCCTGCGCCTCCGACGGCGACTGCCACCTGACGGTGGTCGACTTCTCCACCTGCCGCCTCCACGAGCTGTGGCGCGCCAACCTCGCGGGCGGCACCTCGACCGGCACCTTCACCAGCGGCTGCCAGGCCATCTGGGACCTCTCCGCGGTGCCGCCCCCCACCGGCCGCGGCGACTTCTGCACCAGCGCGGACGCCGCCGGGCTCCCCATCGTGCCGCTGGTCTTCACCGCCGACGAGGTCGCGGCCGGCACCATCGACCACGCCATCCGCTTCGTCCTCCCCAACTCGCTCATCCGCGCCGGCATCTACGTCCGTCCCGGCACGCACTCGACCAGCGCCACCGCCGGCGGCAGCGCCGCGCCGCCCTACGCGACCCGGGTCCGGCTCAAGGCCTCGAAGGACCTCTCCGGCCTCTCCGCCGGCGCCCAGGTCGTCGCCCGGGCCCTGCAGCGCTACGGCATGTTCCTGGCCGACGGCGGCAACGTCACCTTCACGGCCGCCACCGACGACCTCACCGCCCACAAGTGGAGCGCGGTAGGCGTCGACTCCGGCAGCCTGAAGGGCCTCTCCTGGAGCGACTTCGAGGTGGTGGACCTGGGAACCCGGCTCGACTACGGCGCGGGGAGCTGCAGCCGTACGCCCATCGCGCAGTAGAGGAGCGCCGCCTCCTCGGCGTCCGTCACACGGCGACCGTCGGGTAGAGGCGCGCCGCCACGGCGACCAGGAGCGCCAGCACCAGGACCTGCACCGCCAGGTCGACGCCGAGCCCGAAGGCGCTCGCCGCGCCCTCGACCATGAGGGTGCGAAGGCCGTCCACCAGGTAGGTGAGCGGATTGAGCCGCTGAGAGCAGCAGGTTCTCCCGCCCGGTCAGCGCCGAGTCCGCGGAGAGCAGCTGCGGGACGTAGCCGACGCGCCGGCGCACCTGCCGCGCCTGGCGGACGACGTCGAAGCCCGCCACCCGGGCCGCTCCCGACGTGGGCGGGAGCAGCGTCGTCAGCATCTTGATGGTGGTGCTCTTGCCGGCGCCGTTCGCCCCCAGCAGGCCGAAGATGGTCCCCCGGGCGATCTCGAGGTCCAGGCCGTCGACCGCCACCAGCGGGCCGAACCTCCGCGTGAGGCCCCGCGTCGAGATGGCGGCGGCCTGGGGCTCGGCGGCGGGATCCGGGGCCCGAGGTTCCACCGCTACCTGGGGCTCCGGGCCAGGCTGGTGAAGACGAAGTCGTTGTCCTTCACCGGGAGGTGGCAGCCGAAGCACTCCTGCACGAAGGTCGGCGCGTCGCCGTAGGGCTTGAGCTCCGGCCCCAGGAACCGGGCGAACCCCCAGCCGCCGGTGGCGGCGTACTTCTTGCCGTCCTTGATCATGAACTCGACCTGGGCGAACTTGCCCGGCTCCACGGCTGCCGGGAAGCTGGGGTTCTTCCGCGTGCTCCAGGCGACCTTGACCAGGACCGTCCCGTCGGGGAAGGGACGCGTCCCGCTCTCCATCGCCCGCACGGCGACGTCGTTCCCGTAGATCAGCCGGATGTGGTCCTTGTCCGGCCGGTACGAGGGGGCGACGACCTCCCAGTCCTGGTAGCCGTGGATGGGGGTGATGCCGTTGGGAGCTGCCGCCGGGCCTCCGGCGGCGACGCTCACCGAAGCGAGCACCCCCACGACCAGCGCCAACGGAAGGAAGCCTCTCATCGGTGTCCCTCTCTGCGCGCCCGGACTGCTCGCGCGCGGCCAGTCTCACGCCCCCCTAACCCCCGGGAAGGCGTCTTCCAGGGATCCCCGTTGGGGTGCGTCGCTCAGGCTCCCAGGCCGGTCAGGACCTGGAGCAGCCCCACCAGGGCAACCACCGTGGCAGCGCTCACCGCCACCTTGGCGGAGACGCGCACGTAGGCGATGGCTCCCGCGACGAGCAGCACCGCGGCCAGCACCAGCCGCACCGGGAAGCCGCCCGTGTGCAGGGAGATCACGCCGGTGGCGAGCAGCAGCTCCAGCCCCGCCGCCAGCGCGGCGAAGAGGGCGGGGATGCGGCCGGGCGCGTGGAAGAGGAGCACTATCGCCGCGGCCAGCGCCGCGATGGGGAACAGGTGGGACGGATTCATCCTGACCTCGAGAGGTAGGGCTTGCGACGAACCCTATCACCAGGAGAGCGCCAGGGCAGCCAGCGCGAGTGTGGCCGGCAGGCCCTGCACGAGGAGGATGGTCCGCTGGACGCTGACGGCGCCGTACACGCCTGCGACCACCACGCAGACGAGGAAGAAGGCGGCACGCGGCCCGAGCTCGGGGCCCGAGAGGAGCGCCCAGACGAGGCCGGCCGCGAGGAAGCCGTTGTAGAGACCCTGGTTGCCGGCGAGCTGGGCCGTCGACTCCGCCTTCTCGGCGCTCATGCCGAAGATGCGGCGGGCGCGGGTCCGCCACAGGAACATCTCGAGGACCAGGAAGTAGACGTGCAGCACCGCCACCAGGGCGATGAGGACGACGGCGACCGTTCTCATCCCGGCAGGCTACCAGAATGACGGATGCCGGGCCCGGGCCGGGCTCCGTCAGGGGGCGGCCCCGGAGCCGGCCTTGTGCGCGCGGTTGTAGCGGAGCGAGGACCAGAGCGCGAGGGCGATGAACCCGGCGCCGACCAGCCCGGTGATCGCCTCCGGGACCTCGTGGATGGTCCCGTACATCATGATGAAGGCCAGGGCGCCGACGGCGTAGAAGGCCCCGTGCTCGAGGTAGCGGTAGGACTCGAGCGTCCCCAGCTCCACGAGCATGATGGTCAGGCTCCGGACGAACATGGCGCCGATCCCCAGGCCGATGGCGATGACGAACAGGTTGTTCGTCAGGGCAAACGCCCCGATCACCCCGTCGAAGCTGAAGCTGGCGTCGAGGACGTTGAGGTACATGAACAGGGCGAGCCCGGCCCGGGCGGCGTCGTGGGCCCCGCCGGTCGTGGACTCCATGGCCGCCCCCAGGCCGTCGACGGCGATGTAGGTGACCACGCCGAAGAGGCCGGCCACCAGGAAGGTCCTGGCCTCCTCCGCGGGCACGACGCGGGAGAAGCCGTACACCACGAGCAGCATCACCCCGATCTCCACCGCCTCGAACTTGCCCAGGAAGGAGAGCCGCAGCTCGAGGGCCCGGACCCAGTGGACCTCCTTCTCGGCGTCGAAGAAGTACTTGAGGCACACCATGCCGAGGAACGAGCCGCCGAAGGCCCCGAGCGCCACCTTGGCGCTGGTGAGGATCCGGGCGTACTCGGCCGGCTGCAGCGCCGCCAGCCGGACCGCCTCGAAAGGGCCGATGCCGGCCACGATGCTCACGACCAGCAGCGGGAAGACGAAGCGCATGCCGAAGACGGCGATCGCCATGCCCCAGGTGAGGAAACGGTGGCGCCACTCGGGGGTCATGTCCCGCATCACGGTGGCGTTCACCACTGCGTTGTCGAACGAGAGGGAGGTCTCGAGCACCGCCAGCACCGACACGGTGAAGACGACCTGCAGCACGCCCGCCGCGGTGCCGGTG
The DNA here is from genome assembly GCA_035455425.1 of Anaeromyxobacteraceae bacterium. Taxonomy (GTDB): domain Bacteria; phylum Myxococcota; class Myxococcia; order Myxococcales; family Anaeromyxobacteraceae; genus JACRMN01. The sequence continues at coordinate 1,396 of DATIFE010000190.1, read as the reverse complement.
TAGTAGGCGCCGAGCCCTGCGCCGAGCAGAAGCCCCGCCGCGGTGACGACGACGGAGCCCTTGAAGAACCGCAGCTTGGAGTTCATGGCGCTCCGGTCTCCCGCGCGGCGGCGGGGGAATGGGGGTCCGGGATCGGAGTGCCGATTATGCAGGGGCTGGCCGCGGCGCCCAAGGAGGTTTGGACACTGCCGGCAGGAAGGTCGCGGGCTCATGGGTCGACCTCGTCCGCGACGCCTGGTGGCCCGCTGAGGGGCGGCTGAAGGGGCGCCCGTGGGGCGGGCATCGCCGACGCCAGTGGCGCCCCTGGTACACTGGGAGCGTGGAACGGCCGCCATCGCCCTCGGCCGTCCCGTCCGGAGCGAACATGCGGCGTCTCGCGACTGCCCTCCTGCTCGCGGCGAGCCTTCCCCCCGGCGCGCTCGCCGACGATTTCGCCTGGCCTGGCCTCGGCACCATTCGCATGACCGTCCCCATCGGCTGGAGCGTGCGCTCCAGGGGCGTCGGCGACATGGGCTACGCCTTCCTCGTCCAGCCCAGCGGTTCGGCGGTCGTCGTCCAGATCACCCTGGCTGCGCTTCCACCCGACAAGCCCATGAGGGCCGACGAGGCGAGGACCCGCCTGGAGGTGGCTGTGAGGACCTTCGTGGCCACGTCGGTCGAGAAGGTCTTCGATCCCAGGCCGCTCTCGCTGTTCCGGGGGTCGGGCTGGGTGGTGCAGCTCACCGATGCCTCGCTCGTGGGCAAGCCTCCCGAGCCGGGCAACTTCAAGGTGATGCGCAACGCCCTGGCGGTGCTGGACGATCACCTCATGATGGTCGCAACCGTCCAGTTCGACGACCCGTCCCGGCCCGAGGTCGGCGAGGCGATGGCGCTCCTCTCCACCCTGCGCGTCGAGCGGAGCAACGCGCCCCCGGCCAGGCCCGCCAGCGGCGCCTTCGAGTTCACCGTTCCGGAGAGCCGTCTCGTCGTGAAGATCCCGGACATCGGCCTGCGGCGCGACGACCCGGCGGACGGCGGACCGCGCTACTTCAAGCTCTCCCGCAGCGACCCACAGCTGATACTCAGCGGCTGGCTCGAGCCGGCGTCCCGGTACAAGGGGTTGAAGGGCTTCTGGGAGTCGGAGTCCCGCTCACCCGCCTTCGCAGGTCCCCTGGCCCCGGCCCGCGTCGAGATGCTCCACGTCGGCCCGTGGGAGGTGGTCGCCTACGACGTGGTGGTGCCCGGGGGCACGAGCGCCCACCTGCGCGCCGAGCGCGTCCAGGCGGGCACGTGGATCGACCTGCACCTCTCCGGCACCTCGGGCCGGCCGGCCTCCACCCTGCGCCGGGAGCTCCTCGAGGCGCTGCGCAGGGTGGAGGTGGTGGAGAAGTAGGTGGTCCGGGGGACCGGAGAGCTG
>DATIFE010000189.1:0-2691 GCA_035455425.1 Anaeromyxobacteraceae bacterium | reverse complement strand
TACTTCGTCTCCGACGGAAGCGGCCTGCTGAAGGTGGACGCGCGTGCCCTCCCGGCCTCGGTCTACCTCGGCTCGGTGGGGATGCCGGGCATCACCGCCTGGTACGGCATGGGCCGGATCGGGAAGCCGCGGGCCGGCGAGACGGCGGTGGTGTCGGCGGCCACCGGCGCCGTCGGGAGCGTCGCCGCCCAGCTCGCCAAGCTCGCCGGCTGCCGGGCGGTGGGCATCGCCGGCGGGCCGGCGAAGTGCGAGTACGCCGTCTCCGAGCTGGGCCTCGACGCCTGCGTGGACCACAAGGCCCCGGGCTTCCGCGAGGCCCTCGCGGGCGCCACGCGCGCGGGCATCGACGTGGTCTTCGAGAACGTCGGCGGCGCCGTCCTCGACGCCTCCCTGGCGCGGATGAACGCCTTCGGGAGGGTGGCGCTCTGCGGGCTCATCGCCGGCCATGGCGGGGCGGACATCGCCGTCCGCAACGCGCGCTCGATCCTGGTGAACCGGCTCGCGGTCCAGGGCTTCATCGTCACGGACCACATGGAGCTGTGGCCCGAGGCCATGAAGGAGCTCGGCGCCCTGGTCTCGCAGGGCAAGGTCCGCTACCGGGAGACGGTGGCCCAGGGCATCGAGAGCGCGCCGCGGGCCTTCATCGGCCTGCTCCGGGGCGAGAACCTGGGGAAGCAGCTGGTGCGGATGTAGCCGAGGCGCGCCCCCGGGCGAAGTCCGCGAACCAGTCGATCGACGCCGGGTTGGCCATCGAGTCGCGGTTCACGCTCCGCTCCACCGGCTGGCCGAGGAGGATCTTCCTCACCGGGACCTCCAGCTTCTTGCCGGAGAGGGTCCGCGGCACCTCCGGGATGGCGAAGACGCCGTCGGGCACGTGGCGGGCGGAGAGCTTCTCGCGGATGGCGCCCTCCAGCAGCCGGCGCAGCTCGGGCGGAACGCCCGCGTCGCCGCCGCCGCCGGCCGAGGCCCTCCCGGCGGCTTCGCCCGCGGGAGCCGGCTCCCGCGGGCCGGCGGTGCCCTCCGGCGGGCGGAGCACCACGAAGAGCGCCAGGTACGACTCCCTTCCCAGGTACTCGAGGTCCACCGCCAGCGAGTCGGCCACCTCGGGCCTCTCCTCGACCACCCGGTAGATCTCGCTCGTGCCCATGCGGATGCCGCGGCGGTTGATGGTGGAGTCGGAGCGGCCGTAGATGATGCCGGTCACCGACTCCGGCCGGGGCACGAGGCGGAGCCAGTCTCCGTGCCGCCAGACGCCGGGATAGGCGTCGAAGTAGCTCTCGCGGTAGCGCGTCCCGTCGCCGTCGCCCCAGAAGCGCAGGGGCATCGAGGGCATGGGCTCCGCCACCACCAGCTCGCCCACCTGGTCCAGGACCGGCCGCCCGGCGTCGTCGTAGGCGTGAACCGCGGCGCCGAGGGCGCGGCACTGCATCTCGCCGGCGTACACCGGGAGGATGGGGCAGGAGGTGAGGAAGGCGGCGCCCGGGTCGGTGCCGCCCGAGATCGAGGCCAGCAGGACGTCGGGGTGCACCTCGGCGTAGACCCAGCGGTAGCCCTCCTCCGGCAGCGGCGAGCCGGTGGACCCCACCGTCCGGAGCGAGGACAGGTCGAGCTCGGCCCCCGGCCGCAGGCCGGCCTTCATGCAGGCGGCGAGGAAGGCCGCGCTCACGCCGAAGAAGGTTGCCCGCTCCCGGGCGGCGAAGCGCCACAGCACCGAGAGGTCGGGATGGCCCGGGCTGCCGTCGAACTGGAGCGCGGTGCAGCCGGCGGCCAGCGTCGAGACCCACAGGTTCCACATGATCCAGCTCGTGGACGAGAACCAGAAGAAGCGGTCCCCCGCCCCCACGTCGAGGTGCAGGGCGCAGGACTTCAGATTCTCGAGGACCGCGCCGCCGTGCCCGTGGACGATGGGCTTGGGCATGCCGGTGGTGCCGGAGGAGTAGACGATCCACAGCGGGTGATCGAAGGGAACCGGCGCGAACTCGGGGGCCGCCGGCTGCGCGGTGGCCTCGGCGAAGGGCAGCACCGGGACGCGCCGCCCGCCGCTCTCCACCGCGTCCAGCGAGGCGCCGGGTGCGAGGTAGGGTACGAAGATCACCGCCTCGAGCGAGGGGAGCCCCCGCACCAGATCCCGCACCGTCTGGCGCCGATCGAAGTCGCGGCCGCCGTAGCGGTAGCCGTCCGCCGCCAGGAGGACCCGGGGCTCGATCTGGCGAAAGCGGTCGAGCACGCTCACCGGCCCCATGTCGGGAGAGGCGCTCGACCAGATGGCCCCCAGGCTGGCGGAGGCGAGGAGCCCCACCACCGACGCCGGGATGTTGGGCAGGTAGCCGGCCACGCGGTCCCCCCGGCCGATGCCGAGCCTCGTGAGCGAGGCCGTCAGCGCGCCCACCCGCGCCGCCAGCGCCGACCAGGAGACCTCGGTGCGGGGCTCGATCTCCGACTCGAAGACCAGGGCCGGGCGGAGCGCCTGCTCTGGCCGGCGCGCCGAGGCGAGCAGGTGCTCGGCGTAGTTCAGGGTGGCCCCCTCGAACCAGCGGGCCCCGGGCATCTGCCGGCGGTCCAGCACCCGCGCCGGGCCGCGGTGCGAGATGACGCCGCTGAAGCGCCAGATCGAGTCCCAGAAGGCCTCCAGGTCGGAGACCGACCACTGCCAGAGCGACTCGTAGCCGTCGAAGGCCAGGCCGCGCTCGG
>DATIFE010000188.1:0-3791 GCA_035455425.1 Anaeromyxobacteraceae bacterium | reverse complement strand
CCCCGCCCCGCTCCTCCTGCCGGTGCTCCCGCTTCACGTGCTCCTCGAGCTTGTGCTCGGCCTTGTGCAGGTCCACCACCTTCTCCATCCGGTGGTGGGTGAAGAAGTACTTGAGGGCGAAGGAGACCAGGTAGTCGCCGTCCGACCTCGTCCTCAGCTCGGCCGCGAGCGGGAGGAAGGCCTCGAAGATGGAGCTCGACATGGCCTCCTTGAGCTCGGCCACGTGCCGCTCGGCCCAGAGGCGGCGGGCCTCCTCGGGCGACGGGAGCGTCCGCTCCTCGAAGGCGATGCCGTACTTCCCGCGCAGGGCCTTGAGGGTCATCATCTCGCCGCCGGAGACGAGCGACAGCGCCACGCCCTTCTTGCCGATGCGCCCGGTGCGCCCGACGCGGTGCAGGTAGACCGCCGGGTCCTCGGGGAGCGAGTAGTTGATGACGTGGGAGAGGTCGCTGATGTCGATGCCCCGGGCGGCGATGTCGGTGGCCACCATGAAGCGCACCTCGCCGCGCTTCACCTTGGCCATCACCCGCTCCCGCTCCTTCTGCGGCAGGTCGCCGTTCAGGAGCTCGGCGTCGTAACCGTTGCGGTTCAGCACCGCCGTGACCAGCTGGCTGTCGGAGCGGGTGTTGGCGAAGACGATGGCCGCGGTGGGGTTCTCGATCTCCACCATGTAGAGCAGGTTGCGCGGCTTGGGGTAGGCGTCGACCGTCGGGTAGATGACGTTGTGGATGTTGTCGACGCTGTACTCGTCGCCCGAGAGCAGGATGGTCTCGGGGTCGGAGAGGTACTCGCGGATGATCTGCTCGATGTCGGCCGGCACGGTGGCCGAGAAGAGGAGCTGCTGGCAGTCGTCGGGCAGGCCCCCGAGGATGCGGGTCACCTCCTCGAAGAAGCCCATGTTGAGCATCTCGTCGGCCTCGTCCAGGACCGAGATGGTCATGCCGTCGAGCTTCAGGCTTCCCCGCCGGATGTGGTCCCAGATGCGCCCCGGCGTGCCCACCACGATCTCGGCGCCGGCCTTGAGCCGATCGAGCTGATCGCCCATCGAGGCGCCGCCGTAGATGGTGACCACCGACAGGTCCTTGTGCTTCCCCAGCGCCGCGATCTCCTCCGCCACCTGGATGGCGAGCTCGCGCGTCGGGCACATCACCAGGGCCGAGGGGCGCCGCCGTCCCGCCGGGATGCGCTCCAGGATGGGGATCCCGAAGGCGGCGGTCTTGCCGGTCCCGGTCTTGGACCGGACGATGAGGTCGCGTCCGTCCATCGCCGGCCGGAAGGCCGCCACCTGGACCGGCGTGGGCCTGGCGTACCCCTTCTCGGCGATTCCGAGCCGCACCGGCTCGGAGAGATCGAAGCTGTCGAAGCTGGCCTCGGAGACGTAGTCCGATGCCGGTGGAGCGGCCTCGAGGCCGCTCCCGTTCTGCGCGTCCATGCACGCTCCCTTGCGAAAGGGGCGCATGGCGAAGGCTCGATGGATGGCGTGAAGCCCCTTCGACTCGTGCGAGGGAGCGCCGCGTCGTCCCGCGAGCTCGCCATGCGCCGCACACGCCTTGCAAGCAAGGCGCCACGGTATATATCACGGAAGCGCCCGGAAGCCCGCAAAACGGCCGGCGCCATCCCGATGAGCGAGCACGAGAGGCGCCCCCGAGCCGTCGAGATCGAGCCCGCGCCCCGCGGCGGCGGGCTGGTCCGCTACGACCCGCTCCGCGCCTACATGGCCGAGGTGGCGCGCCACCCCCTCCTGAGCCGCGAGGAGGAGCGCGAGCTGGCGGTGCGCTACGCCGCCACCGGCGACGTGCAGGCGGCCTACCGGCTGGTCGCCGCCAACCTTCGCCTGGTGGTGAAGATCGCCAACGAGTACCACCGCTCCGCCTTCCAGCTCCTGGACCTGATCCAGGAGGGCAACATGGGGCTGATGCAGGCGGTGAAGAAGTACGACCCGATGAAGGGCGTGAAGCTCTCCACCTACGCCGCCTGGTGGATCCGCGCCTACATCATCCGCTTCATCATGGACAACTGGCGCCTGGTGAAGCTCGGCACCACCCAGGCGCAGCGCAAGCTCTTCTTCAACCTGGCCAAGGAGCGGGAAAAGCTCCTGGCCCGGGGCGTCGAGCCCACCCCGCAGCTCCTGGCCCGGAACCTCCGGGTCGAGGAGGGCGAGGTGGAGGAGATGGCGGCGCGCATGGCCGCCGACGACCTCTCGCTCGACGCCCCCGCCGGCGAGGGAGACGACGCCCGCCAGTCGCGGATGGACCGCTTCGCCTCCGCCCAGCCCCGGGCCGACGACCGCATCGGCGACGAGGAGCTCAAGCGGCTCTTCCGGGAGAAGCTGCTGGCCTTCGCCGGGACCATCGAGGACGAGAAGGAGCGGTACATCTTCGAGCACCGGCTCCTGCCGCCCGAGGGGAAGGAGCCGCTCACGCTCCAGGAGGTGGGCGACCGCTTCCGGCTGACCCGCGAGCGGGCGCGCCAGATCGAGGCCCGGCTCACGGCCCGCCTGCGCGACTGGCTCCGGGACGAGATCCCCGACTTCGAGCTGCTGGCGCCGCCGGAGTAGCGGCGCTCATTCCCCGATGATCTTCACCAGCACGCGCTTGTCGCGGCGGCCGTCGAACTCGCCGTAGAAGATCCGCTCCCAGGGGCCGAAGTCCAGCTTGCCGCCGGTGACGGCCACCACCACCTCGCGGCCCATCACCTGCCGCTTGTGGTGCGCGTCGCCGTTGTCCTCGCCGGTCCGGTTGTGGTGGTAGCGCGCCGGGCTCGGGTCGTAAGGCGCGAGCTGCTCCAGCCAGCGCTTGTAGTCCTCGTGCAGCCCCGGCTCGTCGTCGTTGATGAAGACGCTGGCGGTGATGTGCATGGCGTTCACCAGGCACAGCCCCTCCCGCACGCCGGCCTCGGCGACCGCCTTCTCCACCTCCCCCGTGATGTTGACGAAGGCCATCCGCTCCCTCGTGTGCATGGTGAGGTACCGCGTCAGGGATCTCATCTCGGGCTCCTCGCCGCCCCCGGCCCCCGCGGGGACGGGGTAGATTGCCTCGAGCCCGGACCATACCGGCTCCACGAGAGGAGGAGGAGATGGCCGCGTCCGAGCCGCCGGTCCTGCTGGCGATCCTGGTGGTGGCCGCGAGCCTCGGGGGGCACCTCTGGGCCGAGGCGGCGGGCCGCCCCCTGCCGCGGGCCGTCCTCAAGTGCACCGCATCGGCCGGCTTCCTGGCGGTGGCCGCCCTGGGCGGCCTGGAAGGGCGCTACGCCCGGCTCGTCGCCGCCGGGCTGCTGCTCTCGGCCGCGGGCGACGCGCTCCTCCTCGGGAAGGCGCGCGGCGCCTTCCTGGCCGGGCTGGCGTCCTTCCTCCTCGCCCACCTCGCCTACGCGGCCGCTTTCGCGCCGGCGGCGGCGATCTCCCCCGCGGCCGCGGTCGCCCTGGCCGTCGCGGCGGCGGCCATCGTCCGCTGGCTCTGGCCGCACCTCGGCGACATGCGCCTCCCGGTCGTGGTCTACGCGGCCGCCATCAGCGCCATGCTCCTGCTGGCGCTGGGAGTCGCCAGCCCGCTCGTCCGCTGGGGCGCGCTGCTCTTCTACCTCTCCGACGTCGCCGTGGCCCGCGACCGCTTCGTGCGGCCCGGGTTCGCCAACCGGCTCGTCGGCCTGCCCCTGTACTACGCGGGCCAGGTCCTGCTGGCCCTGTCGGCGGGGGCTCCGCCCTGAGACGGCGGCCGCGCCAGGCGGCGCCCCCGTCGATCAGGCGTGCTGGGGCTGTGCGCCGGCGGGCGGCGGGGGCGCGCCCCCTCCCG
>DATIFE010000187.1:0-4502 GCA_035455425.1 Anaeromyxobacteraceae bacterium | reverse complement strand
CGAGCACCTGGCCGCCCTCGTGGCACGCTCTGCAGTCGGCGACGCCCGGGATGTCGTGCCGCTTGCCGGGGGCGATCTCCGCGTGGTTCCGGATCCCTTCGTCGGGCGCCCGGACGGCGTCCGTCTCGTCGTCGTTCCAGATGTAGGTCGCGAGGATCCACCCGTCGCGGGAGGTCTTGGCCAGGTAGCGGGTCTCCACCCTGCGGCCGAAGCTGAACTCCTTCCAGACCTTTGTGCCGACGGGGAAGTCCCAGGCGTCGGGGTTCGATGCGTCGATCGCCTTGCCGGCGGGCAGGAAGATCCACCGGTTCTTGCGAGCGCCGTCGGACCAGAGCGGGTACTGGGGGGAGTAGTGCAGGTTCCGCGCGTCGACCGTGTGCCTGGCGATATCCGCGTAGAGACCGGTGTCCGCGAGGTGCAGGGGCGGGTCGACCGGTTCCGCGCCCCACCCCAGGCCCGGGAGGAGCGAGAGCGCAAGCGCCGCCACTCCGCCACCTGCTCCCCGCACAAGGGAGGCTGCGATTCCCAGCGGAGTGGACCCCTTCATGTGCCTCTCCTTCCGTATCCGGGCGACCGAGCGCTGGAGTCCGTCGGCTGGCTCGCGGATCCAGGGATCTCGCTCGCTCACGCGGCCGCGAACGCGGTCTTGAAGTCCACGCAGAACTGCTGGTAGCCGCGTGCGGGGTGCCCGAGCAACGTCTCGGCGTCCCTGGAGGTCTTGTCGCCCCAGTTGTTGGCGAAGTCCTCCAGCAGCTCCATGTAGCCGTCGGCGATCCACGGATCCATGCCCATGCCGACCATGGATTCACGGGCAGCGGGAATGGGAACGGCCACGTACTTGACCGGCTTGCCGATCTCCTTGCCGAGCGCGTCGGCAAACTCGGCGATGGTGAAGGAGGCAGGCGTCGTCAGCGTGTAGGTCTTGCCCAGGTGACCGCCCTCGAGCAGGAGCTTGGCCGCCACGTCCACGATGTCGCGCACGTCTGTCATCGCCATGCGGCCGTCCTTCATGGGGAGATAGATGGTGCCCTGGGACTTCACAGTCGGTATGGCCATCATCATGTTCTGCAGGTAGAACGTGGGCCGGAGGATCGTCCACGTAAGCCCCGAGGCGCGCAGCTCGTGCTCCACCTCGGCGATGTGGCGGATGATGCGGCTCCGGTCTGAGCCGGATGCCGCGTGGTACACGACGTGCGGCCGGCCCGCCTTCCGCGCGGCTGCGATCAGGTTGCGCCCGTGGATGGCCTGGTCGGGGCCGTTGAACAGGCACAGGTAGATGCGATCGACGCCGGCCAGGGCCGCGCCCAGCGTCTCGGGCTTGCCCAGGTCCGCTACCACCGCCTCGGCCCCCAGCTTGCGCAGCCGCTCGGCCTTGGCGGGGTCGTGGACCAGCGCGCGCACGCGCGCGCCCGCGGCCAGGAGCTTGGGAACCAGGCCGGAGCCGGTGTTGCCAGTGGCGCCGGTGACGAGGATGAGGGGCTTGTCGCTCATGACGCTTCTCCTTGGTTTTTGGCTGCCGTCTGGCCGGCGGCCCACCCGGGCCTTCCCCGGTGCGCCGTCGACCACAGACGATATACTGCGCAATAGTTGTATGCACAATGATTTGACCCAGAAGAGTTGCGTTGGTAAAACTTCGCTGATACATTGAAACCATGGTCGCCCGTGGCACCCAGGCTGCGCCCGCCCCCGTGAGGGACTGGCCCCAGATCCGCGCCTTCAAGACCCTCCTCCGCGCCCACGCCAGGCTGCAGGAGGAGCACCGCCGCCATCTAGGCGAGCGTTTCGACCTCGTGATCTCCGAGTTCGACATGATCGCCGCGCTCGGCAACACCAGCGGCCTGCGCATGCGCGATCTGGCGGAGAAGATGATCACCTCGCCTGGCAACGTCACGCGCGTCGCCCAGGGGCTCGAGAAGCGGGGGCTGGTTGAGCGCAAGCGCGCCGACCATTCCGACCGCGAGGTGATCGCCCGACTGACGGCCGCCGGTCAGGAGTTCTTCCTCAGGCACTTCCTCGAGGTCGCCTCCTTCACCAGCGGCCTGATCGACAGCGCACTCACCGTCGCCGAGCAGAAGCAGCTCGCCACCCTCCTCGGCAAGCTGTGCAAGAGCCCCAAGCAGTCGCCGGAGCAGGGCGGGGGCAAGGGCTGACGCTTCTCGGCGCCGGTCGTCCCCGTCTGGCCCGACCGTTAGTGGCTTCGCGGTTCGCGCGGCTTCGAACGCCCGGAATACGAGCCCCCGACCGCTCGTCGCGATCGGGAGCTCTAGAATCGTTGATGAATTCCGCCGGCGCCTCCGGCACCGCCGTGCACCTCCTCTCGACGCTACTCGCAGGGCACGTTCATCCACTACGTGGGAACGATGGACACCCTTGGCCTTCGGCTCGGAGCCAACGGCCTCCGGTCCAGCGCACCGCGACGCCTAGTGATTCAGTGGAGTTGCACGGCCGGTGGATTCCGATCCTCGGCTCCCGCCGCACTACTTTGCGGCGAAAACGCGGCGGACCTGAAGAAGAAGGCCGCTGGTCCGCCGGCAGAAGCCGAGCGATCCAGCGGCCTTAGAATGTCGGGGAGACAGGATTCGAACCTGCGACCCCTTGGTCCCGAACCAAGTGCTCTACCAGGCTGAGCCACTCCCCGATGAGGCGGATACCGGCACACATCCGCGGACCCGGGACGGCCGCGAGCCGGCGTAAGGTGGCGTGAATACTGGACCGCCTCCCGGGTGTCAAGGGCCGGACCGACGCGCCGCGAGCCCGCTGAAGCACTCAGTTGAGGTCCCTGTGTCCGGGGGTGCGGAGTCACGGATCCGCCCTGCTAGCATCGATCTCTTTCGGCGCCCCCCGCGCCCGGAAGGAGACCCGGATGCCCGCGCTCCGCGCCGCCCTGGCGGCCCTCCTGGCCGCCGCGCCCCTCGCGCCGGGCGCGGCGCCACCGGCCTCCACGGCGCAGCCCGCGGCCGGGACCTCCGCCGCGCCCCGGGCGCCGCCGAAGCACCCCATCACCGACGTCCCGCTGCCGCCCCCGCCGATCCTCAAGGGCGCCCCGGCCGCGCCCCTGCCCCCGGACTTCCGCCCCCGGGCGGCCACGGACGCGAAGCCGGCCCGGGCCCTGCGCCTCGCCGTCCCCGACTTCCGCGTCCAGGGCGACCTCCCGCAGCGGCAGCTGGTCCTCGTGGAGCAGGCGCTCCTCACCGAGGTCCGCAAGCTCGAGGGCGTCTCGGCCATCGGCATGGGCGAGATCCGCGAGATGCTCTCCTTCGAGTTCCACCGGCGCATGCTCGGCTGCCAGGCCGACGAGGCCTGCCTGGCCGAGATCAGCGGCGCGCTCGGCACCGACGAGATGCTCAACGCCGCCGTGGTGGTCGAGGGCAAGACCGCCACCCTCGACCTGAAGCGCATCAACATGCGGGCGGCCAAGGTCACCGCCGCCGACCAGCGCCGGCTCACGCGCGCCAACGGCGAGGAGCTCCTCGGCGCCATCGGCCCTGCCGTGCAGCACCTCTTCCCCGACCGCCCGCTCCGGCCGGGGCGCACCCGCGGCGTGGACAAGGAGGTGGCCCTGCGCCTCAACCCTCCTCCCCTCCCCCGCTGGCCCTTCTTCGCCACCGCCGGCGCCGCGGCCGCGGCCCTCGCCGCCGCCGGCACCTTCGGCTACCTGGCCAACGACTCGCGCAGCCAGTACCAGAGCCTGGCGCAGCGCTCCCTCACCGAGCCGGTGTCGGGCAACCAGCTCCAGGACTTGCAGCGCACCACCAGCCAGCGGGCCCGCACCGCCAACCTCCTCCTCCTGACCGGCGGCGTCCTGGGCCTGGCCGCGGGCGTGGAGGCCTTCTTCACCGACTGGCACGGCTACCGGGCCGCGGTCGAGGTGGGGCCGGAGTCCGCCGCCGTCGGCGTCGGCGGGCGCTTCTAGCCGGGGGACGACATGACCACCTCGACCCGACCCGTCCCGCGCGCCACCCTCCTCCTCGCCGCCGCCCTGGCCGCCTGCTCCTCCGGCGTCCCCGACCTGCCGCTCGGCGCCCAGGTGGTCTGCAGCACCACCGCCGACTGCCCCTCGGGCACCATCTGCCAGGCGGTCCTGGGCCGCTGCGTCTCGGCCTCCGTCGACGACCGGCAGCCGCCGGGCCTGGTCCCCGGCTCCACCTCCATCACCCCGGGCGTCGCCGGCGCAGGCGCGCTCGTCACCGTGACCTTCCAGGTGGACGAGGACCTGGCCCTCGACCCGGAGGTCCGCCTCGACGGCGCCCCCTCGCTCCTCGGCACCCCGCGCCGCAGCGGCCGCACCTACACGGTCAGCTTCCCGGCCCAGGTGAGCGACGGCGAGGGGACGCACAACGTGGTGGCGCGGCTGGTGGACCTGGCCGGCAACGTGGCCGCCACCGTCCCCGTGGGCAGCCTGGTCCTGGACTTCACGCCGCCGGCGGCCACCCCGCCCGCGGTCACCCCGGACTTCGCGCGCGCCGGGGCCACCCTCCAGGCGACCGTGACCTTCAGCGAGC
>DATIFE010000186.1:0-2947 GCA_035455425.1 Anaeromyxobacteraceae bacterium | reverse complement strand
CGCCGGCACGGCGGCCGGGGGCCGGGGCGGGGGCTCCTCCGACGGCCGCCCCAGGGCCAGCGCGGCCTCGGGGTCGTCGGGGACCAGCTCCTGCACGCGCCGCCAGGTGGCGCGCGCCTCCTCGCTCCGCCCGCCCTCCGCGTGGACGTGGGCCAGCTCCTTGAAGACCGAGAGGGTCTTGCTGGTCTGGCCCAGGTCGCGGAAGGCCTGCGCCAGGAGGTTCAGGGTCTCCACGTTCTTCGGCTCCGCCTTGAAGCAGAGCTGGAGCTTCGCCAGGGCGCGCTTGGTGTCGCCCTTGGCGAGGTAGATGTTGGCGAGCTCGCGGGTGAGCGGGAGGTCGTCGGGCGCCAGGAAGACGATGCGCTCGGCGACCCGCAGGTACTCCTCGGCGCGGTTGTTCCGCTTGAGCTGCTCGGCGGCGCGGCGGAACTGCTCCAGCGCCTCGGCGGTCTGCTCGTTGCGGGCGTGGATCTCGCCCAGCTTCACCGCCGAGCCGACGTTGTCCGGCTCGATCTCGATCATCCGCTGGAGGACGTCGAGGAGCTTCGGCTGGTCGCCCGCCTTCTCCGCCGCCGCGGCCACCAGCTGCAGCTGGGCCATGGCGTCGCTCATGATCCCCAGCTGCTGGTAGAGGCTGGCGAGGCGCTCGTTCACCCGGGGGTCGTCCGGGGCGAGCTTGATCATCTGCTTGTAGACGGCGATGGCCTTGAGGAAGAAGCCCTGCTCGGTGTAGGCCTCGGCCACCCGGTTGAAGGTGGCGGCGGCCGACGGGTCGTCGCCGCGCTTCTGGTGGAGCTCGCCGACCTTGAGCAGGACGCGGACGTCCTTGGGATCCTCCGAGAGGATCTTGTCGTAGACCTTGATGGCCCGGTCCCACTGGCCTCGCTGTGCGAACTTGGTCGCCTCGGCGATGACCTTGTTCTTGTCGACAGCCATCGGGCCGGGGCGATCTCGTGGGCTCGGGTGATCCGCCGCCCTCCGGCGACGTGGCCGCACGGCGGCAGTGCGCCTGCGCTCCCGAGAAGGTAGTGGATGGGGCGGGGACGGTCAAGGCGCACCCCTCCCCCTGCGCTCGGGATTTCGCGGGGTTAGGGGCTTCCCGGCGGATCCGCCGGCCTCTCGGCCAGGATCTGGTCCACGATGCGGGTGTCGTACCTGCCGGCGGTGAAGCCCGGGTGGCGCAGCACGCGCCGGTGGAAGGCGAGGTTGGTCCGGATGCCCTCCACCACGTACTCGTCGAGGGCGCGGCGCATGCGGTCCATGGCCACCGCGCGCGAGTCGCCCCAGCAGATGAGCTTGGCCACCAGCGAGTCGTAGTAGGGCTGCACCTTGTACTGGTCGTAGGCCAGGGTGTCGACGCGGACGCCGTAGCCCCCCGGCTGGTGGTAGCCGGTGATGCGGCCCGGCGAGGGGGTGAAGGTGACCGGGTCCTCGGCGTTGACGCGGCACTCGATGGCGTGGAACCGCGGCACCACCTGGTCCTGGGTGCGGGGCAGCGGGTCGCCGGCGGAGAGCTTGATCTGCAGGCGCAGCAGGTCGAGCCCGTACACCTGCTCGGTGACCGGGTGCTCCACCTGGATGCGGGTGTTCATCTCCATGAAATAGTAGCGGCCCTTCTCGTCCAGCAGGAACTCGATGGTGCCCACGTTGTTGTAGCCGATCTCCCGCATCGCCCGGAGGGCCACCTCGCCCATCTCGCGGCGCAGCTCGGGGGTCACCGCCGGGCTGGGCGCCTCCTCGATGAGCTTCTGGTGGCGGCGCTGCACCGAGCACTCGCGCTCGCCGAGGTGGATGACGTTGCCCCGCTCGTCGGCGACGATCTGCAGCTCGATGTGGCGCGGCTCCTCGACGTAGCGCTCCAGGTACATGTCGCCGTTGCCGAAGGCCGAGAGCGCCTCGGCCGAGGCGGTCTCGAAGGCCTTCCGCACGTCGCCGCCCTCGCGCACGATCTTCATGCCCCGCCCGCCGCCGCCGGCCGCCGCCTTGAGGATCACCGGGTAGCCCACCTCGCCCGCCACCCGCTCGGCCGCCTCGGCGTCGGCCAGCACGCCGCGCGCCCCCGGCAGCAGGGGGAGGCCCGCCTTCTCGGCGGCCTCGCGGGCCTGCACCTTGTTGCCCATGAGCTTCAGCATCGCCGAGCGGGGGCCGATGAACTTGAGGCCCACCTGCTCCACCACCTCGGCGAAGACCGCGTTCTCGGAGAGGAAGCCGTACCCGGGGTGGATGGCGTCGGCGCCGGTGATCTCGGCGGCCGAGAGGATGGCGCGGATGTTGAGGTAGCTGTCCTTCGACTGCGGGGGCCCGACGCACACCGCCTCGTCGGCGAAGCGGACGTGCAGGGACTCGGCGTCGGCGGTGGAGTGGATGGCCACCGTCTTCAGGCCGAGCTCGCGGCAGGCGCGGATGACCCGGAGGGCGATCTCGCCCCGGTTGGCGATGAGGACCTTCTTGAACATCCCGGCCCCCGGCCCGCTACGCGGGCTCGATGCGGAAGAGGGCCTGGCCGAACTCCACCGGCGTGGCGTTCTGGACCAGGACCTCGGCCACCGCGCCCTCGACCTCGGCCTCGATCTCGTTCATGAGCTTCATCGCCTCGACGATGCACAGCACCTGGCCCTTCTTCACCCGGGTGCCGACGTCGACGTACGGCGGCGAGTCGGGCGAGGGGGCCCGGTAGAAGGTGCCGACGAAGGGCGAGGTGACCAGGGCGCCCGGCTTCTCGGGCGGCGGCTCGGCCCGGGCCGCGGCCGGCGGCGGCGCGTGGGCGGCCGGGACCGGCGCCGGCGAGGCCTGCGCCACCACGTGCGTCAGCGGGGCCGCGGCCTGGCCGCGGCGGATGACGACCTTGTGGCCGGAGCGGGTCCAGACCAGGCTGGTGACGTCGGTCCCCTCGACGACGTCCACCAGGGCCTTCACCTCCTGCAGCGAGAAGGGCCCGCTGCCGGTG
>DATIFE010000185.1:0-6368 GCA_035455425.1 Anaeromyxobacteraceae bacterium | reverse complement strand
GACGCATTTGCGGAGCGAGCCTCCGGCCCACGCGTTCGCGCGGGGCGGGAACCTCGGCCGCGGCGAACTTCCTGCGCGGAGCGCCAACCCCCCGCGGCCGCCGCGGCTTGCGCGACCGCAGTAAGTGAGCCGCCAGGCGTCAAGTGCCTGCGCGCGGCCCGGATGCCGCGTTGCGAGCGCAGCTCTGCGGCCCGACGGACCGCGCCCCGCGCGGGCGTGGCTCCACGAGCCGGGCCCCGAGTCGCAGCACTAGGCCCCGAGCAGCCCCGGCACCTCCGCCAGCGAGCGGACCTCGGCGTCCGGGGGCTCGGGGATGCGCTCGGCCGGCTGGCCGGTGCGGTTGCACCAGGCCACCCGGAACCCGAACGCCTTGGCGCCCCAGGCGTCCCAGCCGTTGGAGGAGACGAACAGGATCTCGGCGGGCCAGAGCCCGAGCCGGGTGGCGGCCAGCTGGTAGACCGAGTGGTGCGGCTTGTAGATCCGGACCTCCTCCACCGAGAGGACCTGGTCCAGCAGCGGCGAGAGCCCGCCGTGTGAGACGGCCTCGGCCAGCATCCGCGGGGCGCCGTTGGAGAGGATGGCGGTCTTCCGGCCGGCGGCCCGCAGCCGCGCCAGCGCGTCGCGGGCGTCGGGGTAGGCCTCGACCCGCTCGTAGAGCGCCATGAGCCGGTCCCGCGCGCCCGGGACCTCGACGGCGAAGGCCTGCAGGGCGAAGTCGAGGGCGTCCTGGGTGACCTGCCAGAAGTCGGCGTGCCGGCCCATGAGGCTGCGCAGCCAGGTGTACTGGAGCTGCTTCTGGCGCCAGAGCTCGGCGAAGGGCTGCCAGCGCTCCCCGAGCAGGTCCCTGGCCCGGGCCGCGGCGCTGGACCAGTCGAACAGCGTCCCGTAGGCGTCGAACACCGCCGCTCGCACCTCGCTCATCGGGCCCATGGCGCTTATGATTCTCCACCGCATGGACCCCGGCAAGCCCACCGTCCTGGTCGTCGACGACGAGCGGAACATCCGGCGCACGCTGCGCATGGTCCTCGAGGCCGAGGGGTACGAGGTCCGCGAGGCCGAGACCGCCGAGGAGGCCCTGCCGCTGCTCGAGTCGGAGCCGGTGGACGTGGGCCTGTTCGACGTGCGCCTCCCGGGGATGGACGGGCTGTCCCTGCTGCAGAAGGCGCGGGAGCTGTGGCGCGACCTGCCGGTGATCGTGATCTCCGGCCACGCCGAGACCCCGGACGTCGTCGAGGCCATGCGCCGCGGCGCGGTGGACTTCTTCTCCAAGCCGGTGGACCGCGACCGGGTGGTGGTCAGCGTCCGCAACGCCCTGGCGCGCCGCAGCCTGGAGGGGAAGGTGCAGGCCCTCTCGGCCCGGGAGCGGCGCTTCGACGACGAGATGCTGGGCGAGAGCCCGGCCATGGTCCGGCTGCGGGAGGAGATCGCCAAGGTGGCGCCCACGCAGGGGCGGGTCCTGGTGCTGGGCGAGTCGGGGACCGGCAAGGAGCTCATCGCCCAGGAGATCCACCGCCAGTCCCGGAGGGCGTCCGGCCCCTTCGTCAAGGTGAACTGCGCCGCCATCCCGTCGGAGCTCATCGAGAGCGAGCTCTTCGGCCACGAGAAGGGGAGCTTCTCCGGCGCCGCCGCCCGGCGGCGCGGCCAGTTCGAGGTGGCCCACGGCGGGACGCTGTTCCTCGACGAGATCGGCGACATGAGCCTCTCGGCCCAGGCCAAGGTGCTGCGCGCGCTCCAGACCGGCGAGGTCACCCGGGTCGGCAGCGAGAAGGCCTTCACCGTGGACGTGCGGGTGGTGGCCGCCACCAACAAGGAGCTCCAGGCCGAGGTGCGCGAGGGCACCTTCCGCGAGGACCTCTTCTTCCGGCTGGCGGTGGTCCCGCTGCGGGCCCCGGCCCTGCGCGAGCGCCTCGAGGACGTCCCCCTGCTCGCCGAGCGCTTCCTGCAGCTCGCCTGCCGCGAGAACGGGCTGCGCCCCAAGCCCGTCGAGCCGGGGGTCTGGCGGCAGCTCCAGCAGTACCGCTGGCCGGGCAACGTGCGCGAGCTGCGCAACCTGTGCGAGCGCATGGCCATCATGAGCGGCGACCGGGTGACCGAGGCCGACGTGCCGGCGGAGGTGGGGCCGCGGCCCGCGCCGGCCCCGGGGACGGGCGGCCCGGCCGACCTCTCGCGCTACGGCGAGGTGGGCCTGCGCGAGCTGCGCGACCTGGTGGAGCGGGACTACATCCTGCAGAAGCTCGAGGAGCACGACTGGAACATCACCCAGGCGGCGCAGGCCCTGGGCGTCGAGCGCACCAACCTCCACAAGAAGATCAAGCAGCACGGCCTCTCCCGCGCCGCCCGCGGCCCCGCCGAGCCGCCCGCGGACCGATGATCGCGGAGCACGCCATCCCAGGGCTCGCGCCGGCCGAGCCGCGCGCCCCGGATGCGGCCGAGCGGCGCCGGCGCCTCGAGCGGCGGTTCCCCGCCCGCGCCGCCCAGGCCTGGGCCCTGTGCCGCCTCTCGCCCGACCCCGACCTGGCCCTGGCCGGCATGGAACGCTACGCGGACGCCGCCGGCCTGCCCGCCGAGCCCGACCTGCTCCAGGCGCTGGCCCTCCTGTGCGGCGCCTCGCGCCACCTGGCCGGGCTGCTGGCCCGCTCGCCGCACCTCCTCCGCCGCGCCGCGCGCTCCCCCCTCCTGGTGCGCCCGCGCACCGAGGCCGGCCTGCGGAGGCTGCTGGCGCGGGCCGCCGCCGGCCTCGACCCGGACGACGTGGCCGGCCTGCACCGGCTGCTGCGCCGGGTGCGCGACCGCGAGGTGGTGCGCATCGCCCTGCGCGACCTTCGCCGCGCGCGCATGGCCGAGGTCACCGGCGAGCTCTCGGCACTGGCCGCCGCCTGCGTCGACGCCGCCATCCGCTTCTGCGACCGCCGCCTGCGGAGCAGGCACGGCCCGCCCGCGGGGCTGGAGGCGCGCGAGCCGGGCGCCGGGTTCTGCGCGCTGGCCATGGGGAAGATGGGGGCGGGCGAGCTCAACTTCTCCTCCGACGTGGACCTGATCTACGTGTACTTCGCCGACGGCGAGACCTCGGGCGAGAGCCGCATCAACCACTTCGCCTACTTCGCCCGGCTGGCCGAGGCGGTCACCGAGGCCATCGGCAAGCCCACCGAGGACGGCTTCGTCTTCCGCGTCGACCTGAACCTCCGGCCCGACGGCCGCAACGGCCCCATCGTCAACAGCGTCCGCGCCGCCGAGCTCTACTACCAGTCCTTCGGCCGGTCCTGGGAGCGCAACGCCCTGGTCAAGGCGCGCCCCGCCGCCGGCGACCTCCCGGTGGGCGAGGAGCTCCTGCGCCTGCTCGAGCCCTTCGTCTGGCGGCGCTCCCTGGACACCGACGTGCTCGGCGAGATCCAGGCGATGAAGGCCCGCATCGACGCACGCGCCGGCGCCGAGGGCAGGGACGACCTCAAGCTCGGGCGCGGCGGTATCCGCGAGTGCGAGTTCTTCGTCAGCGCGCTGCAGCTGCTCCACGGCGGCCGCCTGCCGGAGGTGCGGGAGCGCGCCATGCTCCAGGCGCTCGACCGCCTGCTCTACGCCGGGGTGGTCCCGGCCCGCGACCGCGACGCGCTGGCCGACGCCTACCTGTTCCTCCGCCGGGCCGAGCACCGCGTGCAGATGGTCGACGCCCGCCAGACGCAGCGCATGCCGCCCACCGGGGAGCGGCGGGCCCTGGCCCGGGCCATGGGGTTCTCCGAGGAGGAGCGCTTCGAGGCGCAGCTCTCGGGCCACCGCGAGCGCGTCTCGGGGCTGTTCGGGGGACTGCTGGGCACCGGCACCGGCGAGTGGGCTCTCGACCCGGAGCTGGCGCTGCTGGCCGACGCCCAGGTGGAGGACGACGAGCGGCGCGCCGCGCTGGCGCTGAAGCGGGGCCTGGCCGATCCCGACCGGGCCCTGGCGGTGATCGACGCCCTGGCGCGCCGGCGCACGCCCTTCGCGCCCACCGGTGACCCGGCGGCGGCGGTGGCCCTGCTCGCCGAGGTGCTGGCCACGCCCGACCCCGACCAGGCGCTCTCGCACCTGGGCGACTTCGCCGCCGCGCTGCCCAACCCCGAGCCCTATTTCCGCATGCTGGGGCAGCACCGCCGCGTGGCCCGGCTGCTCCTCTCCCTCTTCGGCACCTCTGACTTCCTCTCCAAGCGCTTCCTGCGCCACCCGGAGCTCCTGGAGTCCCTCCTGCGCGACGACCAGGCGACGCTGGTCAAGGGGCGGCCCAGCTTCGGCCTGGAGATCGACGAGCGCCTGGCGCTGGTGCCCGCGGGCCTGGGGCCGGACGACGAGCTGGAGCGCAAGCTGGCCGAGCTGCGCCGGTACAAGAACGAGGAGGTGCTGCGCATCGCGGTGCACGACATCGCCGGAGCGCTGCCCCTGGCGAGCGTCACCGAGCAGCTCACCGACCTCGCCGAGGCCCTCCTGGAGAAGGCGCTGCTGCTCGCCGAGGAGGAGGCCCGCCACAAGGGCAAGATGCCTCCCTCGCGCCTGTGCGTCGTGGCCATGGGCAAGCTCGGCGGCCGGGAGCTCGGCTACCACTCCGACCTGGACCTCATCTTCCTGTATCGCGGCGGGCCCAACGCCGAGTACGCCAAGCTGGCCCAGCGCTTCCTCTCCTTCCTCCAGGTGCCGCTTCGCGAGGGCTTCCTCTACAAATGCGACACGCGGCTGCGGCCCAGCGGCAACCAGGGGGCGCTCGTCTCCTCGGCCGAAGGCTTCGCCCGCTATCACCTGGGCGGCGAGGGCGCGCCCCAGGTGCGCAGCCAGCTCTGGGAGCGACAGGCGCTGCTCCGCGCGCGCTGCGTCGCGGGCGACCAGGCGCTCTTCGCCGAGATCGCCGGGACGGTGCTCGGCCCGGTGCTGTGGCGCGCACCGGCCGATCCGGCGGCGCTGGCGGCGGAGGTCCGCCGCATGCGCGAGCGCATGGAGGTGGAGATCGGGAAGGAGTCGACCCGCGGGCTCAACCCCAAGACCGGCCGCGGTGGCCTGGTCGACGTGGAGTTCGCCGCCCAGTTCCTCCAGCTCCGGCACGGCGCCGACCACCCGGCGGTCCGCAGCGCCAACACGCCCGCGGCGCTGGCGCGCGCCCGCGAGGCAGGGCTCCTGCGCGAGCCGGCCTTCCAGGCGCTCTCGCGCGGCTACGATTTCCTGCGCCGCCTCGAGCTGCGCCTGCGCATCGTCCACGACTACACGGTGGACCACCTGCCCCCGCCGGGCCGCCAGCTGACGCAGCTGGCGCGGCGCGTCGGCTACTACGGCGAGGACCCCGGCGCGCGGCTGCTCGCCGACTACGCCCGCGTCACCGAGCAGGTGCGCGTGGCGTTCGACGAGGTGGTGCGCTGACCACGGGAGGGGCCCCCGCGAGGCCGGGGAGGGCGAAGCCCGTTGCTAGAGCTGGATCTGGGCGCCGAGCTCGACCACCCGGTTCGGCGGCAGGCCGAAGTAGGCGCTGGCGGTCCGGGCGTTGCGCGCCATGATGATGAAGAGGCGCTTGCGCCACGAGGCGAGCCGGGAGGGGCCGGTGGGGAGGAGCGTCTCGCGCCCGAGGTAGTAGGTGGTCTCCATGGGCGTGCGCTCGATGCGCGGTCCGGGGATGGCCCAGGGGGGCAGGGCCCCGAGGAGCGCGGGCACGTCGGGCGTCTCCATGAAGCCGTAGCGGCCGACGACCTGGTGGAACCCGCTGCCCAGGCTCCTGACCGTGAGCCGCTCCGCCTCCGGCACCGACGGCACCTCCTCGGTCAGCACCGAGACCAGGACCACCCGCTCGTGGAGCACCTTGTTGTGCTTGAGGTGGTGGAGCAGCACTGGCGGGACGCCGTCCGGGTGGGAGGTCATGAAGATGGCGGTGCCGGGGACGCGGTGGGGCGGCCGCTTCTCCACGTCGGCGAGGAACAGGTCGAGCGGCAGGCTGGCGCCGCGCATCTGCTCGGCGAGCGCGTCGCGGCCGCGCTTCCAGGTGGACATGAGCAGGTAGGCGACCCCTCCCGCGGCGATGGGGAACCAGCCCCCCTCCTCGACCTTGACCAGGTTGGCGCCGAAGAAGGAGACGTCGGCGCACAGGAACAGGACCGTGAGGGGCCAGGCCGCCCAGCCCGGCCAGCGCCAGCGATCGCGGACCACGCGGTGGAAGAGCAGCGTGGTGATGATCATGGTGCCGGTGACCGCGATGCCGTACGCCGCCGCCAGGGCGTCGGAGCTGCGGAAGCCGAGCACCAGCGCCACGCAGGCCGCCCCCACGGCCGCGTTCACCTCGGGGATGAAGATCTGGCCGTACTCGGTGCGGGAGGTGTGGCGGATGGTGACGCGGGGCGAGTAGCCGAGCTGCACCGCCTGGTTGGTGA
>DATIFE010000184.1:0-17917 GCA_035455425.1 Anaeromyxobacteraceae bacterium | reverse complement strand
AGCGCCCCCGGCGCCCGCGGCCGGCCGCCCGCCGGGCCCGGACCTCTCGCGCTACGCCGCCGGGGGGACGGGCGCCCCTCCCCAGCCGATGGCGTACGCGCCGGCTGCGCCGCCGCCTCCCGCGAACAGCTGGGAGGCCGTCCGGCCGGTGGCCCGGCTGGCGGCCCTCGGGCCGGTCGGGGTGGCGGTGCACGGCCGGCTCCAGGAGCTGCAGCCGGCCCTGTCGGAGTGCTTCGACCGGCCGGCTGCGGCGCGGGGCGTCCGGAGCGCCCCTGGCGCGGGCGAAGGCGCCGAGGGCGCCGGGCCGACGGTCCTGATGCTCGAGCTGGAGGAGGGCCCGGACCGGGTCCGGATCGCAGGCGCCCCGGTCGCGACGCGCGGCGACGCCCCGGAGGGCGTCGTGGCCTGCGCCCAGCACGTGCTCGAGGGGGAAACGGTCCCCGTCCCGGGCGCGCGCGGCGGCGCGCGGCACCGCGTGCCCCACGCGCTGATCCCGTGACCTGGGGCCCCGCGGGCGGCGCTCGACGCCGCCCCGCACGGTCTTCCTGGCCGTCCGAGCCAGCAAGGCGAACCGGCCGGCCCCGCGGAACGGAGCCGGCCGGTTGACGGGTCAGGCCATGTCAGGGCACGACCAGGCTCGTGCGCATCATCTCCGAGTCCTCGTGCGAGTTGATGTGGCAGTGCCAGACGTATGGGCCGGAGCTCACGGTCTCGTACACGTAGCTGGCGGGCCGGCCGGCGCAGGTGTAGCCCGCCTCGCCGGCCTGGCACCCGGCCGTCCCGGGAGCGTTGGGCGTCCCGGCCGGATGGCTGGGGGTGCCGGCACCGTCCCACCGCGCCGTCCAGTCGGCGACGATGGTGGTCACGAAACCGGGCGGCGCCTGCACCGTGTCCTTCCAGCCCCCCTCGGGGCTCGCGGCGGTCACCAGCGCCGCTGCGCCGTTCAGGAACGGCGTGCCGTTCAGGGCCAGGCCGTTCACGTCGGGGATCACCTGCATCTCGCCCCCGGGAGCCGGGCCGGGCTGGCAGGTGGTGCTGCCGCAGAGCGAGTTCTTGTACTGGCCGACGTTGAACCTCTGTCGAGCCACGACCTGGTGCTTCACCAGGTGGGGGTGCATGGGATGGGCGTCCACGGTGAGGTTGACGAACTGCCAGACCTCGCGCGACCCGGCCCTGGGGGTCTCCGTGACCTTGTACTCGAAGGGCACGCCGTTGAGCTGCATGCCCAGCGGCGCCAGCGTCACCCCGTCCACCTTCTCGTTCAGGTAGACCTGGCGGACGATGGTCCCCGCCGGGAAGGGGTTGATGGCGGCCGGCCGGATGTCCGTGAAGCCCATGGTCTGGAGCGCCGGGTTCACCGGCATGCAGATGTTGCTGTAGTTGCCGGGGGCGGCGGCCCAGGCGCCCTTGGCGGTGTTGGGCGCCATGTCGTTGGGGTCCCAGGAGAGCGCCGCCGGCGCGACGGGCTGGTTGAGCCTCCCCACCTTCACGGTCTGGCCGCAGGACTTGATGCCCGGGCCGAAGGCCGGGTCCACCTGGAACTTCATGAGGACGTTGAGGTCGGGCGCGAAGCCGGCCTGCGGGCTCAGGCCCGCCGGGAAGGGCGCCGGGGCGCTGTTCACCAGGTACACGTCGGCCTGCCCCGTGGCCGAGGCGCCGGTGAGGCCGGCCCCGAAGTTGACGAGCAGCTCGTAGCGCTCGCCCGGGCACATGGTGATGCGCCGCTGGGGGGCGGGGACCGGGTTCTGGAGGTAGCCCTGGTCGTTGGCCAGCACCCAGAAGCTGGTGTTGTAGGTCACCGCGGCGCCGGGTGCCGGCGGCAGGCTGCCGGGGGCCTGCGACTGGAAGCCGATGGTGTAGCAGCGCGAGTCGGACCCGTCGACGAGGCGGATGCGGTACCAGCCGGGCTCGGTGGACTTCTTCGGCCAGAGGACGCCGTTCACGAGCGCGAAGTCGCCGAAGTACTCCGGCACCCACACCGGGTGCACCTGGGGGTTCACCCCGCTCGTCACCGGGGTGTAGCCGACGGGGAGGGCGGCGGGCGGCGGCGGGACGGTCTGGGCGAGGCCGTTGGAGAAGTTGAGGCTGCCGTCGTCGTTGAAGGCGCGGTCCTGGATCGCCAGGAAGAGGTCGTAGAGCGGGAAGAGGTTCGCGAGCCCGCCCCGGATCTCGGTGACCGGGTCGACCCAGGTGTACTCGCTGGAGCATCCGGGGTAGCCCGCCGGGCAGGCGCCGCTGGGGCTGCCGTTCAGCACGCCTCCGTGCTTGAGCGGCTCCTTGGTGGGGGCGAACCCCGCCGGGCCGGCGATGACGTTGTGGTGGGTCTTCCCCAGGGTGTGGTCGTGGAACCAGATGGTCGCCTCCTCCTGGACCATCGGGTAGGTGTAGGTGTCGAAGTTCCCGGCGGGCCGCTTGAGGGCGATGCCGAGGGGGTTCTCGAAGGCCGGGTTCACCAGCTTCCCGCCCGCGGGCGTGTAGAGGGCGCTGGTGACGGCGTTGCCGTACCACTTCTCGGCGAAGCCGTCGACCGAGGGCGGGATCTCGCCCCCGTGGAGGTGGGTCACCCACGAGTTGTCCGGCTGCTGCGGGCTCCCGAAGCGGTTCACGCCTTCGGCCGGCACCAGCGGGATGTCAAGCGTGGTGGCGGGGTCGATCCGGGCCTTCACTCCCATGAAGGTCCGGTCGATGGAGCAGGGCCAGTCGGCCGCGTCGGGGTGGGTGCAGAGGACGTGGTTGTTCGGGAACTCGTTCACCCACTTGACGATGACCGGCCGCCCCTTGGTGGACCGGAGGCTCACCGAAGGCCAGGTGGCGATGTACGTGTTCTGCGACCACGGGCTCGCGGTGGGCGCCAGGCCGAGGCCCAGGGTGCCGCCCGCGTTGATCTGGCCGACTCCCCAGATCGGCGTGAAGAGCGGGGCGCCGAAGGGGACGAGCGGCGCCGCGGCCGTCCCGCCGGTGCAGTAGGCGCCGAGGAACGTCACCGGGTTGCCGAAGGTTCCGCTGAGGCCCGAGGGGCAGGTGCACCCGCCGGCGAGATTGCAGGTGAGACCGGTCCACTGCATGCCGTTCGGAACCCGGATGCCGCCGACCGCGGTGGGGTTGGGGAAGGCGCCGAGGTCGGCCAGGTTCTGGAACCCCCAGGCCTCGTGCACGCCGAGCTCGTAGTAGTCGGCGCCGGGGAAGGTGGTGGTGTCGGGCGTGTAGTCGGGCGGGTTGAGCACCTCCCAGACGAACTTCTGGGTGTTGACGTCCGGCGCGAGCGGGTTCAGCACGCGGAAGCCGAAGGGCGAGCCGCAGGCCGACCAGCCGCCGGCCGACTGGTTGGAGACGTTGGGGTAGCGCGCCGGGTCCGGACAGGTGAAGCTGCTCGGCGCGGGGCAGGCCGCCAGCGTGGGGAAGAGCGCCTGGTTGAGGGGGTCGGCCAGGCACTGGCCGGGATAGGGATAGCTCACCTGGTAGTTGGTCCCCGCCGGCCCGAGCGGGTTCTGGAGCGCGAAGGCCGCGTTGGCGGCCTGCGGATCGGCGTTGAGCGGCGTGTACGGGATCTGCGCGCTCGCGGCGGTGGCGAGCGCGAGCGAAGCGGCCCGCGCTGCCCAGGTGCACAACCTGCCACTGACCAGGCGTCTCATGGTGCCCCCTCGGTGCTAGAGCGGCCGACGCCAGGCCCGTTTTCCGCTGCGCCCTTCGCCTGGCGTTACGGCCGGTTTCACTCACAGCCTACAGGTAGGCGAAAAGCGCACCGGTGCGACAATTGGTCGCAGATCTCGCCGAGAATTCACTTGCGCCGCATTGCCGGGAGCTCGCCGCGTACCGTGAATCCTCCGGCTCGCGCGCCGTGGCGGGGCCCACTCTTCCGCCGGCGGCGCCGCGGAGCGCGGGGATGGGATGCCACGCTTGATCCGGGTCAACGGGCGAGCGCGATCGGTCTGCGGGGAAATCTGGCGGCCACACTTCCGGCTGGCCGGGCTTCCCGTAGCCGAAGAAACGGATTTTGGCACCCGCCGGAGATTCACTCCTGGTAGCAGCTCGCGCACCGGTGCCTGCCGGCGCTCAGGCCATGGATGGGCGCGCCTCGGAACCGGCGAGGCGGTTCGCCGTGGCCTCCACCGAGGGCATGGTGAACCGGAAGGTGGTGCCGCGCCCGAGGCGGGAGCGGACCGCGATGGTCCCGCCGTGCGCCTCGACGATGTTCCGGGCGATGGCCAGGCCCAGGCCCAGGCCCGAGCCCGCCCCGCGCGGCCGCCCGGCGTCGCCCACCTGGTAGAGGCGGTCGAAGATGCGGTCCAGGTGCTCCGCGGCGATGCCGGCGCCGTCGTCCGACACCGCGATGCCGATGCGGCCGGGGCCCAGGCGCGAGGCGGCGATCCAGACGTGCCCTCCCTGGCGGGAGTGGCGCTCGGCGTTGAGGAGGAGGTTGGAGAGCACCTGCAGGATGCGGTCGCGGTCGGCCCAGGCGAGGGGCGTCCCGCGGGCCACCCGGCGGCGCAGCGCGATGCCCCGCTCGTGGAAGCGCGGGGCCAGGGAGCGGGCAGCCTGCCCCAGCACCTCCGCCACGTCGAAGGGCTCGAAGGCCAGCCCCTCCTTGGTGAGCTCGTGGCGGGAGAACTCGAGGAGCTCGTCGATGAAGCTCCGCAGCCGCCGCGCCGACGAGACCACGGCGCGCAGGCTCTCCCGCTGCCGATCGCTCACCTCGCCGAGCTTCTCGGAGAGCATCAGGTCGGCGTAGCCCAGCACCGTCACCAGCGGCGTGCGCAGCTCGTGGGAGACGTTGGCCAGGAAGTTGTCCTTGCGCCGGTCCAGCTCCTGGAGGGCGCGGACGGCCAGCGTCAGCTCCCGGGTGCGCCGGTCGACCTCCGACTCCAGCGCAGCGTGCTGCTGGCGCAGCTCGGCGAAGAGTCGCGCCTTCTCCAGGGCGATGGAGGCCTGCAGGGCGAAGGCGTCGATGGCCTCGGGGTCGCTGCGGCGCAGCCGCGCCGTGGCCACCACCAGGATGCCGCTCACGCCCTGGTCGTAGCGCAGGGGCGCGAGCAGCACGTGGCGCAGCCCCAGGAGCCGGAAGAGGAGCTTCGCCTGCGCGTCGCTGGCGCCGCCGAAGAGCTCCCGGGCCGCTTCGCGGGCGCGGTCGGTCTGGACCAGGCGCCCCCCCGCCAGCACCTGCTGCAGGAGCGGGGAGGCGTCGGGGTCGAGCCGCAGGGATCCGAGCTGCTGGCCCAGCAGCCGCTCGGTGGCCCGCTGCAGCTGCGGCCCGAAGCTGGTGAAGGCGTAGCGGAAGGGGGGGTGGGGCTGGCCGCCCCCGTGCTCCGCCTCCAGCACGGCGGAGTGGAAGCCGAGCCGCAGCAGCTCGCGGCAGATGACGCCGTACACCGCGCGCTGGTCGGTCTCGACCATGAGGTGGGCCCCGGCCAGCCCCAGCGCCGCCAGGGTCTCCTTGGCCTGGCGCAGCTCCGAGAGCGCGCGCCGCTCGCGGGTGACGTCGCGGGCGATGATGTGGATCACCGAGCGCTCGGCCAGCTGGATGCGGGCCGCCGTGAGCGACACCGGCACCAGGTCGCCCTGCCGCCGCCGCAGGAAGGCCTCGTCGCCGTCGGCCGCGCTCCGGCCCGCCAGCCAGTCGAGCACGCCGGCCGGGTCCATCATGGGGTGCTCCACCAGCCGCCCCACCGCCGTCCGGCGCAGTGCGGCCGGCGAGAGGCCGGTGAGCTCGCAGGCCTTGGCGTTGCCCTCCAGCACCCGGCCGGTGGCGGGGTCCACCACCAGGATGGCCTCGCCGGCGTTCTCCTGGTAGCTCCGGGAGGCGGCCTCGTGGGCGGCGAGCTTGCGCCGCAGGGATCGAATCTCCGCGAGCAGCCGGTCCGGCGTCCGCCTCCGGGAACGGCGTGCCGCGCGCTGGCGCATTCCGGGATGCTCCCACGCAGTAGACTGCATTGACAAGCCGTCGGAGCCCTGGGTAGCTAGTGCGCGCACGGGCGGATTCGGGGGAATCCATGGTCATCGAGCGGATGGCGGTGGTCGGGGCCGGCCAGATGGGCGGGGGCATCGCCCAGGTCGCGGCCCAGGCCGGGGTCGAGGTCATGCTCGCCGACGCCACCCCGGAGCTGGCCCGCCGCGGCCACGAGAAGATCGCCGCGGCGCTGGCGAAGCTGGTGGAGAAGGGCAAGGTGACCGCCGGGGACCGCAGCGCCCTGCTGGCCCGCATCAAGCCGGTGGAGCGCCTCGAGGACTGCGCCCGGGCCCAGCTCCTCATCGAGGCGGTGGTCGAGAGCGAGCCGGCCAAGCGCGAGATCTTCGAGCGGGCGGACGCGATCCTGCCCCCCGAGGCCATCCTGGCCTCCAACACCAGCTCCATCTCCATCACCAAGCTGGCCGCGGCCACGCGGCGCCCGGAGAAGTTCGTCGGGATGCACTTCATGAACCCGCCGCCCGTGATGCAGCTCGTCGAGATCATCCGCGGGCTGCAGACCGCCGAGCCCACCTACCGCACGGCGCTGGACCTGGCGAAGCGCTTCGGCAAGACCACCGTCACCTCCAAGGACCGGCCCGGCTTCGTGGTCAACCGGATCCTGATCCCCCTCCTCAACGAGGCCTGCTTCGCCCTGGAGGAGGGGCTCGCCTCGGCCGAGGACATCGACACCGGCGTGCGGCTGGGCCTCAACCACCCCATGGGCCCCCTGACGCTGGCCGACTTCATCGGGCTCGACACCTGCCTCTCCATCGCCGAGGTGCTCCACCGCGAGCTCGGCGACGACAAGTACCGGCCCGCGCCGGTGCTCCGCCAGTACGTGGCCGCCGGCTGGCTCGGGCGCAAGGCGGGCCGCGGCTTCTACGACTACTCGGGCCCGCGGTAGGCCGGAGGCGCCATGCCCCTCGAGAACATCCTCTTCCGGGTCGAGGACGGCGTCGGCGTCGCCACCGTCAACCGGCCCAAGGCCCTGAACGCGCTCGATCCCCGGACCGTGGGCGAGCTGGGCGAGCTGACGGCGCAGGTGCGGGCCGACCCCGCCGTGAAGGCGCTGGTGCTCACCGGGGCCGGGGAGAAGGCCTTCGTGGCCGGCGCCGACATCGCGGAGATGTCGAAGATGACCGCCATCGAGGCCCGCCGCTTCGCCGAGGCCGGCCAGCGCGCGCTGCAGGGCATCGAGGACCTCCCCATCGTCACCGTCGCGGCGGTGAACGGCTTCGCGCTCGGCGGGGGCTGCGAGCTGGCGATGGCCTGCGACCTCGTCTACGCCAGCGAGAAGGCCCGCTTCGGCCAGCCCGAGGTGAACCTGGGCATCATCCCGGGCTTCGCCGGCACGCAGCGGCTCCCGCGGCGCGTCGGCGCCCAGCGAGCCCTGGAGATGATCCTCACCGGGGACATGGCCGACGCCGCCGCCGCCCGGGCCTGGGGCCTGGCCCTGGAGGTGCTGCCGCCGGAGCGGCTCGTCTCCCACGCGGTGGCCCAGGCCCGCAAGATCGCCGCCAAGGGGCCAGCCGCCGTAGCCGCCGTCAAGCGGGTGATGCGGGCCACGGCCGCCTCGCCGCTGCCCGTGGGCCAACTGGTGGAGGCGGAGGCCTTCGGCGCCCTGTTCGCAACCGACGACGCCAGGGAGGGCCTGCGGGCCTTCCTGGAGAAGCGCCCGGCCGCCTTCCGCGGAAGGTAGGCCGCCCCCGGAGAAGCGGCGGGCCGCCCGGCGCGCCGCGGGAGAGGGACATGGACATCGAGCTCACCGAGGAGCAGCGCCAGGTCCGCGAACTCTGCCGCGAGTTCGCCGAGAAGGAGCTTCGGCCCAACGCCCGCCGCTGGGACCGGGAGCACCACTTCCCCGCCGAGGCGGTGAAGAAGCTGGCGGAGATGGGGCTGATGGCGGTCGCCATCCCCGGCGAGTGGGGCGGGGCCGGGATGGACTCCGTCTCCTACGCGCTGGCGATGGAGGAGATCTCCCGCGGCTGCGCCGGCACCGGCGTCATCATGAGCGTCAACAACTCGCTCTACTGCGACCCGGTGATGAAGTTCGGCACCGACTCCCAGAAGGCGGAGTGGCTCTCCCCCTTCGCCCGCGGCGAGAAGCTGGGGTGCTTCGCCCTCACCGAGCCCATGAGCGGCTCGGACGCCGCCGAGATGCGCACCCTCGCGGCGCGCAAGGGGGACGGCTACGTCCTCTCCGGCGCCAAGAACTTCATCACCAACGGCCCGCAGGCCGACGCGGTCCTGGTCTTCGCCATGACCGACCGGCCCAAGGGCCACAAGGGCATCACCGCCTTCCTGGTCCCGGCCGACGCCAAGGGGTTCACCCGCGGCAAGCCGGACGAGAAGGTCGGCATCCGCGCCTCGGGGACCTGCAGCATCTTCCTCGAGGACGTGGCCGTGCCGGCCCGGAACCGGCTGGGCCAGGAGGGGGAGGGGTTCAAGGTCGCCATGGCCACCCTGGACGGCGGCCGCATCGGGATCGCGGCGCAGGCGCTGGGCATCGCCCGCGCCGCCTTCGAGGAGGCCCGGGACTACGCCAAGGAGCGCAAGGCCTTCGGGCAGCCCATCGCCGGCTTCCAGGCCATCCAGTTCATGCTGGCCGACATGGCAACCGAGATCGACGCCGCCCGGCTCCTCATCTGGCGCGCCGCCTCGCTCAAGGACCAGGGCGTGCGCTTCAGCGCCGAGGCGGCCATGGCCAAGCTCTACGCCAGCGAGATGGCGGAGCGGGTCACCTCCCGGGCCATCCAGATCCACGGGGGCTACGGCTACACGCAGGACTTCGACGTGGAGCGGCACTGGCGCGACAGCCGCATCACCGAGATCTACGAGGGCACGAGCGAGATCCAGCGCGTGGTGATCTCCTCCAGCGTTCTCAAGGGCTAGCCGGCCGGGCGCCGCGCAGCATCGCGATGGACTTCCGACCCGACGATGCCGAGGGGGCGGTGGCGGCGGTGGCACGGGCCTTCGCCCGGGAGCGGCTCGCGCCCGGGGCGCGGGAGCGGGATCGGAGCGGTCGCTTCCCCGCCGAGCTGGCCCTGGAGATGGGGCGGCTCGGGCTCCTGGGCGTCACGGTCCCCGAGGACCTGGGTGGCGCGGGAGCCGGCGCCGTGGCCTACGCCCTGGCGATGATGGAGCTGGCCGCGGTCGACTGCTCGATGGCGGTGACGGCCTCGGTCACCAACATGGTGAACGAGATCGTCGCCCGGTGGGGCACCGAGGAGCAGCGGAGGCGCTGCTGCCCCCGGCTCTCCTCCGGGGCCTGGCTGGCGGGCGCCTTCGGGCTCTCCGAGCCGCAGTCCGGGAGCGACGCGGCCGCGCTGCGCACCCGCGCCGAGCGGCGGGGCGACGGGTGGGCCATCTCCGGCGAGAAGCAGTGGATCACGAGCGGCGACGTCGCCGGGGTGATCGTGGTGTGGGCCCGGACGGGAGGCGGCGGGAGCTCGGAGATCAGCGCCTTCCTGGTGGAGCAGGGGACGCCGGGCCTCTCGGTGGGGAGGCACGAGGCCAAGATGGGCCAGCGTGCCTCTCCCACGGTGTCCCTGGTCCTCGAGGACTGCGCCGTGCCGGCGAGCGCCATCCTGGGGCGGCCCGGCGACGGGCTCCGCATCGCCTTCTCGGCGCTCGACGGCGGGCGCATCGGGATCGCGGCCCAGGCGGTGGGGCTCATGGGCGCGGCCCTGGACGCGAGCGTGCGGTACGCCCGCGAGCGGAAGACCTTCGGGCGCCCCATCGCCGAGCACCAGGCCATCGCCTTCACGCTGGCCGACATGGCCACCGAGCGCGACGCCGCCCGGCTGCTGGTGCTCCGGGCCGCGGCGCGGAAGCAGGCCGGCCAGCCCTTCAGCCGCGAGGCCTCGATGGCGAAGCTCTTCGCCTCGGAGGCGGCGCAGCGCGCCGCCAGCCGCGCCGTCCAGATCCACGGCGGCTACGGCTACACCGACGAGTTCCCGGTCGAGCGCCTGCTCCGGGACGCGCGGGTGCAGACGCTGTACGAGGGGACGAGCGAGATCCAGCGGATGGTCATCTCTCGCGATCTCCTGCGGGAGGCCTGAGCGCTAGACGGCCTTGCGGCGGGGCGGGACCGGGGCGAGCTCGATGAGGTGGCCGGTGCGGTCCCGCTTGGTGCGGAGGTAGCCGAGGTTGTGGGGGTTGGCGGGCGAGGGCAGGGCGATGCGCCGGGAGACCGGCATGCCCGCCTCGACCAGCTGGGCGATCTTGAGCGGGTTGTTGGTGACGAGCTCGACCGAGCGGACGCCCAGCAGGCGCAGCATCTCCGCCGCCACGTCGTAGCGGCGCAGGTCGTCGGGGAAGCCGAGCAGGCGGTTGGCCTCGTAGGTGTCGTGCCCGCGCGCCTGCAGGGCGTAGGCGCGGATCTTGTTCCCCAGGCCGATGCCGCGCCCCTCCTGCCGCAGGTAGAGGAGCACGCCCCGGCCGCGGGCGGCGACCAGATCCAGGGCGGCGTCGAGCTGCGCGCGGCAGTCGCACTTCAGCGAGCCGAGCACCTCGCTCGTCAGGCACTCCGAGTGGACGCGGACCGGGACGGTCTCTCCGGCGACGTCCCCCAGCAGCATGGCCACGTGCTCCAGGCCCGTCGCCAGCTCCCGGAAGACCACCACCTGGAAGACGCCGCGCTCCGTCGGGAGCGGTGCCTCGCTGAAGCGCTCCACCAGGCCGCGACGCGATCGCGCGACCGCCACCTCGTCCCTCACGCGGAAACCCCTCGGCTCGGTTGCAGGTCCATGGATGCGGCCCCTTTCATGGCGGCGGAGGAGGTCGACCGCAACCCGAAGCGCCTCGCACCCCGGGAGAGGCCCCGCCGGAGCGCGCGTTGACAGGGCTCGGCGCAGCGATTAGGTCCGCCGGGCATGGATGCGGACCTCTCCTCGGGTGACCTGGCCCGCGCCATCGGGTGCACCCCGCGGGCGATCCGCTTCTACGAGGAGCAGGGTCTCCTCCGACCTGCCCAGGTGAGCGACGGCGGGCACCGGCGCTACACCGCCGGCGACCTCGAGCGCCTGCGCCTCATCTCGGACCTGCGCGAGCTCGGGCTCTCCATCTGCGACATCCGCGCCGCGCTCGACCTCGCCTCGGGCTGCCACACCGGGCCGGAGCTGGCGGCCCGCTTTCGCGAGATCCTGGTGGCCCACATCGGCCAGGCCGAGCAGCGGCTGGTCCGCCTGCGCCGGGTGAAGAGGGAGCTGGAGGAGGCGCTCGAGGCCATCCAGACGCGCCTCGGCTGCGGGGAGGCCTGCCCCTGCGAGGTGGGGAACGCGGAGGAGTCGCCGCGCATCGTTCGCCTGATCACCCAGGGCAGCCTGTGTACGCCGCCGGACCCGGGGAAGGCGTAGTTGACATAATCCGTATTATCGGACGTTCGATCCGCAGGCCGGGACCGGGGGACCTCCCCGATGCCGGGCGCAATCGGCACCCCGCCAGCGCCCGGCTCGACGCCGGCGCCGCGCCCCGCTAGCCTCCGCGCCCGTGCCGCTCCTCGCCGCCGCCCTGGCGCTGCCGCTCCTGCTCCTCGCCGAGGAGGCCCCGCCCGTGCCCCTGGTGGCCGCGGTGGCGGTCGAGCCGGGCGGCGACGCCGCGTCCTCCGGGATCCCGCTGGCCCGCGACGGCGAGTCGGCGGTGGACCCCTCGGCCACCTTCCGCGTCGAGGTCGGCGTCCCGCTGGCGGGCGCCCGCCTGGCGCTCTACGACGCCGAGGAGGCGCTGGTGCCCTCCGAGGGGCTCGCCGAGATCGGCACCGCCGGGAGCGTCTTCACGCTCTCGCCGCGGCCGCCGCTGCGCCCGGGGTCCCGCTACGTCCTGCGCCTCGAGGGGGCCGCGGAGCAGGAGATCCGCGACCTCTCCGGCCGGAGCTATCGGCCCCTGACCTTTCCGCTCCGCACCACCGGCGAGCCGGTCCCCGATGCGCCGCCGCGGAAGAAGCGCAAGCCCCGGAAGGCGCGGCGCTGACCCGGAGCGGCCGCCCGCTCACGCCGGGGGGCCGCGCTCGATGGCGCCGAGGACCGCCCGGTCGGCCTCCAGGAAGTCGTAGGCGGAGAGCGTCCCGGCCGGCGCCCATTCGAGCGCCGCCACCCCGAGGCAGCGGGGCTCGGCGCCGGCCTCGAGCCGGCACTCGTAGAAGGCCAGCTCCACCTCGAGGTCGGGATAGGCGTGCCGGTGGCGCAGGACGAGGGGCCCGACCCGGACGCCGCAGCCCAGCTCCTCGCGGATCTCGCGCTCCAGGGCGGCGGGCTCGGACTCGCCGGGCTCGACCTTGCCGCCGGGGAACTCCCACAGCCCGGGGCGCGATCCGGCGGCCGGCCGCCGGGTCACCAGGATACGGCCGTCCCTGCGGACCACCGCCGCCACCACCCGCGCGCGCCTCATTCGAGGTCGAGGGCCGTGAGCGCGCCGCCGTTCGAGAGCACGTAGACCCGGCGGCCCAGCACCGCCGGCGAGGCCGAGACCCCGGTGCCCGGATCGAAGACGCGCAGGAGGCTTCCGGTGGCCGGGTCGAGCAGCGCCAGGCCCACGGTGTTGGGGACCGCCAGCCGCTGGCCGACGCGCACCGGCGGGGCCGCCGGCACGCCGCCCAGGTCCCGCTTCCACCGCGGGCGCCCGCTTCCGGCGGCGAGCGCCAGGATGCTGGAGGTGGTCACGGCGTAGACCTGCCCGCGGTCCACCAGCAGGCGCGAGGCGCCGGGCGCCTTCTGCTCCCACAGCGCCTTGCCGGTCTCTGGCTCGAGCGCCAGGACCGCTCCCGAGTACGCCGCCGCGTAGACGGCCGTGCCGTCGGTCGCCAGGCCGTCCACGTCCAGGTAGTCGCCGGCGGGCGCCACCTTGCGCTCCCACTTCGCCGCCCCGGTGGCGGGATCGAGGGCCGCGACGAAGCCGTCGGAGTACCCGGCCACGAGCAGCCCGCGGACCAGCACCGGGCGGGCGCAGCCGCGGATGGTGAAGCCCTCGCGCTGGTCCCGCCGGTGGTGCCACTTCCAGGCGCCGCTGCGCGCGTCCACGGCGATGACCGAGTCCTGGAAGGTGGCCAGCACCAGCAGCCCGTCGGCCCACAGCGGCGCGGCGCCGATCTCCTCGCCCGCGGCGTAGCGCCAGCGCTCCTTGCCGCTCCCGAGGTCGAGGGCGTGGAGCGTGCCGTCGAGCGAGCCGGCGTAGACCACCCCGTCGCGGAGGAGCGGCGCGCCCGCGAAGCCGCCGCCGGCGCGGAACTCCCAGAGCTCGGTGCCGTCGGCCCGGAAGGCGCGCACCGCCCCGTCCCGCGTCCCGACCACCACCGTGCCGCTGCCCGGGTCGACGGCCGGCCCCCCGGCCTCCTCCGGCTCCCACTCGAGGAAGTCGCCCTGGACGAGGCTCTTCTGCCAGGCCACCCGGTAGAGCCGGACCGCCGGCGGCGGCGGCAGCAGGCCGGTCGTCTCGGGCGACGCGGCCAGGAGCAGCGCCAGGAGCAGGGCCATCTACTTGCCGCCCAGCCTGGCCAGGCGCTCCTGGACCTCGCCCTGGAGCGCCGAGTCCTTGAACTCCCGGGGGAAGCCCTCCAGGATCTTCCGGGCCGCGTCCACCTGGCCCGCGCGGGCGAGAACCCGGGCGCGCTCGAGGGCGGCGCGATCGCGGTAGGGCGGCGCCTCGCGCCCCACCCGCTCCCAGGCCTGGGCGGCGCCGGCGAGATCCCCCTTCCCCTCCTGCACCCGCGCCAGCCCCTGGAGCGCCGCGAAGCGGAGGGGATCGTCCCCCGGGGCGGCGGCCAGGTACCCCTGGAAGGCGGCCTCGGCCGCATCCCATTCCCGGAGGGCCAGGTGGGCGTCGCCGGCGACCAGCGCAGCGGTGAGCGCCGCGCGCGTTCCCGCGTGGCGGCTGCGGACGGCGTCGGCCGCCTCCAGCACCGCGCGCTGCCGCTCCGCGTCGCTCTTGAACACCATCCGGTCGACGCCCGGCAGGGGCACCGGGGAGATCTGGCCGTCGGCGGCGTCGAGGGCGCGGTAGAGGCTCCCGCCGGCCCTCTCGCGCGACGAGCGCATGGCGGCGGACACGCCCAGGGCCGCGAACAGGGCCACCAGCCCCGCGACGGTGCCGACGAGGAGCGCCTTCCTGTGCCGGGCCATCCAGTCCGTCGCATGGGCGACCGCGACCTGGAAGCGGTCCGGCCCCTTCATCTCCTTGCGGGAGATCTCGCCGGCGGCCTTGGTGCTGCGGGCATCTCGGATCATTGCGAAGTCCCTGGGAAAAAGCCGGCACAATCTAGGGGTCGCCCGGGGGGCGGTCAAGTCCTCCGGTGAGCGCGCCGCGCCTCCCGCCGCCGCTCCTGGTAGACGATGCGCACCGGCACCTCGAGCCCGAAGGCCTCGCGGACGCGGTTCTCCACGTGGCGGCGGTAGGCGTGCGTGATGCCCTCGGGGTGGTTGCACTGCACCACGAAGGTGGGCGGCGCGAAAGCCACCTGGGCCGCGTAGAAGAGCTTCACGCGCCGCCCTCGCCAGATGGGCGCCGGATGGGCGTCCTGGATCGACTCGAGGACCTGGTTCAGCTCGCGGGTGGGGAACCGGGCCCGGAACTGCTCCAGCAGGCGCGCGGCGGTGGGGAGCAGCTTGGCCAGCCCCCTGCCCGTCCGCGCCGAGACGAAGAGCATGGGCGCCCAGGCCACGAAGGGGAGCCGCGCGCGCAGCTGCTCGCGGTACCAGTCCTGCGTGGCGCGCTCGCGCTCCGCCAGGTCCCACT
The DNA here is from genome assembly GCA_035455425.1 of Anaeromyxobacteraceae bacterium. Lineage (GTDB taxonomy): Bacteria > Myxococcota > Myxococcia > Myxococcales > Anaeromyxobacteraceae > JACRMN01. Next base: position 3,246 of record DATIFE010000184.1, on the reverse strand, counting down.
TGTTGACCACGATCACCAGCGCCCGCCCCTTCTCGACCACCAGGCCGAGCAGGCGCGCGTCCTGCTCCACGCCGGCCTCGGCGGCGTCGAGCAGGCAGGCGGTGACGTCCGACCCGTCGATGGAGCGCATGGCCCGCACCACCGAGTAGGCCTCGACCTCCTGGGCGATGGAGCGCTTGCGCCGGATGCCGGCGGTGTCGGTGACCAGGAAGCTGCGGCCGCCGCTCTCCACCAGGCTGTCGATGGAGTCGCGGGTGGTGCCCGGGACGTCCGAGACCACCAGCCGCTCCTCGCCCAGCAGGGCGTTGACCAGCGTGCTCTTTCCCACGTTGGGGCGGCCGACGATGGCGATGCGGATGGGGCCCGGCGGAGGCGCGGGGGCCGCCGCCTCCTCCCCCTCGGCGATCTCGATCTCCTCCGGGGGCCCGGGGGCGGGCGGCGCCTCCACCGCCTCCAGCACCGCGTCGAGCAGTCCCGCCACGCCCCGCCCGTGCTCGGCCGAGACCGCGTGGACCTCGCCCATCCCCAGCCGGTGGAACTCCCCCAGCGGCAGGGTCCCCTCGCCGGCGGCGCTGTCCACCTTGTTCACGGCGACGAAGAGCGGCTTGCCCGCGCGCCGCAGCATCTCGGCCACGGCCTCGTCCAGGGCGGTGAGCCCCTCCTGCCCGTCCGTCACCAGGATCACCGCCGAGGCCTCGTCCACCGCCAGGCGGGCCTGCGCCTCCACCTGCCGCATGAGCTTGTCGCGGGAGCGGGGCTCGAAGCCGCCGGTGTCCACCACCGAGAAGGCCCGGCCGTCCCATTCCACGTCGGCGTAGTTCCGGTCGCGGGTCACGCCCGGCACGTCCTCCACGATGGCCCGGCGCCGGCCGGCGATGCGGTTGAAGAGGGTCGACTTGCCCACGTTGGGGCGGCCGACCAGGGCGACGATGGGGCGCGCCCGCCTCACAGGCCGAGCCTCCGCCAGGCCTGCGGCTTCTCGCTCCAGCCCTCGTCCACCCGGACGTGGAGCTTGAGGAACACCTTGCAGCCGAAGAGCCGCTCCAGGCCCTGGCGGGCCGCGGTGCCGATGCGCTTCAGCATCTCGCCCCGCCTGCCGATGACGATGGCCTTCTGCCCCTCCCGCTCCACGGACACCAGGGCCTCGATGCGGACCAGGCCCTGCGGCCCCTCCTCGCGCCCCGACTCGTCGAAGACCTCCACCTCCACGGCGGCGGCGTAGGGGATCTCCTCCCGGGTGAGCAGCATCACCTGCTCCCGGACGTACTCGGCGGCGATCTGGCGCTCGGCCTGGTCGGTGAGCACGTCGGGCGGGAAGAGCGGTCCCTCGGCCTCCGGCAGGTGGCGCGCCAGCGTGGCCAGCAGGTCGTCCACGTTCTCGCCGGTCCGCGCCGAGAAGGGGACCACCTCGGCCCAGGCGTGCAGGTCCTGGTAGGCGGCGATGACCGGGAGCAGCGACTCGCGCGGGACGCGGTCGATCTTGGAGAGCCCCAGGACCGCCGGCTTCCGGCTCCGCGCCACCTGGGCCACGATCCAGCGCGTCGCCTCGCCGACCTCCACCCGCCCGCCCGGGCCCGTCCCCGCCTCCACCAGCAGGAGCACCGCGTCCACCTCGCCCATGGCGGCCAGCGCCACCTCGACCATGCGCCGGTTGAGCGCCCCCTCCGCCCGGTGCAGGCCCGGGGTGTCGAAGAAGGCGATCTGGGCCCCCTCCCCGTTCCAGACCCCCAGGATCCGGGTCCGGGTGGTCTGCGGGCGCGGCGTGACGATGGCGATCTTCTCGCCCAGCACCCGGTTGAGCAGGGTGGACTTGCCCACGTTGGGACGGCCGACGATGGCGACCGTGCCGGCGCGGACCGCCCCAGCTCCCGGCTGCGCCACGCTCCGGACCGGTCCCTACGACGGCGGCGCACCGCGGGTGACGACCACCCGGGTGAGCTTGGTCTTCGAGTTCCCGCCCCGGGCGATCTTGGCCACCAGCTCGAGCCCCTTGACCACCTCGCCGAAGATGGTGTGCCCGCGGTTCAGGTGCGGGGTCGGGACCTCGGTGATGAAGAACTGCGAGCCGTTGGTGTTGGGGCCGGCGTTGGCCATGGCGAGCAGGCCCGGGCGGTCGAACTTGTTGTCGGGCCCGATCTCGTCGGGGAAGCGGTAGCCGGGATCGCCGGTGCCGGTGCCCAGCGGGCATCCGCCCTGGATCATGAAGTCGGGGATCACCCGGTGGAAGACGGTCCCGTCGTAGAGCTTCTCGCGGGAGGCCTTGCGCGTCCGGGGGTCGGTCCACTCCTTGGTGCCCTCGGCCAGCCCGAGGAAGTTCTCCACGGTCTTGGGCGCCTTCTCGGGCATGAGCCTCACCACGATGTCGCCGGCGGAGGTCTGGAAGGTCGCGTAGACGTTCTCGGCCATGGGCTCTCCTAGTTGCAGCTCGGCTTCTGGTGGACGATGAGGACCTTCTCGAGGCGCGTCTGCGCCGCGCCGGCGGCCGCGATGGCCTTGACCCGCTCGCAGCCGCACACCCCCACCCCGAAGCGGACGTAGCCGCAGACGCCGCTCTTGCTGTTGGCGCAGGGCTTGGGGTTGAGGTGCCGGGTGGGGACCTCGGTGATGAAGAACTGCGAGCCGTTGGTGTTGGGCCCGCTGTTGGCCATGGCCAGCTGGCACGGCTGGTCGAAGGGCGTGGCTCCGGCCTTGAGCTCGTCGTCGAAGCGGTAGCCGGGGCCGTAGACGCCGTAGGACGGGTTGGGGGCCGGCGGCTGGCCGCGGGTCATGGGGTCGCCGCCCTGGATCATGAAGCCGGGGATGACCCGGTGGAACAGCGTCCCATCGTAGAGCTTCTCCCGGGTGGGCTTGCCGGTCCGCGGGTCGGTCCACTCCTTCTTGCCGGTGGCCAGCTCCACGAAGTTCTTCACCGCGCTGGGGGTCTCGCCGGGGAGGAGGCGGGCCGCGATCTTCCCGCGGCTGGTGACGAAGACCGCGTAGGTCTCGCCGCCCTTCCGGGGCGCGGCCTGGGCCTCCTTCGCGGGCGGCTCCGCGGCCGGCTCCGCGGCGCGCGCCGCGGGCGGCGCGAGCAGGAAGGCGAGGAGGAGGGTCTGCAGGGGTCGTGTCATGCGCGGCATGCTAGTCAGGGGAGGCCCCGGGGGCAACCTGCGCGCGACGGCGCGGGTTCAGGGAGAGCGGGGGCGGCCCTTGCGGCGCGGCCGCACGCGCGGGGCGGCCTTCCCCTTCGGCCGGGCCTTGCGGGCGGGC
>DATIFE010000183.1:0-66471 GCA_035455425.1 Anaeromyxobacteraceae bacterium | reverse complement strand
CGGGGCTGGCGGCCGACCAGCTGGGCGGGCGCACCGCCCTGTCGCCCCGGGCGGTGCAGGCCGCGCTGGAGCGGCTGGGCGCGCGCGGCGAGGCCCTGCTCTTCGACCGCGACCGGAGGGCCTGGGTGTCGGGCGCGGTGGCGCGGGGCCTCTCCGAGCGGCTCCGGGGCGCGCTGGAGGCCTTCCACCGGCACAAGCCGCTGGCGGCCGGCATGGGCCGTGAGGAGCTCCGGGGCCGGCTCCCGCCGGTGGTCGATCCCCGCCTCTACCAGCGCCTCCTGTCCCAGCTGGCCGAAAAGGGCGGCATCGCCGTCGAGGGCGACCTGGTGCGGGCCGCCGGCCACCGCCCCGCCAGCGGCGAGAGCGGGGGCGCCGCGCTCAAGGCCCGGGTCCTCGGGGTCCTGCGCCAGGGGGGGCTCACCCCTCCCGGCGTCGCCGAGCTGCCGGCGGCGGCGGGCGCGAGCGCGGCCGACGTGGCCGCGGTGCTGAAGCTGCTGGCGGCCGAGGGCGCGGCGGTGCGGGTGTCGCCCGACATCTACTTCGACGGGTCGGCGGTGGCGAGCCTTCGGGAGAAGCTGGTGGCCTGGCTCCGGGCCCGCCGGGAGATCACCACCCAGGAGTTCAAGGAGCTGGTGGGGGCGACGCGCAAGCACGTCATCCCGCTCGCCGAGTACTTCGATCGCGAGAAGGTCACCCTGCGCGTCGGCGAGAAGCGGGTGCTGCGCGGCGAGCGCTAGCGGACCAGCGCGGCGGCGGCGCGGGCCAGGCTGGCGACCGGCTCCGGCCCCACGCCCAGCACTACCACCGCGACCACGGCCGCGACCAGGGCCACCGAGAGCACCGGCGAGGATGCGACCTCGGGCTCTCCCTCCGGCGCCGGGCGCATGTACATGAAGACCACCACCCGCAGGTAGTAGTAGGCGCCGAGCGCGCTGGTGAGCACGCCGACCACCGCCAGCGCGTACTGGGAGGCGGCCACGGCCGACTTGAAGATGAGCAGCTTCGCCACGAAGCCCGCGGTGGGCGGGACGCCGGCCAGCGAGAGCATGAAGGCCAGCATGGCGAAGGCCAGGAGCGGCCGGCGCCGCGCCAGGCCCGCCAGCTGGTCGACGTCGCAGGCGTCGTCCGGCTCCTCGGCGGGGGTGCGGCCCTGCCGCTCCAGCGCTCCGACCACCGCGAAGGCGCCGATGGCCGAGGCGGTGTAGCTCGCGAGGTAGAAGAGGATCCCGGAGAGGGCCTCCTGCCGGACCGCCGCGTCGCCCGCCGCCACCAGCACGCCGAGGAGCAGGTAGCCGGCATGGGCGATGGAGGAGTAGGCCAGCATCCGCTTCACGCTGCGCTGGGGCACGGCCAGCAGGTTGCCGACCACCATGGTGGCCGCCGCCAAGAGCGCCAGCAGCCCGGCGAAGCCGCCGGAGGACGCCCCGGGCGCTCCGGCGAACGCCGCCAGCATGGTGCGCGCCAGGATGGCGAAGGCGGCCGTCTTCACCCCGGCCGCCATGAAGGCGGTCACCGGCGTGGGCGCGCCCTCGTAGACGTCGGGGGTCCAGACGTGGAACGGCACCGCGGCCACCTTGAAGGCCAGCCCGGCGGTGACCAGCACCAGCCCGGCGACCAGGAGCGGCGAGGTGCCGGCCCGGGCCACCTCGGCGAGCTGGGTGGACCGCGCCGCGCCGAAGACCAGGGCCGTGCCGTAGAGGAACAGCGCCGAGGAGAAGGCGCCGAGGATGAAGTACTTGAAGGCCGCCTCGGCCGGCTTGGTCCCGCGGCGCATCCAGGCGGCCAGGGAGTAGGTCGACAGGCTCATCACCTCGATGGCGATGAAGGCCACCAGGAGGTCGGTGGCCATGCCCAGCAGTGCCATCCCCGAGGCGCCGAAGAGTGCCAGCGCGTAGAACTCGCCGCGCTCGGCGTCCCGGGCCTCGAGCCAGGAGGCCCCCACCAGCGCCGCCAGGGCCAGGCCGCCGCACACCGTGGCGGTGACGAAGGCCGAGAAGGCGTCGGCGGTCGCCTGGCCCCCGAAGATCCGGGCGGGATGGGCGCCCAGGAGCGCGGCGCCGCCGGCGGCCAGGGCGAAGACCACGGTGAGGCCGGCCTGGTAGCCGCGGCTGCCGGAGGTGAGGAACGCCTCGGTGAGGAGCAGCGCGATGCCGCCCACCACCAGGATGGCGACCGGGAGGAGGGCGAGGACGTCCTGGAGGGGAACCGTGGGCATGTCAGCGGCTCCCTCCCGCGGGGAGCGCGGCCAGCGCCCCCTCCGCCGCCCGCGGGGAAGCCGCCACGGCCGGCGGCGTGGTCCCGACCGATGGCGGCCGCGAGGGATCGGCGGCGCGGAGCCGGGCGTCGGCCTCCTGCAGGCGGGCCACCAGCCGGTCGACGGCGGGCCTGGCCGGCGCCAGGAAGGGCTGCGGCGAGAGGCCCATGACCACGATGGCCACGACCATGGGGGCGATCACCAGGGCCTCGCGCAGGGAGAGGTCGGGGAGGTGGCGGTTCTCGTCGTTGCGGATGGTGCCGAAGAACACCCGCTCCACCAGCCAGAGCATGTAGACCGCGCCCAGGACCACCCCGGTGGCGGCGATGGCGGCCAGGACCTGGGTGCCCGGCATCCGGCCGAGCCAGGTGCCGGCCAGGATCAGGAACTCCCCCACGAAGCCGTTGGTGCCCGGGAGCCCGATGGAGGAGAGCGTCACCACCACGAAGGCGGTGGCGATCCAGGGCACCTGCCGGGCGATGCCGCCGTACTCCGAGATGAGCCGGGTGTGGCGCCGCTCGTAGAGCATGCCCACCAGGAGGAAGAGGGCGCCCGTGGACACGCCGTGGTTCAGCATCTGGTAGACCCCGCCGGTGAGCCCCTCGGCGGTGAGGGCCATGAGGCCCAGCATGACGAAGCCCAGGTGGGAGACCGAGGAGTAGGCCACCAGCCGCTTCATGTCCTGCTGCACCAGGCACATCAGCGCGCCGTAGAGGATGCCCACCACGGCCAGCGCGGCCACCGCCGGCCGGAAGTGGAGGGCGGCGTCGGGGAAGAGCGGCATGGCGTAGCGGAAGAAGCCGAAGGTGCCCATCTTGAGGAGCACGCCCGCCAGGATCACCGAGCCGGCGGTGGGGGCCTCGGTGTGCGCGTCCGGCAGCCAGGTGTGCAGCGGGAACATCGGCACCTTGACGGCGAAGGCCAGCGCGAAGGCCAGGAAGAGCCAGCGCTGCGCCGGGGCGGAGATCTGGAGGGCCGAGCGGGCGGCGAGGTAGTCGAAGCTGCCGCCGTCGTGCATGTAGACGTAGATGATGGCGATCAGCATCAGCACGCTGGCCGCGAAGGTGTAGATGAAGAACTTCACCGTCGCGTAGAGCCGGTTCTGGGAGCCCCACACCCCGATGAGCAGGTACATGGGGATGAGGATGCCCTCCCAGAAGACGTAGAAGAGCACCAGGTCGAGGGCGGCGAAGGTGCCGACCATCGCCGTCTCCAGCACCAGCAGGGCGATCATGAACTCCTTCACCCGGTCGCCGACGGTGAAGGCCGACAGGATCACCACCGGCGTGAGCGCGGTGGTGAGCATCACCAGGAGCAGCGCCACCCCGTCGAGGCCGATGTGGTAGCCGATGCCGGCCGAGGCGATCCACGGCAGCCGGGTCTCGAACTGGAACTCGGCCGCCCCGGGGCGGGCGTCGAAGCCGAACCACAGGGCCAGCGACACGGCGAAGGTGAGGAGCGAGACGAAGAGCGCCCAGCCGCGGTGCTGCCCCGGCTCGGCGGCGGGCAGGAAGGCCGCCACCAGGGCTCCCAGCAGGGGAAGGAAGATGACGAGGGAGAGGAGCATCGCCTAGGGACCTCCGCCCCGGAGCAGGGTCCAGAGGATGGCGGCCGCCGCCACCGCCATCACGGCGGCGTAGCGCTGCACGTCGCCGTTCTGCAGCGTGCGGAAGATGCGGGAGAAGGCGGCCGCGGTGCGCGCCGTGCCCTCGACCAGGACGCGGTCGATGAGGAAGGCGTCGCCGGCGCGCCAGAGGAAGCGGGCCACGCGCCCGAGCGGCTTCACCAGCAGCCAGTCGTAGAGCTCGTCGACCCGGAACTTCTCCACCGCGAACCGGTGGAGCGAGGGCAGGGCCTCGGCGAAGCGTGCCGGGACGCGCCGCAGGCTCCCGGCGTACATGGCCCAGCCCAGGCCGCCGGCGACCACCGCCACCAGCCAGGCGACGGCGAAGGGCCAGAAGGTGGCGGCGTGCTCCTCCACCTTCGCCACCTCGATGGCCTGGGCGAAGACCGGGTGGGTGAAGCGCCCGAAGATCTCTCCCCAGGCCCAGCTCCCCGGCAGGCCCAGCACCAGTGCCACCACCGCCAGGACGGCCAGGACCCAGAGCGGCCCCCACATCACCGGCGACGACTCGTGGGCGTGCCGCGCCGCCTCCGTGCGCGGCTCGCCGGCGAAGGTGAGGGCGTAGAGCCGCATCATGTAGAAGGCGGTGCCGGCCGCCGCCAGGGTGCCGAGCAGGTAGGCGGTGGGGCCCACCCAGGGGTAGCGCTCGCTCATGGCGTTGTGGGCGAAGAGCGCGCCGGCCAGGATGGCGTCCTTGGAGAAGAAGCCCGAGAGCGGGACGATCCCGGTGATGGCCAGGGTGGAGACGAGGAAGGTCCGGGAGGTCTGCGGCATCTTCCTCCCCAGGCCGCCCATGTTGCGGATGTCGGTGTCGTCCCGCATCCCGTGCATCACGCTCCCGGCCCCGAGGAAGAGGCAGGCCTTGAAGAAGGCGTGGGTGACGAGGTGCAGCACGCCGGCGAACCAGGCGCCCGACCCCACCCCGATGAACATGAAGCCGAGCTGGGAGACGGTGGAGTAGGCCAGCACCTTCTTGATGTCGGTCTGGGCGAAGGCGATGAGGGCCGAGAAGAGCGCCGTGGCCGCGCCCACGGTGGTCACCACCGCCATCGACGCCGGCGCCAGCGCGAAGAGGAAGCTGGTGCGGGCCACCAGGTACACGCCGGCGGTGACCATGGTGGCGGCGTGGATCAGGGCCGAGACCGGCGTGGGGCCGGCCATGGCGTCCGGCAGCCACACGTAGAGGGGCAGCTGGGCGCTCTTGCCGGCGCAGCCGACGAAGAACCCCAGCGTGGCGAGCGTCAGCGCAGCGGTGACGGTCCAGCCGGCGAAGGGGCCGGTGGCCAGCACGGTCGAGCCCTGGAGCTTCCGCGCCGCCTCCGCCAGCTGCCCGTAGTCGGCGGTGCCGAAGAGGGAGAGGATGGCGAAGAAGCCGATGAGGAAGCCGAAGTCGCCGATCCGGTTCACCACGAAGGCCTTGCGGCCGCAGTAGGCCTTCTGCTCGTCGGTGTACCAGAAGCCGATGAGGAGGTAGCTGGCGAGCCCCACGCCCTCCCAGCCCATGAAGGTCAGGGCCAGCGAGTCGCCCAGCACCAGCGTCATCATCGCGGCCACGAAGAGGTTCAGGTAGGTGAAGAAGCGCGCGTACCCGAAGTCGTCCTCGTGCTCCATGTAGGACGTCGAGTAGAGGTGGATGAGGGCGCCGACGCCGGTCACCACCAGCGACAGGGTCCCGCTGAGCCGGTCGAAGAGCAGGCCGAAGGAGATCCGGAGCGCGCCGGCCTCGAACCAGACGTCGCCCGGGGCTCGCAGCACGTTGCCGTACACCACCTGGGCGAAGGCCAGCGCGGCCCCGACGAAGGCCGCCGCCACCACCCCGACCCCGATCAGGGCGACATTGGCCTTCCCCAGGCGGCGGCCGAAGAAGCCGTTCACCAGGGCGCCGGCCGCAGGCAGGAGGATCAGCGCCCAGAGGAAGGGCTGGGCCATGGGAATGGCTGCGGAATGGGCCATAGGGAGGGAGAACGTCTACCCTCTCGTGACGAATCAGGCAACCATCTTGAGCACCCCCGCCCACCCCTCCCGGAAACGGGAAAGGCCGGGAAAGCCGTGGTATCTCCACACCATGCCGCCCGAGACGCCGCGCGACCTGGCCGCGGAGGCCCGCAAGCTGCCCAAGGCCGACCGGCTCCTGGCCGCCGCCGATCGGGCGGGCTTCGTCGCCCGGCTGGGGCGCGGCCCGGTGATGGACTCGGTGCGCTCCACGCTCGACGGGCTGCGCGAGCGGATCCTGGCCGGCGAGCCCTGCCCCGCCGAGACCGAGATCGAGGGGCGCCTCATCGCCCGGCTGGCGGGGGAGTCGCGCGGCTCGCTGCGGCGGGTGGTGAACGCCACCGGCGTCGTGATCCACACCAACCTGGGGCGGGCGCCGCTCTCCGACGAGGCCCTCGAGGCCATGCGGGAGGCGGGAGGCTACCTGAGCCTCGAGTACGACCTGGCGGCCGGGGAACGGGGAGACCGCTACGGCCACGCCTCCCAGGCCCTGGCGCGGCTCACCGGCGCCGAGGCGGCGCTGGTGGTGAACAACAACGCGGCCGGGGTGATGCTGGCGCTGGCGGCGCTCTCCGACGCCCGGCCGGATCGGCGAGTGGAGCGAGCGGCGCGGGCGGAGGAAACGCCGGAGCCTCCGATCGCCCCGGGGGGACCTCATCCCCCCGGCACGGCCGACCCGCCCGAGGTGATCGTCTCCCGCGGCCAGCTGGTCGAGATCGGCGGCGGCTTCCGCGTGCCGGACGTGCTGCGCCGCTCGGGGTGCCGGCTCGTCGAGGTGGGGACCACCAACCGGACCTACGCCCGCGACTACGAGGCTGCCGTGGGCGAGCGCACCCGGATGCTGCTCTCGGTGCACCGCTCCAACTTCAGCCTCTCCGGCTTCGTGCACGACGCCTCGCTCGAGGAGCTGGTGGAGATCGGCCGGCGGCGCGAGCTGTGGGTGGTCGAGGACCTGGGCTCGGGAACGCTGCTCGAGACCCCGCCCTTCGGCCTCGCCCCCGAGCCCACGGTGCAGGAGCGGGTGCGCGCCGGGGCCGACCTGGTCTGCTTCTCGGGCGACAAGCTGCTGGGCGGCCCCCAGGCCGGCATCCTGGTGGGGAGGCGCGAGGCGGTGGAGCGGGCGCGGCGCCACCCCCTCCTGCGGGCGCTGCGGGTGGACAAGGTGACGCTGGCCGGCCTCTCCGCCACCCTGCGCCACTACCAGCGCGGCGAGGCGGTCGCCCGGGTGCCGGTGTGGCGCGCCATCGCCCAGGGCGAGGAGGCGCTGGGCGCGCGCGCCCGCGCCTGGCTCGAGGCCCTGGGCGGCGCCGCCTCCGGGGCCTCGGTGCGGGAGGCGCGCTCGGCCGTGGGCGGCGGCTCGCTGCCCGGGGTGACGCTGCCGACGCGCGCGCTGGCGCTCTCCTCGGCCGACCCGGAGCGGCTGGCCGAGCGGCTGCGGCTCGGCGACCCGCCGGTGGTGGCGCGCATCGAGGAGGGCCTGGTGCTCCTCGACCCGCGCACGGTGCTCCCGGGCGAGGACCCGCTGGTCGTCGCGGCGGTGCGCGCGGCGCTGGCCGCCTGAGGGCGGTCTTTCGGAGAAGGAGGCCGGCCGTGGACCAGAGGTTCCTGGAGCACCTGCGGCGGGAGACCGAGGCGCTCTCCCAGGCGGGGCTGTACAAGCGCGAGCGCATCATCGCCTCGCCGCAGTCGGCCACGATCCGCCTGGAGGACGGGCGCGAGGTGGTGAACCTGTGCGCCAACAACTACCTGGGCCTGGCCGACCACCCGGCGGTGGTGGCGGCGGCCCGGGAAGCGCTGGACCGCCGCGGCTACGGCATGGCCTCGGTGCGCTTCATCTGCGGCACGCAGGACCTGCACCGCGAGCTGGAGCGGCGCATCGCCTCCTTCCTCGGCACCGAGGACGCCATCCTCTACTCGTCGTGCTTCGACGCCAACGGCGGCCTCTTCGAGGCCCTGCTCGGGGAGGAGGACGCGGTCGTCTCCGACGCCCTCAACCACGCCAGCATCATCGACGGCATCCGGCTCTGCAGGGCCCGGCGGCTCCGCTACGAGAACGGCGACATGGCCGACCTGGCCCGCCGCCTCGAGGAGGCGCGCGACGCCCGCTTCAAGCTGATCGCCACCGACGGCGTCTTCTCCATGGACGGCGTGGTCGCCGACCTCCGGTCCATCTGCGACCTCGCCGACCGCCACGGGGCGATGGTGATGGTGGACGACTCGCACGCGGTGGGCTTCGTCGGCGAGAAGGGCCGGGGGACGCCGGAGCGCTGCGGGGTCCCGGGGCGGGTGGACCTCCTCACCGGGACGCTGGGCAAGGCGCTGGGCGGGGCCTCGGGCGGATACACCGCCGGCCGCAGGGAGGTGGTCGCCTGGCTCCGGCAGCGATCGCGCCCCTACCTGTTCTCCAACTCGCTGGCGCCGCCCATCGCCGCCGCCTCGCTCGCGGTCCTCGACCTGCTGGAGGGGAGCGATGCGCTGCGGGTGAAGCTGCGCGACAACGCCGCCTTCTTCCGGGCCGGGATGGAGGGGCTCGGCTTCCGGCTCGTCCCCGGCTCGCACCCCATCATCCCGGTGCTGCTCGGCGACGCCCGGCTGGCCGGCGAGATGGCCGACCGGCTGCTGGGCGAGGGGATCTACGTGGTCGGCTTCTCCTTCCCGGTCGTGCCCAAGGGGCAGGCGCGCATCCGCACGCAGATGTCGGCGGCCCACCAGCGCCCGCATCTGGAGAGGGCCCTGGCCGCCTTCGCCAAGGTGGGGCGCGAGCTGGGGGTGATCCGATGAAGGCGCTCGTCAAGGCGAGGCGCGAGCCGGGGCTGTGGCTGGAGGAGGTCCCGGCGCCCGACATCGGCCCCAACGACGTCCTGGTCCGCGTCAAGAAGACCGGGATCTGCGGCACCGACCTGCACATCTACCGCTGGGACGAGTGGTCCCGGAGGACCATCCCGGTCCCCATGGTGGTGGGCCACGAGTGCGCCGGCGAGATTCACGCCGTCGGCAGCCACGTGACCGGGTTCCAGCCCGGCGACCGGGTCTCGATCGAGGGGCACATCACCTGCGGCTACTGCCGCAACTGCCGCGCCGGCCGCAAGCACCTGTGCCGCAACACCTCGGGGCTGGGCGTGAACCGGCCCGGCTGCTTCGCCGAGCTGGTGGCCGTGCCGGCCGCCAACGTCTTCAAGCTGGCGGCCGACATCCCCGACGAGGTGGCGGCCTTCCTCGACCCGCTGGGCAACGCGGTCCACACCGCCCTCTCCTTCGACGTCGTCGGCGAGGACGTGCTCGTCACCGGCGCCGGCCCCATCGGCCTGATGGCGGCGGCGGTGGTGAGGCAGGTGGGGGCGCGCTTCGTGGTCATCACCGACGTGAACGAGTACCGGCTCGACCTGGCGCGGAAGATGGGCGTCTCCTACGCCGTCAACCCGAAGGAGCGCCCGCTCGCCGACGTCATGGCCCACCTGGGCATGACCGAGGGCTTCGACGTGGGCCTGGAGATGTCGGGCGCCGCCGACGGCTTCCGCGACCTGCTGGCGGTGATGAACAACGGCGGCCGGGTGGCCATCCTGGGCATCCCCAGCGCCCCCATCGCCATCGACTGGACCCAGGTGATCTTCAAGGGCCTGGTGCTGAAGGGGATCTACGGGCGCGAGGTCTTCGAGACCTGGTACAAGATGGCCGCCCTGCTCCAGGCGGGGATGAACGTCACCCACGTCCTCACCCACCGCTTCCCCGCCGCCCGCTTCCACGAGGCCTTCGAGGTGATGAGCTCCGGGAGCTGCGGCAAGGTGATCCTGGACTGGACGGGCTAGCCCCCGGGCGTGAAGCGGTATCCCACGCCGCGCACGGTCTCGAGGTGGTGCGGGTGGTCGGGGTCGTCGCCGATGTGGGCCCGGAGCCGGGCCACGAAGTTGTCCACGGTGCGGGCGGTGCCCTCGTAGGAGCTGCCCCACACCGCCCGGACCAGCTCCTCGCGGCGGAAGGCGCGGCCGGGGTGGGTGACGAAGAAGGCCAGCAGGTCGAACTCCCGCTGCGTCAGCTCCACCCCCTGCCCGGCCACGGTGAGGCGGCGCGCCTGGAGGTCCACCTCGGCCGCGCCGAACCTCCGCAGGCTCCGCCCCGGGCCGGTCTCGCCCCGGGCCCGCGGCCGGCGCAGCGCCGCGCCGATCCGGGCCAGCAGCTCCTTGAGGGAGAAGGGCTTCACCACGTAGTCGTCGGCGCCGAGGCCCAGCCCGGCGACCTTGTCCGACTCGTGCCCCCGGGCCGACAGGATGACGATGGGCAGGTCCGGGTCGGTCCTGCGCAGCTCGCGGATGAGCGCCAGGCCGTCCATGCGCGGCAGCGTCAGGTCCACCACCAGGAGGTCCGGCCGCTCGCTCCGGGCCAGCCGCAGCCCGGTCTCCCCGTCCATGGCGGAGCGCACCCGGTAGCCCTCCATGGTCAGGTTGAGCTGGAGCCCGCGCAGGATCGAGGGGTCGTCCTCCACCACCAGGATCCGCTCGCTCACGGGGCGCCTCCCGGGACCGGCAGGGAGATGGAGAAGGTGGCCCCCGCGCCCGGCGTCGACGAGACCGTCACCCGGCCGCCGTGCGCCTCGGCGATGTGCTTCACCATGGAGAGGCCGAGCCCCGAGCCCTCGATGCCGCGGTCGAGCGGGTCCTTGGCCCGGTAGAACTTCTCGAAGATCCGCTTCTGGTCGGGGGGGGCGATGCCCGGCCCGTTGTCGGCGACGCTGATCACCACCTGCGACCCGCGCCGCTCCGCCGAGACCGCGATGCGCTTGTGCTCCCCGGTGTACTTGTGGGCGTTGTGGAGGAGGTTGGTGACCGCGTCCGCCAGCGCCTCCCGGTCGGCCAGGATCCGGGGCAGCCCGGGCGTCACCTGGCAGCTCACCTCGGCCGGCGCCTGCAGCAGCACCGGCTCCAGCGCCGCCAGGGCGTCGTCGAGCACGTCGCTCACCGCCACCGGCTCGAGCCGGTAGCTGCGCTTCCCGGACTCCATCCGCGCCCAGTCCAGGAGCCGGTTGATGAGGCCGGAGAGGCGCACCGTCTCGTCGGCGATGATCCCCAGCGCCTCGGCCCGCCGGACGGGCTCCTCCAGCCGGCCCATCTGCATGGTCTCCACGAACATGCGGATGCTGGTGAGGGGCGTGCGCAGGTCGTGGGAAACCTTGTTGACGAAGTCGGTCTGGAGCCGGGCCACCTGGGCCTCGCGGGAGAGCACCGCCAGCGTGGCCGCGGTGCCGATCACGGTGGTGGTGACCAGCCCCAGGATCAGGCCGCCGAAGATGTAGTCGCGCGCCGCCGACCCGAACACCAGCATGAGGATGCCCACCGTCAGCATGAACGCCGCCGGCACGAAGACGAAGCCGATGATGAGCGGGAGAACCCGGCGGAGCTTCACGGGGCGCCATCATACCCGCCTCGCGGGGGAGGGGCCCCCGTATGAAAGGCGCGGGCCCCGCGGCGCCTCGGAAGGCGCCGGGGGGCCCGGGGGTCCGCTGGGCAGCGGGGCTACTGGTGCACGTCGGCGATGGCGGCGAGCTTGCCCTTGCCGTGGCAGAGGAGGCATTGCTCCGCCGCGGGGAGGGAGGCGCTGCGCGGCTCGTAGAACCGGCCGCCGTTCGACTGCATGTGGTCGATGGCCAGCGGGCTGTCGTGGCAGGCCGAGCAGGCCGCGGTGATGGGCGTCTTCACCAGGGTGGTCCCCTGCGCGTCGCAGGGGGCCGTCCCGCTGCAGGTCCGGAGCGTGGCCACGCAGTTGGTGGCGGCCCCGGTCGCGGGGTTGGTGACGCAGGTGCAGGGCGCCGCGTCGGTGCAGGTGGCTCCGCCGGTCACGTTGTAGCGGAAGGACGCCGCGATGCCGCTCACCGTGTAGGTGGTGCCGACCGTGATGCTGCAGGGGTTCGCCGCCGTGCAGACGCAGGGCGCCGACGGGGTGCAGGCCGTCGCCCCCTGGGTGCCGCTGATGCCGTCGGGCAGGGTGTAGGTCTGGTTGGAGGTCGAGTAGGCCAGGCCGTAGTCGACCGAGTTGTCCGAGGTGACGTAGGGCGAGAGGGAGTAGTAGCTGGCGTTCTGGGCCGGGTTGCCGTTGTAGCGGCCCTGGCCGACCGTGCTCGGGAGCAGGTTGGGCACCGCCGCGGCCGAGGCGGTGGCGCTGTAGTCGTAGGTCCCCGGCAGGTGGCACTGCTCGCAGTTGTTCAGAATGCCCGGGTAGGTGACCGCCCAGAAGCCGTCCGTCGGCGAGGAGGCGTGCCAGGTGAACGGCACCACGCGCTTCCCGGCCCCGTGGATGCCGTGGATGAAGTCCTTGGCGTTGGCCGACCAGGCGCTGCTGGTCCGGTTGGGGTTGTGGCAGAACGAGCAGGTGGGCGCGTCGTTCCGCTGGCCGGCGTGGAAGGTGGGGTTGGCGCCGAGGAACGCGTGGCACGCGTTGCACTTGGCGGTGGCCACGATGGCGCGGCGCGCGGTGTACCCGCCGGCGGCGGTGCAGCTCGGGACGCCGGCGGTACAGCCAGCGGCGGCCACCTTCCACACGTCCGGCGCCGGGACGATGAGGCCGCCGACCTTGGTGGTGGTGTTGTACGGGTAGTCCGGCAGGTCCACCTGCGTGAGCGGCTGGGTGCTGGAGAGGCTGTAGGTGTACCCGACGCCGCCGGTGAGCATGGTGGCGTTGTCGGGAACGGTGGTGCCGGTGAGGGTGGCGGTGTAGTACCCGCTGGCGTCGGGCCCGGCGAAGCCGGCGCCGCCGGCGGCCCACAGGGTCTTGATGTAGCCGCTGGCGGAGGCGTTGAAGTCCGCCGGGGCGGCGATGCCGTCCTGCGGGATCGACCAGGCGAAGTAGACGCTGGGCGAGCCGACGAAGCCGGTGATGAGCTCGCCGCCGGTGGCGAAGGTGTTGAAGACCACGTCGGCTCCGTCCCTCTTCAGCTTGAAGACCATCACCGGGTGCTTGGCCGCGTCGCGCGAGACGCTCTGGACGTCGTAGGTGATGGCCGCCGCCCCGGGGGGCACCGCGCCGGCGGCCGCCACGAAGGCCGCGTTGGTGTTGGCGTTGGTGCCGCCGGAGTAGGTGCTGTTGGGATCGGGCAGGGCCACGGGCTGGTGGCGCGTGACGACGTCCATGATGGTGTTGGCGCCGGTCGCCGTGTGGCAGGTGGCGCAGGTCGAGTCGTCGGTCATCTCGCCGCCGCTGTGCAGGTCGCGGACGTACCCGCTGGTCCCCGGGATGACGAGGGAGCTCAGGTAGGCGCGGTTGTCATGGCAGGCGCCGCAGGCCCGCCGGCTCGGCCGGGCCTTCCAGTTGTCGGCCTGGGCCACGGTGCGGTGGCACTTGGCGCAGTTCCGGACGTCCTGGGGGTAGGTCACCTCGTAAGGCATCGCCAGGCCGGGATAGGTGCCTCCGCGGAGGGTGAGCTCCTCGCCCATGTGGATCTTGTGGATGAAGACCGGGAGGTTGATGAATCCCTCGCCGTTGACGATGGCCAGGTTGCCGGTCCAGGTGCCGCTGGAGGTGATCTGCGCGTCGCCGGCGCTGGGGGTGGAGCCGGTGCCGGGGATGGCGGTGAACCGGCGCTGGTCGTTGTGGCAGGCCACGCAGCCCCGCACGTCGTAGCGCGCGCCGCCGTGGAATACGCCCGTGCCGCCGGCGGGGGCGCGGAACCGCTTGTGGCACTCGAGGCAGGCGGCGCCGTCGACCTTGTCGTTCTGGCCGGTGACGTCGGCGCCCGTCGCGGGGACGAAGTCCTGGACCGCGTTGACCGGCTGGTAGGGGTTGCCGCTGGCGCTCATGATGATCACCAGGCGGTGGGTGGCGTTGGCGTCGTAGGTCGTGCCGCCGAAGCTGGTGGCGGGGAAGGTGTAGACGTAGGTGCCGTCGCCGGTCGGCTCCTTCAGCGTGGTGGCGCTGGCGGTCACGGCGCTGCCGGTGTGGACGGCGTCGGCGGAGTTGTAGCTCACCCAGGTGTCGTTGGCGCTGCCGTTGACGCCGGGGGAGGTCGCGTTGCCGGGCACCAGCTTCAGCAGGCCGAGCCGGAAGTTGCCGGCGTTGTTCCCCGGCGGCGTGGCGGTGCTGAGCGGATCCGCCTTGGTGAAGCCGGCGAGGCCGTTGCCCTTCCGGTCGCTCACCTTGAAGGTCACCACCGGGGTGGCGCCCGTGAAGTCCACGCCCGTGACCACGATGCTCGGGAGGGCGTCGGCGCGCTCCGCGGCGGACAGGAGCGTGTAGTCCACGACCCCGCCGGCGAGGGTGATGCTCGAGGTCCCGCAGGTGATGGTCCTGCCGACCAGGGAGCACGACGTGCCGTCCGCGCCGGGAGAGCCGGCAGCGCCGTTCGACACGGTGGCCGAGGTGCCGTCGGTGCAGCTGATGGTCACCGTCCCGTCGCCGTTGTCGTGGGTGCTGCACGAGGTGCCGCTCGCGCCGTTGGTGCCGTTGGTGCCGTCCGACCCCTTGCAGCCCGCGAAGGCGAGGCTCACCGCGGCGAGCACCGCCAGGAATCCAGTCTTGGAAAGTCTCATTTTATTGATCTCCGGCAAGCAGTCCGAAAGCTTTGCGCCCGCCTCGGGTCCGAGGAGGCCCTATGCTTGCGGCGGGCCGAAATCCGGACCCGGCCGCCCGGCGCACCATTTGCGGGGCCGATCGGCCGCACCGCCCTCGGGGAAGGGGACTTGTCCCTCAGGTGCCCGTCACGGCGAGCGCGGCCGGCAGATGGTGGCGGTCCGGAAACCGCGCAGGAGCGGATTGCAGCCCGGATCGGGAGCGAAGGGATTGCGGGGACCGGGTCGAGCCGGCTCCCGGCCGCCCGGGGGCCACCAGGACCCCGGGGGTCGGCGGATCGGGTGAAACGACGCCGGAGGGTCCGCTAGGGGTGGACCTTGGCGCCCGTCCGGCCCTTCTCCGCCAGGAGGGGAGCCGGCGCGAAGCGGGGCCCGTGCTCGGCCCGCAGGCGCTCCATCTTCTCGAGGAGCTGCCCGGTGCCGACGGCGTCGGCGTAGCGGAACGGGCCGCCGCGGAAGGGCGGGAACCCGAGGCCGAAGACGGCCCCGATGTCGCCGTCGCGGGCGCTGCGGAGGATGCCCTCGCCCAGGCAGAGGAAGGCCTCGTTCACCATCTGCAGGGCGACGCGCTCGGCGATGGCCGTCCGGTCGAGGCTCTTGCGCGACCGGCCGCCGGGGAGCTGGTCGTAGATGGCCGGGTCCACCCCGCCCTTCTTCCCCTTCTCGTAGAGGAAGAAGCCCTTCCCGCTCTTGCGGCCCAGGCGCCCGTCGGCCACGAGCTTGGCGAGCGCGTCCGGGGCATGGAGCCGCTCGCCGAAGGCGGCGCTCATGACCTTGCCGACCTTGGCGCCGACGTCGATGCCCACCTCGTCGAGGAGGGTGATGGGGCCCACCGGGAAGCCCCACTCCACCAGCGCCTCGTCCACGTCCTCGATGGCGGCCCCCTCGACCAGGAGCTGCGCCGCCTCGTTCATGTAGGGGGTGAGGATGCGGCTGGTGTAGAAGCCCGGCCCGTCGTTCACCACGATGACGGTCTTCCCCTGCCTCTTCCCCAGCGCCACCGCCGTGGCGGTGGCCTCGGGCGCGGTCCGCGGGGTGACGATGACCTCCAGCAGCGGCATCCTGTGCACCGGGGAGAAGTAGTGCATCCCCAGCACCAGCTCGGGCCGCCGCGAGGCCTCGGCGATCTTGCCGATGGGGATGGACGAGGTGTTGGAGGCGAAGATGCCCCGCGGGTTCACGGCCTCGAAGGCCCGGACCATCTCGCGCTTGAGATCCAGGTCCTCGAACACCGCTTCCACCAGCACGTCGACGCGCTCGAAGCCCGACCAGTCGGTGGTGGCGGTGACGAGCCGCATGGCCTGGTCGCGCTCCAGCCGCGTCATCGACTTCCGCTTCACCCGCTCGTCCAGCACCGCCCGCACGTTGGCCAGCGCCCGCCCGGCGGCGGCGTCGTCCTTCTCGCGCACCCGCACCGGGATGCCGGCGTTGGCCGTGACCTGGGCGATGCCGCCGCCCATGAGGCCGCCGCCCAGGACGCCGACCAGCTCCACCGTCCGGGGCCGGGCCGAGGGATCGTCCACCCCGGGGTCCTTCTTCAGGGCGGTGGTGGCGAAGAAGATCTCCATCAGCCGCCGCGCCACCGGGGAGACGGCCAGCTCGCCGAAGAGCCTCGCCTCGCGGAGCAGCCCCTCCTGGAAGCCGTGCTCGTAGCCGTGCTGCACCGCCTCGAGCGCCTTCTCCGGCGCCGGGTAGTGGCCGCGGGTCTTCTCCCGGAGCTTCTTGCGCGCCTCGCGGAAGAGGACCGCGCGGCCGACGAAGTTCTCCTCCAGGGCAACCTGGGTCGCCGCGGCGATCAGGCCGTGGAGCCGCACCTTCTTCACCCCGGCCGGCGCCTGGCGGCGCAGCTGCCCGCTGGCGAGCTCGCGGGCGCGCCGCCGGGCCACCTCGAGCAGGAGCGGGGCCGGGCAGAGCTCGTCCACCAGCCCGAGCTTCAGCGCCTTCCGGGCCTTCACCGACTTGCCGGCCAGGATGATGTCCAGCGCCGGGGCGATGCCGATGAGGCGGGGCAGCCGCTGCGTGCCGCCCCCGCCGGGAATGACGCCGAGCTGCACCTCCGGCTGGCCCAGCTGGGTCTTGCGGTCGTCGGTGGCGATGCGCCAGTGGCAGGCCAGCGCCCACTCCAGCCCTCCGCCCAGGCAGGCGCCGTGGATGGCGGCCACGATGGGCTTCTTCATCTGCTCCAGCCGGTCGAAGCCCTGCTGCGCGCTGCGCGCCAGCGCCTCGGCCTCGGCGGAGCCCTTCGCCCCCTGGAGCACCTCGATCTTGGCGCCGGCGACGAAGCCCTCCTTCTTGCCGCTGGCGAAGACCAGCGCCTTGACCTGCGGGTCCTTCTCCAGGCCCTCGACCAGGGCCCGGAGCTCCTCGCCCACCGCCGGCGAGAGGGTGTTGACGCTCTCGCCGGGGACGTCGACGAGCACGGTGGCGATGCCGTCCTCGACCTCGACGCGGAAATTCGTCGGGAGCTTCTGGGCGGGCATCATCGGGACTCCTCCCGGCTCTCGGGGCCGTCGAGCACCACCGCGGCGCCCATTGCGCCCGCCGCGCAGGCGGTGAGCAGCGCGTGGCGCGCCTTGCGGCGCTCCATCTCCTTGGCCGTCTGCCACAGCATCCGCGCCCCGGTGGCGGCGAAGGGGTGGCCGAGGGCGATGGAGCCGCCGTTGACGTTGAGCCTGCCGGGGTCGATCTCGCCGAGCGGCTCCTTGCGCCCGATGCGCTCGGCGAACGTCCGCGAGCCGAACCACTGGAGGTTGGAGAGCACCTGCGCCGCGAAGGCCTCGTGCATGTCGACGAGGTCCATGTCGGCCAGCGTGAGCCCGGCGCGGTCCAGCGCCACCGGCGCCGCGAAGGCCGGCCCCTGGAGCAGCTGCTCCCCGGGGTCGAGGGCGGCGAAGGCGTAGGAGCGCAGGAAGGCCAGCGGCCGGATCCCCAGCGCCCGGGCCTTCTCCTCGCTCATCAGGATCACCGCGGCGGCGCCGTCGGTGAGCGGGGAGGAGTTCCCGGCGGTGATGGTCCCGTGCTGGCGGTCGAAGACCGGGGGAAGCCTGGCGAGCGCCTCGGCGGTGGTGTCGTCGCGGACGATGTTGTCCTTCGCGGCGATGCGCTGGTACCGGGGCGGCACCGGGACGTGCATCACCTCCTCGCCGAGCTTCCCGGAGGCCCAGGCGTCGGCGGCCCGGCGGTGGCTCTGGGCGGCGAACGCGTCCTGGGCCTCGCGCCGGATGCCGTTCTGCTGCGCCATCTGCTCGGCGCTCTGGCCCATGGTGAGGCCGGTGGTGGGCTCGGTGAGCGCCGGCGGGACGGGCGTCACGTCCTGGAGCCGGAGCCCGGCGAAGGCCTGGAGCTTCTGCGGCAGGCCCTTGGCCCGCGAGGCCGAGACCAGCGCCTGGGCGAGCTTGCGGGAGGCGAAGATGGGGGCATCGGAGAGCGACTCGGCGCCGCCGGCCACGATCACGTCGGCGTGGCCCAGGGCGATCTGGTCGGCCGCGTCGGCCGCGGCCTGGAAGGAGGTGGCGCAGGCGCGCGACACCGTCCAGGCCTGCACCGACTTGGGCAGCTGCGTGCGCAGCGCCACCTCGCGGGCGACGAGCGAGACCAGCTGCGAGGGGACCACCTGGCCGAAGATCACCGCGTCGAATTCCCGGGGCGGGATGCCGCTCCGGGCCACGAGCTCGTTCACCAGCAGCGTGCCGAGGTCGACGGCGGAGAGGTCGCGGAAGTCGCCCCCGGCCTTGAGGAAGGGGGTGCGCAGGCCCGCGACCAGGGCCGCCCGGCGGCCGGGGCTCGGGGTTCCGTTCTTGGCCATGGCGCGCGGCTCCTGTTGATTCGAGAATCAGGACCTGGAAGACCCTTCTAGCCGTCACGACGCAAGGCGTCAAGCCGCAAAGGAACGGGTGGCAGGCGCGGCGCCAGCGGGTGGAGCAAGCCGCCGCAAGGCCTTGCGCCCCACGGCGGGGTGCGACACGATACCCCCAATCCATGCCGCTCAAGCGGAGCCGCGAGCTGAGGCCGCTCTCCAGCGAGCATCACCAGGCGCTGCTGGTCGCCTTCCAGCTCAAGAAGGGTCTCGCCGGGCACGCCGACTCGGCCGGCGCGCCGCGGGACCTCGTCGGCCTGGTGGCCCTGGCGAAGCGCTACGAGGAGGGCCTGCTCCACGCCCACACCCGGGCCGAGGAGGACCTGCTCGGCCACCACCTCGAGGAGGGGCAGCTCGAGCGCCTCAAGTCCGAGCACGCCGAGCTCCTCCGGCTCATGGGCGCGGCCAAGACCGGCCGCCCGCCCGAGGCCCGGGCCGCGCTGGCCGCCTTCGCCGATCTCCTCGAGCGCCACGTCCGCTGGGAGGAGCGCGACCTCTTCCCCAGCGTCGAGGGCCGGCTCGAGGAGCAGGAGCTGCTGCTGGTCATGAACGAGCTCGAGAAGCGGCTGGTGCTCGCCAAGCTCGAGCAGAAGTCGTCGAAGCGGAGCTGAGTTGGCTACCCCTCCGCTTCCGGAGCTCCGCCGCTCCGGGCCACGTCCTCGCCCTTGATCCGGGAGGGATCCATCCCGGCGGCGCGCTTCGTCATCTGGGCGAAGAGCTCGTCGAAGGGCGGCGGCTCGCCCTTCACGAACCGGAGCGGGTTCACCCGCGCCACCACGAAGTTCCGGAGGTAGGGGGAGTCGAAGCCGCGCGCCTTGAGCCGGGCCACCGCCTCCGAGACGGCGTCGTCGAAGGCGAGGACCACGCGGGCGCGCCGCTCGCGCTCGGCCATCGCCTTCGAGAGCTTCTCGTCGAGGAAGGCGTCCACCTTCTTCAAGATGGGGTTGTAGGCGCCGCCCGAGAGCCGGCCCCGCTCCCCGTAGGCGAACCCCAGGGTGGCCAGGCCCGGCTCCTCGAACTCCAGGGCCATCTCGGTCTCGCGCAGGTCGGTCTTGGCCGCCAGGTCGCGGTACATCCGCGCCACCTCCAGCGCCTTCTCCCGCAGGTTGTGGGCCTTCTCGATGTTGAGCGCCAGGATCTGGTAGGCCACCTTGTGCTCCGGCACCAGCAGCGCGAGCACGCTCCGGGCGCCGAGCTCCTGCAGCGCCGTGAGCCGGTGGCCGCCGTTGGGCGTGAGGTACTTCCCGTCCTCGCGCACCGCGATGATGGGGTCGAGGTAGCGGCGCGTCTTGTCCATGGCCAGCGTCAGCCGGCGCACGTGGGCGTCGGAGACGTCGCGCTGGAAGGCGGTGCGCTCCACCTTGGCCACCGGCAGGGCGCAGAAGAGCAGCGGGTGGCCGCCCAGCGGCTCGCGGTACCGCGCCAGGACCGCCCCCCCGTCCGCCTCCACCTGGCGGGCCAGCTCCTCCACCTCCGGCGGCGGCTCGGCCAGGAGCAGGTCCGCCGGCTCGAGCGCGGTGGGGGTGAGCTTCACGCCCTTGCGCTTGCGCGGGCGTCCGCTCTTGGTGACGGGCCTCTTCCGGGCGGGCATGCCCGCATTATGCGGTCGGGCGAGGGCGGCCGCCACGGCCACGCCCCGCCCGAGGTTGAGCCCGGCCGGCTTCTCCCCTAAGGTCCCGGGCGGTGATCGAGGTCTCCGCCCTGAAGAAGCACTACCGCGTGCACCGGCGCCCGCCCGGCGTGGCGGCGGCGCTGAAGAGCCTCTTCCGCCGGCGCTACGACGCGGTGAAGGCGGTGGACGGCATCACCTTCCGCGTCGCCCCCGGCGAGCGGGTGGGGTTCCTGGGCCCGAACGGCGCCGGGAAGACCACCACCCTCAAGATGCTGGCCGGGCTGCTCCACCCGACGAGCGGGGAGGTCCGGGTGGCGGGCCACCAGCCGCTCCGCCGCGAGCCGGCCTTCCTGAAGAAGGTGACCCTGGTCATGGGGCAGAAGCAGCAGCTCCTCTGGGACCTGCCGCCGGCCGAGACCTTCGCCATGAACCGGGCCATCTACGACATCCCGCGCCGCGACTTCGCCCGGACGGTGGACGAGCTGACCGCGCTCCTGGGCCTCGAGGACCTCCTGGAGAAGCCCACCCGGCAGCTCTCCCTGGGCGAGCGGATGAAGTGCGAGCTGGCGGCGGCGCTGCTCCACCGCCCCCGGGTGCTCTTCCTCGACGAGCCCACCATCGGCCTCGACGTGTCGATGCAGGCCACGGTGCGCGGCTTCATCCGGTCCTACAACGAGCGCTTCGGCGCCACGGTGCTCCTCACCAGCCACTACATGGAGGACGTGGCGGCGCTCTGCCCGCGGGTGGTGGTCATCGACCACGGCCGGCTCATCTACGACGGCGACCTGCGGCAGCTCTCGCTCCGCATCCGGCCGGACAAGCGCATCGTGGTGCGGCTCGAACGGCCGGCCGCCGGCGGCGAGCTGGCCCGCTTCGGCGAGGTGCTGAGCACCTCCGGCACCCAGGCGGTCATCCGCGTCTCGGCGGCCGAGGTCTCGGGCGCGGTGGGGCGGATGCTGGCGGCCCTGCCGGTGGCCGACCTGACGGTGGAGGACCCTCCGCTCGAGGAGGTGATGAGCGAGCTCTTCAGCGCGTCCCGGAAGGCGGCGGAGGGGGTGGCGCCGTAGCCGGCGGCACCGGCCTCCCGGCCCCGGCCAGGACCCGCACCGCGGAGCGCTCCCCGAGGCGCAGGCCGTCGCCGCGGGGCTCGACCTCGGTCACCTCCACCACGTCCCCGCGCAGGAGCGTCGCGAAGCGGCGGTTCCCGCCGCCGACGTGCCTGTCCTGGAGGGCGAGGCCCATCCGGCCCTCGGGGCCGCAGCCCATGTAGCGCAGCCGGCCCTTCGACGGCAGCGGCTCCGAGACGATGCGGAAGACCCGGCCCGGCGGAGGCGCGGCCCAGGCCTCGCCGGGCGCGGCCACCACCAGGTAGCTCATCTTGAGGGACTCCTTGCGCAGCCCGGCCGCCTCGGCGATCCCGGCCACCAGCGGCGGCGGCTCGAGCGGCCTCTCGGCGTGGCACCAGTCGCTCTCGCGGAGCAGGGCCGGGCACGGCCCGCGGAAGAGGCAGGGGGCCCGGACGGCCAGTCCCCGGGCCACCAGCAGGTCGCGGACCCGCAGGAGCGCCCGCGAGGTCTCGCGCAGCGCCGGCTCGACGACCACGGCCGAGCCACCCGGGGCCAGCAGGCCCGCCGCCTCCTCCAGGAGGGCGGCGCGGCGCTCGGCCTCCCCCTCCCCGGCGAGGATCTCGTTGAGCACGTGGCCCATGCAGACGGCGTCGAAGCGCCGTCCGCCGGCGAGCGGCGCCAGGCCGCCGCCGCGGTCCGGGTCCCAGGGGCGGGTGGCGAGCGCCAGCCCCGCCCCGGAGGCCAGCGCCCGGGCAGCGGCGAGCGCCCGCGGCGAGCGATCGGCCGCCAGCGCCCGCTCCGCCCCGGCGTCGAGCGCCGCCAGGGCCACGGGGCCGGGCCCGCTCCCGAGGTCCAGCACCTCGCGCGGCGGCCGCGGCAGCTCCGAGAGGACCCCGCGCGCCTGGAGGTACGAGACCGGCCAGTAGAAGAGCAGGTAGGCGCCGAGCAGCCGCGGGTCCTCGAGGTAGCGGGACCCGGCGAGCCTGCGCTCCCGGGTGAGCCCGAGGCTGAGCCGCCTCACGGCCGCGGCCACCTCGCGGAGCTCGGCGGGCGAGAGCCGGTCCGGCGCGGGGCGCGGCCCGCGCTCCGGGCGGCGCCCCCGGCGCCAGAGGGCGAGCAGGCGGGGGATCCAGCGGGCGAGGTCGTCGGCCGGCCGGGCCACGGCGGCTACCCGCCCTCCCCGGGGCGGCCCTCGTCCGCGTCGCCCGGGTGCGGCACCTCGACCACCATGCCGTCGTGGGCCACCACCGCGCCCGGGAACTCCTCGCCCGCCTGGGCCGCCAGGGGCGAGGGGTCGGCATCGTACCGGGTGGAGAGGTGCGTCAGGACCAGGCGGCGCGCGCCCGCCTGGCGTGCCGTGCGGCCGGCCTCGCGCGCCGTGGAGTGGAAGGTCTCGACGGCGCGCGCCTGCTCCGCGTCCCCGAAGGTGGAGTCGTGGACCAGCAGGTCCGCCCCTTCCGCCGCGGCCACGGTGGCCGGGCACGGGCGGGTGTCGCCGCTCACCACCACCTTGCGGCCGGGCCGGGGCGGGCCGACCACGCCCTGCGGGTCCACCTGCCGGCCGGCCACCGCCACGGCGCGCCCGTGCTGCAGCTCCTTCCAGAGCGGGCCCTCCGGTACGCCCAGGGCGCGGGCCCGGTCGGGGTGGAAGCGGCCCGGCCGCGGGTCCTCGGCCAGGGCCCATCCCAGCGACGGGGTGCGGTGGTCGGTGGCGAAGGCGCGCAGCACGGCGCCCTCGCGCCGCACCTCGGCGCCGGGCCCCACCTCGTGGATCTCGGCCTCGAAGGAGAGCGCCTCGATTCCCGTGAGGAGCATGGAGCCGAGGAAGCGCTCCGCCGGGCGCGGCCCGTAGAGGCGGAGCGGCTCCGTCCGCCCCAGCATGGAGAGGGTGCGCAGGAACCCGATGGCCCCGAGCCAGTGGTCGGCGTGGAAGTGGGAGAAGAAGATGGCGGCGACGTCGAAGCCGGTCCCGTAGCGGATCATCTGCCGCTGGGTGCCTTCGCCGCAGTCGAAGAGCAGGAGCTCCCCCGCCCGGCGCAGCGCCAGGCCGGTGAGCCCCCGGTTCAGGGTGGGGGCGGCGGCGGAGGTGCCGAGGAAGGTGAGTCGCAGCACGATGGGTTTCCTATCGCGCCGGGTGGCCGCTCGTCACCACCGCACCGGGGCGTCCCCCGGCTCCTACGAGCTCGCCGACGTGTAGCGGCCGATGGAGGAGAGCCAGACCGCCCTGGCGAAGCCCGAGAACAGCGCCGAGCCGGCGAGCGCCAGCAGGGCGGTGCGGAGCTCGAGCCGCCCGAGCAGGGCCATCGCCGGGTAGGTGGTCATGAGGGCCAGCGGGACGACCACCGTGAAGAGGATGCGCCAGGCGCCGCGGAAGACGCTCACCGGCCAGCGGGCGGCGTCGAAGATGGACGAGAAGAGGTAGGAGAGGTTGTCGACCTTGACCACGTGGAAGGCGGCGGAGATCACCAGGATCCACAGCGAGTAGAGGGTCCAGGCGGCGCAGCACAGGAGCAGGAGGGCGGCGGCCACCTGGCCGGCGGAGGGCCAGCGGCCGAGCCGGTGGAAGGCGACCCCGAAGATGCCCAGCGCCGCCAGGGCGTCCACCACCCGCCAGGGCTCGAACTTGGCGGTGGAGACCAGGAACTGCGCGTCGACCGGCTTGAGCAGGACGAAGTCGAGCGTCCCCTTGCGGATGTGCTCGACCACGGCCGCCAGCGACGGGTTCACCGCCCCCTCGAGGATGCCCTTCATGAGGACGAACCAGCCCATGACCACCAGCGCCTCGGGGAAGGTCCAGCCGGCCAGCGCCGGCCGGTGGCCGAAGAGCACCACCACCGGCACCAGCGACCAGCCGGCCCAGAAGAGCGCCAGGGCTCCCTCGACCGCGAACTCGACGCGGTACTGCGCCGCCGTGGCCAGGGAGGCGCGCAGCTGGACGCCGAGGAGCCGGAGGTGGCGCCGCACCCTACCCTCCCACCGCCGAGAAGCGGCGCAGGCCCCGGCTCCAGGCGAGCCGGACCAGGACCAGGAGCCCGCCGACGAAGAGCCACTGCACGGCCAGCTCGAAAAGCACGCGCTCCCGGGACAGGAGGCCGGTCATCATCTCCACCGGGAAGGCGAGCATGTAGCGGAAGGGGAGCCAGCGGGCCAGCGCCCCGAGCCAGGGCGGGAAGAGGTCGAGCGGCACCAGGTAGCCGGAGAAGACGCCGAAGAGCCCCATCCAGATCTCGAACACCGAGGCGGCCGACTCGACGTAGAAGGCCAGCGCGCCGACGAGGCTCATGGCGAGGAAGGTGATGGCCCAGGCGCCGGCCACCGCCACCGGGAAGAGGACCCACCGGAGCGGCTCGCCGGTGAGCAGCCCGCCGCCCGAGGAGAGGAGCAGCACCAGCGCCACCGGCAGCGAGAGCACGGCGCGCAGCGGCACCGCGGCCAGGTTCTCGCAGGCGTAGGCCGCCAGCGGGTGGATGGGGCGCAGCAGCCGGAAGGCCAGCGTTCCCTGCCGGATCTCGGTGTTGAGCTCCCAGATCACCCAGGCGCCGGTGAGCAGCCGGACGATCAGGGCGGCGAGGAAGTAGGCGGTGAACTGGGCGGCCCCGTAGCGCCCCACCGGGCCGTCCCCCGCCGCCGCGCTCCAGAGCGCCAGCATGACGAGCGGCATGTTGGTGGAGAGGAGCCAGACCAGGAACTCGGCCCGGTAGGCCACCGCCTCGGCGAGGCCCACCCGGAGCAGGGTGGGGATGGCGCGGACCGTGGACACCGCCTCGAGCCCGACCGGCGCCCTACCCGTACGACTCGGTGGTGATCCGGTCCTCCGGGACGCCCACCTCGGCGAGCGCCTCCAGCGCCGATTCCATGAAGCGCGGCCGCGGCTCCTCGCCGCGGGCCTTGGCGGCCGCCCGGTCCCAGGTGCCGATGGCCGGTCCGCAGGCGAACACCAGGCAGCTCGACGGATCGGGGATCAGGTCCCGGAGCAGCGTCGCCGTCACCCGCCCCTTGCGGAAGGTGGGGCCGTAGGCGAAGACGTTCTCCTCGCGGGTGAGCGTGTGGACCAGGCGCAGGTTCTCCGGGAAGCGCGCCTGCAGGTCCTCCAGGGGACGGCGGAAGATCACGTCGGCGTGCGTCTTGTTGGAGCAGATGAAGGTGTGCCGCAGGCTCGGGCTGAAGGTCAGCGCGTGCTTCAGGATGGAGAAGTTGGGCACGGCCCCCGAGCCGGCCACCAGGTGCACCAGGTGGTCGGTCCGGGACTCGACGTCCGGCGGCAGCACGTAGGGGCCGGTGAAGCCGGTGACCACCAGCCGGTGGCCGCGGGCGGTGCGCTTCACCAGGAGGGGCGAGAGGAGCGGCGGGTACCTGGTGACGCCGCGCTCGTAGCGCTCCTCCTTCACGGTGATGGCCAGGTACTTCTCGTGCGGCGCCGAGGACATCGAGTAGGCGCGGGGGGGCTCGCGCTTCCCCTTCACGTCCTCGAAGTAGGCGGTGAAGCGCTCCAGCGACTCGAACTGGTGCGGGTCGATGGTGAGGAAGTGGCCGGCGTCGTAGTCCAGCCGGTCGCTGCCGGTGAAGAGCAGCAGCGTGTTGGTGTCCGGCGTCTCCTGGACCACGTCGGCCACCATGGTCTCGATCTGCTTGATGCGGCGCCGGGCCCTGTGGTCGGTCGCGGGGGCGGGCGTCCGGGTGCTGGTGTCGCTCATCGCCCGGGCAGTCTATTGGTGCGGCCGGCCCGTGACCAGACCACCCGGGAGGGCCCTGGGAGGGGACCCGATGGGCCGGCCGCCGTGTAGCATGGAATGGTGAACGTCGCCGCCGGTGGCATCGCCGTCGGGCTGCTCGCCGGCCTGCTCTCGGGAGCGTTCGGCATCGGCGGGGGGATCGTCATGGTCCCCCTGCTGGCGCTGGTGCTCGGCGTGGGCCAGCACGAGGCGCAGGGAGTGACGCTGGCGGTGATGCTGCTCCCCATCGGGCTCCCGGCGGTCCTCACCTACCACCGCCTGCACCCCGTCCGCTGGCGGCTCGCCGCCCTCATCGCCCTGGGGTTCCTCCCCGGGAGCTGGGCCGGGGCCAGGGCCGCCAGCGCGCTCCCCGGGCGGCCGCTGCGCGCCCTGTTCGTGCTCTTCCTGCTCTACGTCGCCTGGCGCACCTGGACGGGCCCGAGCGGATCTCCGAGGCGGGGCCCGCCGGCGTCGGACGCGAACGGCCTGTGGATCGGGGTGCTGGCGGGCGGCCTGGCGGGCCTCTTCGGGGTCGGCGGCGGCATCGTCATGGTGACCTTCCTGGTCTCGCTGCTGGGCCAGTCGCAGCACGAGGCGCAGGGCACGAGCCTGGCGGTGATGCTCCCGCCCATCGGCCTCCCCGGGGTGTGGGTCTACGCCCAGTCCCGCGGCGGCCTGCCCTGGGGGCTGATGGCGGCGGTGGCGGGCGGGTTCCTCGCCGGCGCCCTCGCCGGGGCGCAGGTGGCGGCGCGCACCGGGAGCCGGCGCCTGGCGCGGGCCTTCGGCCTCCTGGTCGCCGCCGCCGCGGCGGCGCTGGCCCTGCGCCTGGGCGGCGGCTGACGGGCCCGGGGCGCGTCACCCGGCGTCGAGCCAGCGCTGGTAGGCCTCGAAGCCGGCCTCGCGCCCGAGGAAGTCCTTCACCAGCTCGGCGGCGGGCTTCGAGCCCCCCGGCTCCAGCACGGCGCGCCGGTAGCGCAGCGCCGCGGGGCCCATGAGCCCCTCCCGCTCGAAGACGGTGAAGAGGTCCTTGGCGATCACCAGCGACCACATGTACGTGTAGTAGATGGCGCTGTAGCCGTCGAGGTGGCCGAAGGAGAGGTGCATGTGCGTCCCCTCCACGTGCCGGAAGGGCGTGTACCTCTGGCGGAGCTCCGGCACCAGCCTCTCGGGGTCGAGCGTGGCGGGGTCGCGCCGGTGCAGCTCCAGGCTGACCGCGGCGTAGAACGCCTGCTGGCGCACCCAGAGCCCCTTCCCGTACTCGTCGGCGCGCTTCATGCGCCGGACGGTCTCGGCCGGGATGGGTGCGCCGGTCTCCACGTGCCGGGCGAAGCCGGCCAGCACCGCCAGGTCCCAGGTCCACTCCTCCAGGAGCTGCGACGGGGCCTCGACGAAGTCCCACTCGGTGGCCACGCCGGCGTGGGCGGCGTAGCGGGTCTGGCCGCCGAGCACGTGGTGCAGGAGGTGGCCGAGCTCGTGGAAGAAGGTCTTGACGTCGCCGTGCTCGAGGAGCGCCGGCTCCCCTCCCGGCCGGGGGAAGTTGCAGACCAGCACGCCCTCGGGGAGGCGCCTGCCCCCGACGCCGTTCGAGAGCGTGAACTGGGCGTAGTGCTTGTACTTGCCCTCCCGCGGGTGCATGTCGAGGTGGACGCGCCCCAGGAGCCGCTCCCCGTCGAGGACGTCGAAGGCCTCCACCTCCGGGTGCCACCGCGGCGCGTCCGGCACCGGCCGGTAGCGGATCCCGAAGAGGCGGGCCGTGACCTCGAGCACCCCCTCCTTCACCCGCCGGTACTCGAAGTAGGGGCGCGCCTCGCGGGCGTCGAAGCCGTACTCCTCGGCCCTGACGCGCTCCTGGAGGTAGGCCGAGTCCCAGGCGTCGACCCGCTCGGCGGCCGGGTCGTCCCGCCGCTTGCGCCGCAGCAGCTCCTCGAAGTCGCGCTCCATGCGGCGCGCCGAGGCGCCGGCGATCCGCTCGATGAACTCGGCGGCGGCGCGCTCCGAGCCGGTCATCTTGTCCTCGGTGACGTAGGCCGCCCAGGTCGGGTAGCCCAGGGCGCGCGCCAGCTCCTCGCGGCGCGAGAGCAGCCGCGCCAGCACCTCGGCGTTCCGCGGGTGGCCGCGCGACTGGTAGAGGCGGTAGAGGGCCTGGCGCGCCGCCCCGCTCCGCGCGTAGGTCATGAAGGGGACGTAGTCGGTGTTGTCGGTGGTGAGGGTCACCCTGCCGTCGGGGCCCGGCGGCCGCGCGCGGCGGAAGTCGTCGGGAAGGCCTTCGAGGTCCGCCGGGTCGAGCGGGAGCCGGCGGACGTCGTCCTTGATGTTCTTCCCGAACTCCTGGCCGATGCGGGTGAGCTCGTCGCGGAGCGCCTGGATCCGCGCCCGGGTGGCCTCGTCCCGGTCCACGCCGGCGCGCCGGAAGTCCCTCAGGCTCTTCTCCACCAGCCACCGGGTGACGGCGTCGGCGCCGGCGAGGTCGAGCCCGGCGACGGCGTCGTGCAGCCGCCGGTCGAGCGAGAGCCGGGTGGCGAGCGCCTCCGCCTCCTGCTCGCAGATCTCCGCCGCCTCGCGGAAGGCGGCGTCGGGGTGGACGTTGCGGGCCAGGCTGGCGCGGGCCGACGCCTCGGCCAGCGCCCCGAAGGCGGCGTCGAAGGCGGCGAGCGCGGCGTCGCGGTCCCTCGGCGGCGGCATGGCCGCCAGCCGGTCCGCCTCGGCCCGGGCGGTCGCCAGGTCCGCGCGGCAGCCGCGGGCGAACTCCTCGGCCGTGCCGGCGAGGGAGCGGGCGGCCTGGGGAGCGGGAGGGACGGGCATGGCGGGATCCTCGGGACGTACGGGCGGGCGGGGCGAGGCAGGAAGGTCGGCGCGCGCGGCCGCGCCGCGGGCTACCCGCCCAGGAGGCTCATGAGCCGCGCCTGCATGGCCTTCTTGCGGGCCGGGTCCTTGCAGCTCTCGATGGCCCGCGCCCAGGCCTCGCGCGCCGCCTTCTGGAAGCCGAGCCGCTCGTAGGTCTGGGCCAGGCACTGGTGGGCCGCGTCCACGTCGGGGCGGAGCTCGGCGGAGTGCTCGTAGGCCACCACCGCCTCGTAGAGGCGCCCGAGCCTGGAGAGGGCGTGCCCGAGGTAGTAGTGCGCCTCGGCCGAGCGCGGGTTGTGGGAGCAGGCGGCCTCCGCCAGCGAGAGCGCCTCGGGGTCCTTGCCCTGGCCCAGGGCCTCCGCGGCGCCGCGCCAGGCCTTCTCCGCCTGGGCGCGGGCGGCGCGCTCCTCGGCCGTCTCGGCGGCGGCGCCCAGGAGGGCCACCTTGACCACGCGGGTGAGCTCCTCGACGCGGAAGGGCTTCTCCACGAAGGCGTCGGCCCCGAAGGCGATCTGCGCGTCGTCCGCGGCCGCGCCGCGGTAGATGGCCGAGCACAGGATCACCGGGGTGCCCCGCAGCTCCCGGTCCGACTTGATGGCCCGGCACACCTCGAAGCCGTGGAGGCCCGGCATCATGGCGTCGAGCACCACCACGTCGGGCCGCGCCTCGCGCGCCGTCGCCAGCCCGTCGCGCCCGTTCGACGCCTGGAGCACGACGCAGCCCAGCTTGCCGATCACGGCCGCGGCCAGCCGGAGCACCTCGGCGTCGTCGTCGACCACCAGCACGACCTTGCCGACCGCCTCGCCGGAGAGCCGCACCGTCTGCACCCCTTCGCCCTCCGCCTGCGCGGGGGCCGGGGGCCGCGGCGGCCGCGCCGGGGACTGCTCCGGCGGGGGATGGAACGGGCCGATGTCTTCCGAGGCCGCCACCAGCTCCATCTTCTCGTCGGCCTCCGGGAGCTCCACCGCCGGCCGGACCCGCTCGCCCGGCTTCACCACCGCCGCCCAGCCGCCGCTGGGGTCGGGGAGCACCGGGGCGGCGGGCCCGCTCCAGGCCACCTTCCCGGCCTGGCGGGCCCGGGCCACCGCGGCGATGGCGCGCTCGATGGAGAGGCCCACGGCGGCGTAGCGCAGCACCTTGCGGCCCGTGACGAAGCGCACCTCGTCGGCCAGCGCCGCGTCGTCCGGATCGGCCATGGCGAGCACGATCTCGGTCCGGCCCACCGTCACCGGGATCACCTTCCGCTCCTGGCAGAAGTCGGGGGCCATCACCCCCAGGTTGGCGGCCGGGATCACGCTGCGGGAGAGGTCCACGCCGGGGCACTCGTAGGCTCGCGCCAGCGCCCGGACCAGGGACGGCTCGTCGCACAGGCCGAGCTT
Organism: Anaeromyxobacteraceae bacterium; assembly: GCA_035455425.1. Classification (GTDB taxonomy): domain Bacteria; phylum Myxococcota; class Myxococcia; order Myxococcales; family Anaeromyxobacteraceae; genus JACRMN01. Next base: position 36,579 of record DATIFE010000183.1, on the reverse strand, counting down.
CAGCGCCGCCGAGGCGACGTCGCCGTCGCGCGCCCCGGCCAGGGCACGCGCCACGGCTTCGGGAGCCAGGATGCCTTCCTGGACCAGGGCCGCCGCGACGTCCATCCGGCGATGCTACCCCGCGCGCGGCCGCCCGCGAAGCGGCACGCCTAGACGATCAGCTCGGCCTTGGTCTCGCGCCCCATGAGCTCGCCCAGCACGGCCTTGGCCGGCATTCCCTCGTAGAGCATGCGGTAGATGGCGCTGGAGATGGGCATCTCGACCGAGAGGCGCGTGGCCAGGTCGTGCACGCTCCGGGCGTTGCGCACGCCCTCGGCCACCTGGCCCAGCTCCTTCTGCACCTGTTCCGCCGTCTTGCCCTGGCCGATGCCGAAGCCGACGGTCCGGTTGCGGGACATCTCCGAGGAGCAGGTGAGGACCAGGTCGCCGAGCCCGGCCAGGCCGGACAGCGTGAGCGGGTTGGCCCCCTTCTTGACGGCCAGCCGCGTGATCTCGGCGAGGCCGCGGGTGATGAGGGCGGCGCGGGCGTTGGCCCCGAACCCCATTCCGTCGGAGAGGCCGGCGCCGATGGCGACCACGTTCTTCACGCAGCCTCCGATCTCGCAGCCGAGGATGTCGGTCGAGGTGTAGGGCCGGAAGAACCTGGCGTGGAAGGCCTCCTGCACCTGCTTGGCGACGCGCTCCCAGCGCCCGGCGATGGTGACGGCCGTCGGCAGCCCCCGGACCACCTCCTTGGCGAAGGACGGGCCGCCGAGGAAGCAGAGGTACGGGTGGAGCGGGACCGGCAGCACGTCCTCGAGCACCTCGTGCATCGTCATCAGGGTGTCGACCTCGATGCCCTTCGCCACCGAGACCAGCGGGACGCCGGCGTGGACCAGCCGCTTGGCCTCGATGGCCACCTGGCGCACGGCGTGGGAGGGGACGGCCAGGACCACCAGCTCCGCGCCCTCGAGCGCCCGGGCCAGATCGGTGGTGGCGCCGAGAGAGGGCGGCAGCGCCACGCCGGGGTGGTAGCGCGGGTTCTGGTGCGTCCTGGCCACCGCGTCGACCACCGCGGCATCGCGCCCCCAGAGCGTCGTGGGGAAGCCCTTGCCGGCGAGCACGGAGGCGAGCGCGGTTCCCCAGGAACCGGCGCCGAGGACGGCCGAGCGCATGGTGGAACCTCCTCCGCAGACATCCTAGAGCGCAACGGCTACACCGTCGAGGAGCCTCTTGCCCCTGCGAGATCCCCTCGCGGCCCGGCGGCCTCTCCGCGGCGCCCGCGCCTCCAGTCCGCCGGAGCGACGCCGACCCAGCGCTTGTAGGCGCGGGAGAGCGCCGCCTCGGAGCCGTAGCCCACCCGGTCGGCGATCTCGGCGAGGCCCATGGACGTGGTCGCGAGCAGGTTCGCGGCGAGCTGCATCCGCCAGCGCGCCAGGTACTGCATCGGCGGGACGGCGAGGAAGTGGGTGAACCGCTCGGCGAGGACCGAGCGCGACATGCCCACCTCGCGGGCGAGGGCGTCGAGGTCCCACGGGTGCGCCGGGCGGTGGTGGAGCGCCGCCAGCGCCCGGCCCACCCCCTCGTCCCGGAGCCCGGCGAGCCACCCCACCTCCTGCTGCGGGAGCGAGGCGAGGTATCTCCGCACGACCTCCACGAAGAGGAGCTCGCTCACGCGCGCGAGGACCGCCTCGCTCCCGGCGATCGGGCCCTCCGACTCGGCGAGCGCGATGCGGACGAGCTGCTCGATCCGGCCCTCGCGCCCCCCGCGGACGTGGATCGTCCGCGGCAGCGTCGAGAGCAGGGGGTTGAAGGGCCGCGCGTCGCAGCCCAGGAAGCCGCAGATGAGCTCGGTCCGCTCCGGGCCGCCGCCCTGGCAGCGAAGGACCACCGGGTACTTCGTCGCCGCCCGCACCGCGGCGTAGTCGGGGATGGCGCGCATGCCGGGCGTGCTCGAGATGACGTGGGCGTCGCCCTGCGGGAAGACGATCACGTCTCCCGCCTCGAGGCGCAGCGGCGGCTCGCCCACCACCCCGCCCCAGCACGTGCCCGAGGTGACGACGTGGTACTCGATCACGTGCTCCGCGCCGGGCAGGAGCTCCGGCCCGATCTCGCGCGACGGGAGCGCCTCGGCCGCCCAGGGCGCGCTCCCCTCGACCGTGAAGAAGACCGCGCCGCTCAGCCGCACGGCCCGGAGCAGCTCCGACACGGTGTCGAGGCTCATGCCGTCGCCTCCTCCGGACGCGTGGTCGTGCCGCCCGGGCGAGCGGTCATGCCACCGGGCCGCGTCGGACGAACGGTACTGCGGAAGCGACGGCGCGTCATTCCGGCTCCGCGTCCGATTTCATAGATCGTTCCGCGCGGCGACGCACTCCAACCGGATCCGGAGGGAGGCGCGGGACCGCGAGAGACGCCGCGCGGGCCTCCCGCCCGCGGGCCTTCGAGGACAGGAGAGGAACATGCCGAACCAGGAGAAGCACCGGGGCCGCTGCTTCTGCGGGGCCGTGGAGATCGAGGCCACCGGGGCGCCCGAGGCGATGGGGTACTGCCACTGCAGCTCGTGCCGGGAGTGGTCCGCCGCCCCGGTGAACGCGTTCACGCTCTGGAAGCCGGCCGCGGTCGAGATCCTCCGCGGTGCGGATCGCGTGGGCACCTACCACAAGAGCGACCGGAGCTTCAGGAAGTGGTGCACGAGCTGCGGCGGGCACCTCCTCACCGATCACCCGACGTGGGGCCTCGTGGACGTCTACGCGGCCACGCTCCCGAGCGTGCGCTTCGCGCCGGGGGTGCACGTGAACTACCAGGACCGCGTGCTGCCCATGCGAGACGGGCTCCCGAAGCTCAAGGACTTTCCGCGCGAGCTGGGCGGGTCGGGCGAGGCCGTCGCCGAGTAGCGCCGCGGATCACGTCGAGGCGCGGACGGCTCTCCGCGAGGAGGGCCGTCCGTGCCGGCTCGCCGGACGCGCGGGCGAGCGCGCGGCCGGGCCCTGGCCTCGGCAAGACTACCCCACCGCCCAGCTCACGGCCCGCGAGAGGGCCTCGGGGTGGCGCGAGGCCGCGGAGAGGATGCGGCGCCGCACCGCGGGGCGCCTGGCCAGCCGGAGCACGAGGCGTGCCGCGGCGGCGTACCTGCGGAAGCGCCGCGCCTGCACCCGGTCGAACGTCCGGAACGCCTCACGCGTGGCGCCGCGCGCGAGGGCCTCGGGGAGGATCTCCCCGAGGTCGAGCGCCGCCAGGAGGGCCAGGCTCAGCCCCTCGCCGGTGATGGCGTCGACGTAGCCCGCTGCGTCCCCCAGGAGCACGAGGCGGTCCCGGGTTCGGGCCGCGACCTCGCGCAGGAGCGGCCCCGCTCCGGCGGCGGTCGAGTCGAGGGGCGCACCCCCGAGGCGCGCCGTCACCGCCGGGAACCGCGACAGGAGCTCGGCGTAGGGCGCGCGCGCTGCGGCCTCGCACAGGACCGCGACGCCCACGCGTTCCCGGCCACAGGGGGTGACGTAGGCCTCCACCCCCTCGCCGAAGTGGACCTCCACGGCCTCGGACCAGGGGCGGACCGCGAAGTGGCGGCGCAGCCCGAAGCGCGCCTTCCCGCGGGCGCGCCGGTCGAGCCCCTCGCGCGCCCGGACGGCGGAGAGCAGCCCGTCGGCGGCGACCAGGAGCCTGGCTCGCTGTGCGGAGGCGGCCGTGATCACCTCGACCCCGCGGCCGTCGCGGCGGTGGTCCAGGAGCGCCGTCCGGTCGCGCACCTCGGCTCCCGCCATGCGAGCCGCCGCGAGCAGCGCGGCCGAGAGCGCCGTGCGGCGGATGCCGACCCCGCCCTCGCCCGGGAGCCTCGCCTCCGCGGCGAGGCCGCCCTGGTCGATCCAGCGGATGGCGCGGATGGGAGCCCGGTCCACCGGGGCCACCAGCGGAAGGACGCCCAGCGCCTCGAGCGCGCGCACGCCGGCGGGGAGCAGTCCCTCGCCGCAGGCCTTGTCCGCGGGGAGCGCGTTCCGCTCCAGCACCAGCACGTCGAGGCCGCGCCGCGCCGCGGCCAGGGCCACCGCCAGCCCCGCCGGGCCCCCGCCGGCGACGACGACGTCGCGCTCGCGGTCGTCAGCCACCGCTGCCCCCGGCGCGCCGCACCCGGGCCAGCGCCAGCGCCGAGCGCGCGGCACGGACCGCGAGACCCAGGGCCGTCACCGCCCGCGGCGGCGAGAGCGTCCCCGCCGCGAGGCGCCTGCGGGCTTCGCCCCGCCGGAGCTTTCCGCTGGAGGTGCGGGGCAGGGTCCCGGGGGCGAGCAGGCGCACCTCCCCCGGCGCCACGCCCGTCCGCTCGGTCACCGCCCGCCGGGCGGCCTCGGCGACGGCTGCGTCGCGCGCCGGGTCGGCGCTGCGGACTCTCTCCGCCAGTAGCACCAGCCCCTCCTCGCCGTCGTCTCCGGTGCGCCCGATCGCCACGGCGCATCCGGGGCGGAGCCCCTGGATGCCGTCGAGGCAGGCCTCGAACTCCTCCGGCGCCCGGTTGGCACCGCGGATCACCAGCGCGTCCTTGGCGCGGCCGTGGACGTAGAGCTCGCCCCCGAGGGCGAAGCCGAGGTCCCCCGTGTCGAGCCAGCCGCCCTCGAGAGCCTCCGCGGTCGCCTCCGGCTGGCCCAGGTACTCGCGCATCAGCGAGGGCGAGCGCACGAAGATGCGGCCCAGCCAGCCCTCCGGCAGCTCCGTTCCGTCGCGGCCGCGGATCTCCACCTCCACCCCCGGCACCGGTACGCCCACCGAGGCGACCTCCCGCCCGCCGGGCGCCACCGCTCCATCCTCGGCGAGGCGCCGTGGGTCGACGCGGGCGGTGCGCACCGGCGACCGCGAAGGGGAGAAGGTCACCGCCAGCGCCGCCTCCGAGAGCCCGTACACCGGCATGAGCGCCCGGGGATCGAGGCCGTGGCGCGCGAAGCGACCGGCGAAGCGGCGCAGCGCCGCCGCCGAGACCGGCTCGGCGCCGTCCAAGGCCACCCGCCAGGAGGTGAGGTCGCAGCCCTCGAGCTCCTCGTCCCGGATGCGATCGGCGCAGTACGCAAACGCGAAGCTGGGCGCAGCCGAGATGGTGCCGCGGTGGCGGGAGATGGCCCGGAGCCACAGGGCCGGCCGGGCGAGGAAGTGCTCCGGCGGAACGAGCACGAGCGGGCCCGGGTAGCTCGCCGCTCCCAGCAGGCAGCCGATGAGCCCCATGTCGTGGTACAGCGGCAGCCAGGACACGAGCGCGTCGGCGGAGGTCGGCTGGACCAGCGCCGTGAGCGAGGCGACCTGGGCCCCCAGGGCGCGGTGGGTCAGGGCCACCGGCCTCGGATCCACGGTCGAGCCCGAGGAGAACTGGACCAGGGCGAGGTCGTCCGGCACGCACCCCCGCGCGTGCTCGAGGGTCGGGCCTTCGCGCCCCCGGACCAGGTCCTCGGCCGCCAGCCAGCCGAGCTCGGGGCGCGCCCGCGCCACGACCTCGCCGAGGAGCCGTCGCGACGCCCCGCCGGAGACCACCAGGCGCGCCCCGGAGGCGCCGATCATCCGCGCCGTCGCGGCGATCCACTCCGCCAGCCTGCCGAGGCGCACCGGGGGGTAGAGCGGCACCGGGACCGCCCCGGCCGCCATGGCCCCGAAGAACGCGTCGAGGAACATCGGCTCGGTGCGGAGCACGACGGCCACCCGGTCTCCCGGCCGGACCCCGGCGTCGGCGAGGGCCGCGGCGGCGCGGCGCGCGCGCGAGGCCACCTCGCTCCAGGCGATCCGGACCTCCCTCTCCCGGAAGTCCACGAAGGTGACGCCGGAGGGGTGGGCTGCCGCGGCCTCGAGCGCAGCGCTTGCCGTGGCGTGGCGCGGCGGGGGCGCGGGGGGACCCTTCACGGTGCGTCTCTGGCGTGCTCGGCCTGCTTGCGGACCACCAGCCGGGCCAGGTCGGCGAGGCTGCGGGTGGTGGCGGCGTCCTCCTCGGAGAGGATCACCCGGAAGCGGTCCTCGACGGCCGTGACCAGGGCGAGGAGCAGCAGCGAGTCCAGCCGGGCGGCCAGCTCCTCTCCGTCGTCGAAGGGACCTTCGACCCGCAGGTCCTCCTGCGCCAGCCGGCGGATCTCGCCGGCGACTTCCCGTTCCCGGGGCGTCACCTCCGCCCTCCCGGCACGAGTCTCGGCCGCCCGCGGAAGGCCTCCTCCCACCCCGGACCCAGGGCGCGCTCCTCGGCGCGGATCCGCACCCACAGGAGGACGGCGTTCCCCGCCGAGAACACTGCGGCGGTGCGCCAGGAGCCGTACGCCAGCGGCAGGCAGGCGACCTCGACGATCACCGCGAGGTAGTTCGGGTGCCTCAGCCATCGGTAGGGCCCTCCCACCACCGGCGGAGCCCCCGGAAGCACGACCACGCGCGTGCTCCAGCGGTTTCCCAGGGCCGATACGGCCCACCACCGCAGCGCCTGCGCCCCGAGGACCCCGGCGACGGCCAGGAGCGCCGCCGCCGGCGGCGGCCGGGGGAAGGCGAGCGCCTCGCCGGCGCAGGCGAGGAGGAAGGCGGAGTGCAGCACCACCATCGCCGGGTAGTGCCCGCGGCCGTGCTCCCTGCCGCCGCGGGAGAGGGTCTGGCGGGCGTTCCGCTCCGAGAGGGCGAGCTCGGCGAGCCTCTCCAGGGAGAAGAGGGCCACCAGCGCCAGGTAGAGGTGGAGGGGGTCCACGCCGTCACCACCGCAGGAGGACCAGCTCGGCGCCGAAACCCGGCCCCATGGCGGCCATGAGCCCCAGGTCCCCCTCGCGCGCCTCGCCCGAGTCGAGGAGGTCGCCGAGCACGAAGAGCACGGAGGCGGAGGAGAGGTTCCCGATCTCGGCCAGGGATCGGCGCGAGCGAAGGAGCGCCCCTTCCGGGAGGTCCAGGGCCTCGCCGAAGGCGGCGAGGACCTTGGGGCCACCTGCGTGGACCACCCAGTGCCGGACGTCCCTTCGGGTGAGCCCGTTCGCGGCCAGGAAGGCGTCCACGTCGGCGCCGACGTGGGCGCGGACGACGTCCGGCACCGAGCCGGACAGCACCACCTGGAAGCCGGTGTCGACCACGTCCCAGCCCATGACCCGCTCGGTACCGGGGTAGAGGACCGTCCGGGTGTCGAGGACCCGCGGCCCGTGCGCCGGCCGCCCGGAGCCGCAGAGGACCACCGCCGCCGCGCCGTCGCCGAAGAGCCCGGAGGAAATGGCGTTGGCGATGGAGGCGTCCTCGCGCTGCAGCGTGAGCGAGCAGAGCTCGACCGAGAGCATCACGGCCGCCTCGCCCGGGAAGGCGCGCAGCATGTCGGCGGCGCGGGCCGTGCCCCCCGCTCCCGCTGCGCAGCCCAGGCCGAAGACCGGAGTGCGGCGGACGTCGGGCCGGAGCCCGAGCCGGTTCGCGAGCCTGGCGTCGAGCGAGGGCACCGAGAGGCCGGTGACGGTGACGAACCAGAGCAGCCCCACGTCCCGGGCCTCGAGGCCGGCCCGCCGGAGGCCGTCCCGGATCGCCTCGGCGCCGAGGTCGGTGGCGGCCTCGATCCAGGCGTCGTTCGACTTCCGGAACCCGTCCAGGGCCGGGTAGGCCTCGAGGGGCAGCGCCAGGTGCCGCCCCTTCACCTGCACGGCCCGGTGCAGGTCCGCGAGCCGGTCGGCGTTGAAGTGCCGGGCCGCCCAGTGGACCCGGAGGGCGGCCAGCAGCGTCTCCTGGTCGTACCAGTGCGGTGGGAGGGCGCGCCCGACGGCGGCGAGGCGGGGATGGGGCGCTGGGGACACGTGGCAGCCGATCGAGGAAGAGCGGGATTTCCCTGCGCCTTCCCGGGGAAGGCCTCCCCCTCCGATGTCCGGCACCGGTGCCGGACGCAAGCGAAAGGCGGGGGCCACCGGGAGCTTGCCAAGGCCGATCGCGGCCTTAGGTTGCCGGCATGCGACTCGAGAAGCTCACCATGAAGGCCCAGGAGGCCCTCGCGGCCGCGGGCGCCCAGGCGCGCCGGCGCGACCACCAGGCGATGGACGTGGAGCACCTGCTGCTCGCCATGCTGGAGCCGGAGGACGGGGTGGCGAGGTCGCTCCTCTCGCGCATCGGCGCCGACCCGGGCCAGGTCGCCGCGCGCGCCGAGGAGGAGCTGCGCTCCCTTCCCCGGGTCTCCGGGGGCGAGCCCTACCCGGCGCAGCGCCTGCTCAAGCTCTTCGACCGCGCCGAGGACGAGGCGCGGCGGGGGAAGGACGAGTACGTCTCCACCGAGCACCTGCTGATCTCGGCCAGCGAGGACAAGGGGGCCGCGGGCGAGGCGCTGCGCAAGGCGGGCGCGACGCCGGAGCGGGTCCGCGACGCGGTCAAGGCCCTGCGCGGCGGCGCCCGCGCCGAGAGCCCCGACGCCGAGGGGCAGTACCGCGCGCTCGAGAAGTACGCCAAGGACCTCACCGAGCTGGCGCGCGAGGGCAAGCTCGACCCGGTGGTGGGGCGCGACGACGAGATCCGGCGGGTCGTCCAGATCCTCTCCCGGCGCACCAAGAACAACCCGGTGCTGGTGGGCGACCCGGGCGTGGGCAAGACCGCCATCGCCGAGGGCCTGGCGCGCCGCATCGTCGACGGCGACGTCCCCGAGGGCCTCAAGGGGAAGAAGCTCCTGGCGCTCGACATGGGCGCGCTCGTCGCCGGCACCAAGTTCCGCGGCGAGTTCGAGGAGCGGCTCAAGAGCGTCCTCAAGGAGGTGGTGGCGAGCGAGGGCCAGATCATCCTCTTCATCGACGAGATGCACACCATCGTCGGCGCCGGCGCCGCCGAGGGGGCCATGGACGCCGGCAACATGCTGAAGCCGGCGCTGGCCCGCGGCGAGCTGCACGCCATCGGCGCCACCACCGCCGACGAGTACCGCAAGCACGTGGAGAAGGACGCCGCCCTGGAGCGGCGCTTCCAGCCGGTGTTCGTGGGCGAGCCGTCGGTGGAGGACACGGTCTCGATCCTGCGCGGCCTCAAGGACCGGTACGAGCTGCACCACAAGGTGCGCATCCAGGACGCCGCCCTGGTGGAGGCGGCCCGCCTCTCCCACCGCTACATCTCCGACCGCTTCCTCCCCGACAAGGCCATCGACCTGGTCGACGAGGCGGCGAGCCGGCTGCGGATCGAGATCGACTCCATGCCGGCCGAGCTCGACGAGGTGCGCCGGCGCATCGGCCAGCTCGAGATCGAGAAGCAGGGCCTCAAGAAGGAGAAGGACCCCGCCAGCCTGGCCCGGCTCGGCGAGCTGGAGAAGGAGCTGGCGGCGCGCAACGAGGAGTTCGCGGCCCTCCGGTCCCGCTGGGAGGCCGAGAAGCAGGTCATCCAGGAGATCGCGCAGATCAAGGGCGAGATCGAGAAGCTCCGCAACGACGAGGCCGGCGCCGAGCGGAACGCCGCCTTCGACCGGGCGGCCGAGATCCGGTTCGGGAGGGTGCCCGAGGCGCAGAAGCGGCTGGAGGCGGCGCGGGCCCGCCTGGCCGAGATGCAGGCGCGCGGCGGCATGCTCAAGGAGGAGGTCACCCCGGACGAGATCGCCGAGGTGGTCTCCAAGTGGACCGGCATCCCGGTCTCGAAGCTCCTGGAAGGGGAGCGGGAGCGCCTGCTCCACATGGAGGAGCGGCTGGCCCGGCGCGTGGTCGGGCAGGGCGAGGCGCTGCGCGCGGTGTCGGCGGCGGTGCGCCGCGCCCGCTCGGGGTTGCAGGACCCGAACCGCCCCATCGGCTCCTTCCTCTTCCTGGGCCCGACCGGCGTGGGCAAGACCGAGACCGCTCGCGCCCTGGCCGAGTTCCTGTTCGACGACGAGCAGGCGATGGTCCGGCTCGACATGAGCGAGTACATGGAGAAGCACGCGGTGGCGCGGCTCATCGGCGCCCCGCCGGGCTACGTCGGCTACGAGGAGGGCGGCCAGCTCACCGAGGCGGTGCGGCGCCGCCCTTACGCGGTCGTCCTCTTCGACGAGATCGAGAAGGCGCACCGCGACGTCTTCAACGTGCTCCTCCAGATCCTGGACGACGGCCGCCTCACCGACGGCCACGGGCGCACCGTCGACTTCCGGAACGCCGTGGTCATCATGACGAGCAACGTCGGCTCGGAGCAGATCCAGCGTCTGGCCGGGCGGCCCGGCGCCAACCTCCAGGAGATCCGGGACGCGGCGCTGGAGATGCTGCGCGGCGAGTTCCGCCCCGAGTTCCTGAACCGGGTGGACGAGATCGTCGTTTTCCGTCCGCTGGCGCGCGAGGACCTGGCCGCCATCGTCGAGATCCAGCTGGCCCGCCTGCGCAAGCTCCTGGCCGAGCGCGACGTGACGCTCGAGCTCACCGAGGCGGCGCGCGAGACGGTCGCCGACGCGGGCTACGACCCGATGTACGGGGCGCGGCCGCTGAAGCGCGCCATCCAGCGGCTGGTCCAGGATCCGCTGGCGGTGCGGCTGCTCCGCGGCGACTTCAAGGCCGGCGACCACGTGGTGGTGGCCGAGGGCCCGGGCGACACGCTCGAGTTCCGGAAGGGCGAGCGGCCGCCCGGGGCCGAGGACGCGCGCGTCGTCCACTGAGCCGCCCCGGTCGGATGCCCGCGCCCCGGGGGGCGCCCCCGGGGCCGGGTCCCGCTAAGATGAGCCGATGCCCTTCGACCCCTCGAGCTGGGGCGGCCGCCCGGTGTGGGCCGAGATCGACCTCGACGCGGTCGCCCACAACGTCCGGGCGATGGCGGCGCGGGCCTCGCCCGCCCGCCTCTACGCGGTGGTGAAGGCCAACGCCTACGGCCACGGCGCGGTGGCGGTGGGCCGCGAGGCCCTGGCCGCCGGTGCGGCTGCGCTGGCCGTCATCTGCGTCGACGAGGCGGAGGAACTGCGGCGCGCCGGCGTCGGCGCGCCGGTCCTGGTCCTGGGCGCGACGCCGGCCTCCGACGCCGAGCGGGCGGTGGCGCTCGGCCTCGAGCCCACCGTGGCGGCGCCGGACGTCCTGGAGGCCCTCTCGGCCGCCGCTCGCCGCCGGGGGACCGAGGTGCCCATCCACCTGGAGCTCGAGTCGGGCCTGAACCGCCAGGGCCTGCCGCCCGACGCGCTCGTGGCCCTGGCGGAGCGGGCCCGCGCCGCGGCCGGGATCCGCGTCGCCGGCCTCTTCACCCACTTCGCCGCCGCCGAGGAGGGGGACCAGCGCTTCACCCGGCGCCAGTTCGACGTGCTGCGCGAGGTGTCGGCCCGGCTGCCCTGGATCCCGGTGCGCCACTGCTCCGCCTCGGCCAGCGTCCTCGTTGACCGCGAGATGGCGCTGGAGGCGGTGCGGGTGGGGCTGGCGATGTACGGCTACAAGCCGGCGCCCTGGGTCGGCGCCGACGCCGAGCTCCGCCCGGCGATGGCGCTCCGCAGCCGGCTGGCCCGCGTGCTCCCGGTCGAGCCGGGCGCCACCGTGGGCTACGGGCGCACCTGGGCCGCCGCGCGCCCCTCCCGCATCGGCCTCGTCATGTGCGGCTACGCCGACGGCTACCGCCGCGGCTTCGGCAACCGCGCCCATGCCCTGCTGCGCGGCCAGCGCGTGCCGGTGGTGGGCCGCGTGGCCATGGACATGTGCATGGTGGACGTCACCGCCCTGCCCGCCGCGGCCGCGGGCGACGTGGTGACCCTGCTGGGCCGCGACGGCGCCGAGAGGATCGACGCCGACGAGCTGGCGGCGGTGGACGGGACCATCTCCTGGGACGTGCTCGCCGGGGTCACCGCCCGGGTGCCGCGCCTCTACCTCCGCGGCGGCCAGCTCGTCGCCACCACCACGCTGGTCGAGCGGACCCCGGTCCCATGACCGCCCTGGCCCTCGCCCTGGCCCTCGCCGCCGGCCCGCCGGAGAGCGTCTCCTCCCTGGTCGACCGGGTCGTCCAGGCCTATGGCGGCCGGCGCGCGCTCGCCGGCTTCGGCGCGCGCGTCGAGGAGGGGGAGACCACCTCGCTGCTGCACCCCGGCCAGAGAGGGCGGGTCCGGCGCGTCGTCACCCCGGGCGGGAGCCTCCGGGTCGAGATCCGCTTCCCCGACGGCGAGGAGGAGGTGCGGGTGCTCCACCGCGGGCGCGGGACCCGCAACGGGGTGGACGTCACCGGCTCGCCGCCCCACGCCGCCATGGTGCTGCAGGCCGTCCGGCTCGACCTGCCGCTGCTGCTGCAGCGGGGCCGCCGGCGCATCGTGGACCGCGGGATGCAGGAGCGGGAGGGCCGGCCCCTGCGGGTGCTGGAGCTGCCGCTCGCCGGCGGACTGGTCGTGGAGGCGGACGTCGACCCGTCGAGCGGTCGCATCCTGCGATCGGCCGGCTCGATGGAGCAGGGGCCCCGGTTCGCGACCGGCTACTCCGATTTCCGGAAGGTGAAAGGGATCCTGGTCCCCTTCCGCGAGGAGAACTGGGCCCAGGAGACGAGGACCGGCGACACCGTGCTCCAGAAGGTCGAGATCCTCGCCGAGCCCCCGCCCGGCAGCTTCGAGACGGGCACCCGCCTGTAGAGCGGCCGGGCGCGGGCGCGACCACCCTCAGTAGAACACCTCGTCGAGGGTGAGCCCGTGCGCCGGTGCGGTGGGGCCGGCGCGGCTCCGGTCCCGGCCCTCCAGCACCTCTCGCGCCCAGCCGGGCGCCCGCCGGCCCAGCCCCACCTCGACCAGCGTCCCCACCAGGTTCCGCACCATGTGCTTCACGAAGGCGGTGGCCTCGGCCACCACCTCGACGTCCCCGCGGCTCCCGCCCAGGACGTCGAGCCGCGACAGGTCGCGCACCGCGTGGTGCGACTCGCAGTCGGCGGCCTGGAAGGCGGCGAAGTCGTGGCGGCCGACCAGCGCCGCCGCCGCCTCCCGCATGGCCCCGGTGTCGAGGGGCCGGAAGACCTGCCAGGCGTAGGCGCGCCCGAGGGGGAAGCGGGTCTCCCGGTTCTCGATGCGGTAGCGGTAGCGCTTGCCGCGGGCGCTCCGGCGCGCGTCGAACCCGTCGGGCTCGAGGCTCGCCGCCGCGACGGCCACGTCCTCGGGGAGGAGCGCGTTCATGCCCTTCACGTAGGCGGGGAGCGGGAGCGGCGACTCTTCCGGGAAGGAGCAGACCTGGGCCCGGGCGTGGACGCCGGCGTCGGTGCGGCCGGCGGCGGTGACGCGGCGCGGCGCCTTGTGGAGGATCCCCAGCGCCCGCTCCACCTCCGCCTGGATCGACGGACCGTTGGGCTGCACCTGCCAGCCCGCGTAGCGCGTTCCGTCGTAGGCGAGGACGAGCTTCACCACCGGCACGGAGCGAGCGTAGACGACGGCCCGGGATTCGCAAGCCGCGCGGCGGCACCGCCGGTTCGATTGACCCCGCTCGGGCGGCCGCGCTATATGCCTGCCTTCTCTTCACGATTTCTTGAAGGTTCGGGCCGGATCCGCGCATGGCGAACGACGAGGTGATCCTGGCGCAGCTCGGGCAGGCCGCCGTGCGCGGCGTGCGGCCCGAGAAGGCGCAGGCGGCACTGGCCCAGGTTCCCCGCCTGCCGGAGGACCTCGCGGCGCTGGAGCGCGAGCTCTCGCGGGCCACCGCCGACGCCGAGCGGACCCTGCAGGCGGCGGCCCGCCACCTCGTCTCCGCCGGCGGAAAGCGCATCCGCCCCATGGTGACCCTGCTCGCCTGCGGCGCCTGCGGCGGCGACGCCACCCGGGCCGTGCCCTTCGGCGTGGCCGCCGAGCTCACCCACTCCGCCACGCTCCTCCACGACGACGTCCTCGACGGCGGCGAGATGCGCCGCGGGCAGCCGGCCTCGCGCGTCGTCTGGGGGAACAACGTCTCGGTGCTCGCCGGCGACTGGCTCCTCACCCGCGCGCTGGAGATCGTCGCCGGCCACGAGGCCCGGGCCGACGCCCTGCCGCCGCTCCTCGCCACCATGCGCCGGCTCGTCGAGGGCGAGGTGAAGCAGCTCTCGCTGCGCGGCCGCTTCCACGCCACCGAGGAGGACTACTTCGAGGTCATCCGCGGCAAGACCGCCTCGCTCTTCGGCTGGGCCGCGGCCGCCGGGGCCTGGGCCGCCGGCGTGCGGGGCGAGGTGCCGGCGGCGCTCTCCGCCTTCGGCGAGGGCGTGGGAACCGCCTTCCAGCTCGTCGACGACGCGCTCGACTACGCCGCCGACCCGGCCCTGCTGGGGAAGCGGCTCGGCACCGATCTGTTCGAGGGGAAGGCGACCCTGCCCCTCATCCGCGCCCTCCGGGCCGATCCCGGCCTGCGGGAGAAGCTCGAGGCGCTGGTGGAGGGGCGCGCCGACGCCGAGGCGGTGGCGCCGGCGGTCATCGACGCCGTCCGCCGCACCGACGGCGTCGAGGCGGCGCGGGCCATCGCCCGCGAGCACACCCGGGGCGCGATGGCGGCGCTGGAGCGGGTGCCCGACGGCGCCCACCGGAAGGCGCTCGCCGAGGCCGCCTGGAGCCTCACCGAGCGGGCGTTCTAGCGGCCCGCGGCCGGGGACGCCGTGAGCCTCGCGTCCAGCTCCAGGATGAACGGCGCCGCCAGGCCGCCGTAGGTGGCGTCGACGTCCTTGAGCAGGGCCAGGGCGCCCTTGCGATCGCCGCGTGCGATCGCGGCCTCGGCATCGGCGAGACGGGAGGCGACCTCGCGCCGGAGACGGGCGTTGCACGACTCCCGCGCGGCGGCGTCTACCTGCGACGGGCGGTCCAGCGCCTCCAGCGCGTTGTCCAGCGCCAGGGGGTCGAGCGGCTCGTGCCCCAGCCGCCGAGCCACCAGCGAGGCGACGTCGAGGACGCACCGATCCCTCATCGAGGCCTGGCTGACGGCGTCGTCGTGGAGGTTGAGCTCGTCGTGCTCGCCGGTGATGTAGACGAGCCGCGTCTGCTGGAACAGCCGGAACAGATCCGCCGGCGGCACGTACGTCCCCTTCTCGCCGTCGATGGGGTCGCTTCCGGCGTTGAGCAGGACGCCGCGGAACAGGTCCGGATAGGCCAGCGCGGCGACCTGCGCCACCCGCGAGCCGCCCGAGAAGCCGCCGACGTAGACGCGCTTCGGGTCGATGGGATACCGCGCGCGGACGTTCACGCAGGCCAGCAGGGCCAGCGGCAGGCGCCGGTCCAGGACCTTGGCGTCGTTGCCCGAGTTCTCGGCGCTCACGAGGATGAGCCCGCGCCGGTCCAGGGCCGGCCGCCAGCGGCGGGGCCGCGTCGCCTCGGACCAGGGCGCCACGAAGACCAGCAAGCCGTAGCCTTCCCGGGGGGGGCCTCCCGCCGGGACGTACACGGAGAACCTCTCCTTCGACAGGTCCACCGGCTCCTCCCGGAGGGCCTGGCCGGTGGCGGAGAGGGCCTCCTGCACCCGGCGGAACGTCAGCGGGGTCAGCGCGCGGCGGGCGACCTCCCTGTCGCTCGCGAGGGGCGAGTACAGGGTGAAGGTCACGTCGTGCTGCTGCCCCGGGGGGGAGGTCGGCACCGGCGCCCGCCGGACGCAGCCAGCCCAGGACAGGCAGAGACCCACGACCGTCGCTGTTGCCACGGACCTCACGGCGACTCCGTGACCCCCTTGCCTCTCCCGGACCCGCCGTCCCGGGACGGGGACTCGCCCCTAGGCCGCCTGGTACTCCGGCTTCACCCGCGGCACGAGCTTCCGCTCGGCGGCCTCGGAGAGGAAGAGCTCCACCGCCTGCTTCCCCCGGGGCCCCAGGTCCCGCGTCCACTCGTTCACGTACATGCCCACGAAGGTGTCGGCCCGCTTCCGATCGAGGCCGCGGGCGTAGGTCATGGCGTGGTCCAGCGCCTTCTCGCGGTGGTCGAGCCCGTAGGCCACGCTCTCGGAGAGCGCGCGCGCCAGCGTCCGGCGGAGCGCCTCGGGCAGGTCCTTCTTCACCCCGTTCATGCCCAGCGGCAGCGGGAGCCCGGTCCGGTCCTTCCAGGCCTTCCCCAGGTCCTCGACGACGCGGAGCCCCTCCTCGCCGGCGGTGAGCTGCCCCTCGTGGATCACCAGCCCGGCCGCCACCTCGCCGCGCTTGGCCGCCTCGCCCACCCGCTTGAAGTCCATGATCACCGGCTGGTGCTCGGGGAGCCGCAGCGAGAGCGCCAGGGCGGCGCTGGTCCACTTGCCCGGGACGGCGATGCGCTGGCCCCGGAGCTCCTCGACGCGCCGCACCGGCGACCCCTCCGGCACCACCACCGTCGGCCCGTACCCGTCGCCGAAGGAGCTGCCCGACTCCAGCAGCAGGTACTTGTCGTGGAGGTAGGCGTAGGCGTGCACGCTGAGGGCGGTGATCTCGTACTTCCCCTCCACGGCGGCCTTGTTCAGGGTCTCGATGTCCGAGAGCTGGTGGACGAACTCGAGCCCCTCGGCCCGGACGGCGCCGGAGGCGAGGCCGTAGAACATGAAGGCGTCGTCGGAGTCGGGGCTGTGGGCGACGCGGACGGTGGTCGGCATGGGGCGGGTGTATATCCCTTCAACGAACGTTGAAACAAGCGGGGGGAAGGAGTAGATCCGCCCTCTCCCATGGCCTACCGCTCGCTCAGGGCGTTCCTCGACCGCCTGGAGAAGGCGGGCGAGCTCGTCCGCGTCCGCGAGGCGGTGGACCCGGTGCTGGAGATGGCCGCGCTGGCCGATCGCGCCGCCAAGCAGGGCGGCCCGGCGCTGCTCTTCGAGGCGCCGAAGGCCGGCGTGCTCCCGGTGGCCATGAACCTCTTCGGCACGCGCCGGCGCGCCAGCTGGGCGCTCTCCTGCGACGACCTCGAGGAGCCCGCCTCCGAGCTCCGCGCCCTCCTCCGGACCGCGCCGCCGCAGGGCCTGTGGGAGAAGCTGAAGATGCTCCCCAAGCTGGGGAAGCTGGCGGCCCTGGCCCCGAAGCACGTCGGCGGCGGCCCGGTGCAGGAGGTGGTGGAGCGCGAGCCCGACCTCGGCGACCTGCCCATCCTCACCACCTGGCCGCACGACGCCGGGCCCTTCATCACCCTGCCCCAGGTCGTGACCCGCGATCCCGAGACCGGGGCCCGCAACGTGGGCATGTACCGAATCCAGCTGCTGGGACCGCGCCGGCTGGCGATGCACTGGCAGCTCCACAAGACGGCCACCGCCCACTACCGCGCCTACAGGAAGCGCGGCGAGCGGATGCCGGTGGCCATCGCGCTCGGCGGCGACCCGGTCCTCACCTACTGCGCCTCGGCGCCCCTGCCGCCGGGCGTCGACGAGTACCTCTTCGCCGGCTTCCTCCGGAAGGAGGGCGTGCCGCTGGTGAAGGGCCTCACCGTGGACCTCGAGTACCCCGCCGAGGCCGACCTGGTGATCGAGGGCTGGGTGGACCCCTCGGCGCCGCTGGTGCGCGAGGGCCCCTTCGGCGACCACACCGGCTACTACTCGCTCGCCGACGACTACCCGTTCCTGGAGGTCAGCGCGGTGCTGCGGCGGAGGGACGCCGTCTACCCGGCCACCATCGTCGGCCCGCCGCCGATGGAGGACCTGTGGATGGGGAAGGCCACCGAGCGGCTCTTCCTCCCCATGCTGCAGATGGTCTTCCCCGAGGTGGTGGACATGTCGTTCCCCCCCGAGGGCGTCTTCCACAACCTCTGCTTCCTCTCCATGCGCAAGGAGTTCCCGGGCCACGCCCGCAAGCTCATGCACGGGATGTGGGGCTCGGGGCAGATGAGCTCCACCAAGACCCTGGTGGTCTTCGACGACGACGTCGACGTCCACGACTGGTCGCAGTGCGCCTGGCGCGCCCTGGCCAACGTCGACGCCCGGCGGGACCTGGTGGTGGTGGACGGGCCGGTGGACGTGCTCGACCACGCCGCGGCCGCCTTCGCCCTGGGCGGGAAGATCGGGGTCGACGCCACCCGCAAGCTCCCCGAGGAGGGCGGCCGCGAGTGGCCCGAGCCCTGCGTCCACCCGCCGGAGCTGCTGGCCCGCATGGACGCGCTCTACCAGCGGCTGGTGCCCGGGGCTCCGCCCGCGCAGCGCATGAAGCTCCCGCTCTCGCCGGCGGCCAGCTGGAGCCCGAAGAAGGGGGCGGCCTTGGATACGGGGGGGCCATGAAGCCGGCCCCCCCGAACCCCCCGCTCGCTCCGGGGCAGCCTCATCCGGCTGCCCCTGCGCTCGCCCTCAGGGCCGTCCCGCTGCCGGGCGAGGGGGGCCGCGCCCCGGCGGTGCGGGCGATGTTCGACCGCATCGCGCCGAGCTACGACCTCCTCAACCGGGTCATGACGCTGCGGGTGGACCAGCGCTGGCGGCGCCGGCTGGTCCGCTCCCTGGCGCTGCGCCCGGGCCAGCGCCTCCTCGACCTGTGCGCCGGCACGATGGACGTCGCCGCCGAGGCCCGCTCCCGCGTCCCCGGCGCGACCGTGGTGGGCGCCGACTTCTCGCTCCCCATGCTGGCCCGCGGCGCGCGGAAGACCGGCCTCCCGGCGGCCCAGGCCGACGCGCTGGCGCTGCCCTTCCCGCGGGCCGCCTTCGACGCCGCCGCCGTGGCCTTCGGGGTGCGCAACCTCGACTCGCTCGACCGCGGCCTGGCCGAGCTGGCGCGGGTGCTCCGGCCCGGGGGGCGGCTCGGCGTGCTGGAGTTCTTCCGCGCCGGGTCGCGCGGCTCGCGGCTGTTCCACGGCGCCTACAACCGCCTGGCGCTGCCGGTGCTGGGCCGGATCCTCTCGCCCGACCCCGGGGCCTATCGCTACCTGGTCGATTCGATGGAGCGGTTCGCCTCCCTGCCCGAGTTCCTCGAGGCCTGCCGCCGCGCCGGCTTCGAGGAGGTGCGCGGGGAGACCCTCTTCCCCGGGGTGTGCGGCCTGGCGGTGGCGACGAGGGCCGCATGAGGCTCGTGGTCGGGGTCAGCGGCGCCTCGGGCGCGCCCTACGCCAAGCGGCTCCTCGACTTCCTGGCCGCCGAGGGGCCGGCGCACGGCGTCTCGGTGGACCTGGTCTTCAGCGAGACCGGCCGGCAGGTGTGGAACGACGAGATCGGGTCCGCGCCGCAGTACCCCTTCCCGGTCTGGAAGCCGAGGGACTTCTCCGCCCCCTTCTGCTCCGGCAGCGCCCTCGACTACCAGGGGATGGCGGTGGTGCCCTGCTCGGCGGGCTGCCTCTCCCGCATCGCCCACGGTCTGTCGATGGACCTCATCGGCCGCGCCGCCGACGTCATGCTCAAGGAGCGCCGCCGGCTGGTGCTCTGCCTGCGCGAGACGCCGCTCTCCCTCCCCCACGCGCGGGCGCTGGTGCAGGCGGTGGAGGCCGGCGCGGTGGTGATGCCGGCCTCGCCCAGCTTCTACTCGCACCCCCGGGACATCGGCGAGCTCGTCGACACGGTGGTGTCCCGGATCCTGGACCGGCTCGGGATCCCCAACGACCTGATGCGGCGCTGGGAAGGTCGCGGCCCGCCGCGCCTGCGCGCCGAGCCGTCGGAGGACTGAACCATGCTCACGCCCCTCGCACACCGCGCCCTGGAGCGCGCCGGCCTCGGCGACGTCCGCGACCGGGTCCTCGCCGGGGAGCGCCTTTCGGAGGCCGACGCCCTGCGCCTGCTCCAGACGCCCGACCTGGCGGCGCTGGGCGCGCTCGCCAACCACGTCCGCGAGCAGCGCCACGGCGACCTCGCCTACTACAACAAGAACGTCCACCTGAACTTCACCAACGTCTGCGTGGCCAGCTGCAAGTTCTGCTCCTTCGCCCGCCCCGACGACCGGCACGCCAGCGAGGGCTACACCATGCCCCTCGAGGAGTCGGTGCAGAGCGTGCTGCGGCGCAAGGGCAGCGGCATCACCGAGGTGCACATCGTCAACGGCCTGCACCCCGACCTGCCCTGGTCGCACTACGTCGACGTGGTGCGCCAGCTCCGGCAGGGCTGGCCGGAGCTGGCCGTCAAGGCCTACACCGCGGTGGAGATCCACTTCTTCGCCCGGAAGTTCGGCAAGAGCTACGAGGAGGTGCTGCGCGAGCTCCTCGACGCCGGGCTCACCACCCTCCCCGGAGGCGGCGCCGAGATCTTCGCGCCCCGGGTGCGCCGCAAGATTTGCGACGACAAGGCCACGGCCGACGAGTGGCTCGAGGTCCACCGGGTGGCCCATCGCCTGGGGGTGAAGTCCAACGCCACCATGCTCTACGGCACCATCGAGACGCTGGAGGAGCGGGTGGACCACATGGCCCGCCTCCGCCGGCTCCAGGACGAGACCCACGGCTTCCAGGTCTTCATCCCGCTCGCCTTCCACCCCGAGCACAACATGATGGGGAAGGCCTTCCCCAAGCCCACCGGCTACGACGGGCTGCGCACCTATGCCGCCGCCCGCCTGTTCCTCGACAACTTCGACCACCTCAAGGCCTACTGGATCATGATCGGCGAGCGGCTGGCGCAGGCCTCGCTCTCCTTCGGCGTCGACGACCTCGACGGCACCGTGCAGGAGGAGCGCATCTACCACATGGCCGGCGCCGAGACGCCGCAGGGCATGACCGAGGCGGCTTTGCACCGCCTCATCCGCCAGGCGGGCCGCGTGCCGGTAGAGCGCGACAGCCTCTACCGCGTGCTCCGCAACCACGGCCAGCCGCCGGCCGGAGGGCCGCCGGCCCGCCTGCCCATCTCGGCCTGAGGGAGGATGGCCATGCCCCGCATCCGCGCCGCCGGCATCAACTTCCTGAACGCCCGCCCGCTCTGGCACGCCCTGCAGGGCTCGGAGCGCATCGAGCTGGTGGCCGCCGAGCCCTCCGGCTGCGCCGCCCTGCTGGAGCGGGGCGAGGTGGAGGCCGCCATCCTGCCGGTGGGGGCCCTGCCCGGCCACGACTACGAGATCGTCCCCGGCGTCGCCATCGGCGCCGACGGCCCCGTGCAGACGGTGATCCTGGCCGGCGAGCAGTCGCCGGCGGTCTGGGACGAGGTGTACCTCGACACCGCCTCCCGCACGTCGCAGGTGCTGAGCAAGATCGTCCTGGCCGAGAAGGGCATCCACCCGCGGTTCACGCCGATGCCGGCGGCCGACGGGCTGCCCCTGGCGCGCGGCACCAAGGGGGCCCTGGTCATCGGCGACCGGGCCTTCGACGTGAAGGCCAGCCACGTGCTCGACCTGGGGAGGGAGTGGAACGCCCTCACCGGCCTGCCGGTGGTCTTCGCCGTCTGGGCGGCGCGCCCGGGCGTGCTGGCCCCCGAGGACGTGGCCGAGATCGTGCGGGCGGCGCGCGAGGGCATGGGCTTGCGCACCGAGATCGCCCAGGCCTTCGCCCGGGAGAGGGGCGGCGACCCCGAGCGCTACCGCCGCTACCTGACCCATCGCCTCCGCTACAGCCTGGGGCCCCATGAGCTCCAGGGGCTCGAGACCTACCTGGCCAAGGCGGCCGAGCGCGGCTTCCTGCCGCCGCACCGGCTGCGCTTCGCCGACGACGTGGTGCGCTCCCGGCGCGTCCGCCGCCAGGTCTCGCTCGACACCGCGCTGCAGAAGGGCGCCGACGGCGAGCGCCTCGACCCCGACGAGGCGGAGATCCTCGACGAGAAGGCGCCGCTGCTCGAGCTCGGGCTGGCCGCCGACCAGCGCCGCCGCGCCCTCCACCCCGAGGGCGTGGTCACCTACATCGTCTCGCGCAACGTGAACTACACCAACGTCTGCTCGACCGCCTGCCACTTCTGCGCCTTCTACCGCCCCCGCGGGCACAAGGAGTCCTACGTCCTGTCGCGCGAGGTGCTGGGCCAGAAGATCCAGGAGACGCTGGACCTGGGCGGCATCGAGATCCTGCTCCAGGGAGGGCTCCACCCCGACCTGGCGATCGAGTGGTACGAGGACCTCTTCCGCTGGGTGAAGCGGGACTTCCCGCGCATCAACCTGCACGCCCTCTCGCCCGAGGAGATGTGGCACATCGCCCGCACCAGCCAGATCACCCTCGACGAGACCATCGACCGGCTGGTCGCGGCCGGCCTCGACTCCATCCCCGGGGGCGGCGCCGAGGTGCTGGACGACGAGGTGCGACGCCGCATCGCCCCGATGAAGTGCTCCACCGACGAGTGGCTGGCGGTGATGCGGGCCGCCCACCGCAAGGGGCTCAAGAGCACGGCCACCATGATGTTCGGCGTGGGCGAGGAGGCCCGCCACCGGGTCACCCACCTCGTCCGGCTGCGCGAGCTGCAGGACGAGACCCGCGGCTTCACCGCCTTCATCTGCTGGACCTTCCAGCCGGAGCACACCCGGCTCGAGCCCGGCGACAACGGGGCGCACGCCTGGCTGCGGGTCAACGCCCTGTCGCGGCTGGTGCTCGACAACGTCCCCAACCTCCAGGCCAGCTGGGTCACCATGGGAGGAGGCGTGGCCCAGGCCTCGCTGCACATGGGCTGCAACGACTTCGGGTCGGTGATGATCGAGGAGAACGTGGTCAGCGCCGCCGGGACCACCTTCCAGATGGACGCGGAGGAGATCGAGCGGCACATCCGCGACGCCGGGTTCCGCCCGGCGCGGCGCAACATGCGGTACCAGCACCTGGAGGTCGGCGGCGCATGAGGGTGGTGGCGGCCCCGTACCTGTTCACCGGGAGCCGGCACGTCCTCTCGCCGTCCTCGGCGCGAGGCGGGCGGGGGGAGCTCACCGCCGCCTGGATCGCCGACGGCGCCCTGGCGCTCGAGGGGGACGTGGTGGTGGCCGCCGGCCCGCGGGCCGAGGTCGAGGAGCGCTGCGGCGCCGCCGAGCCGCTCGACGCCGTGGTCCTGCCGGCCCTGGTGAACGCGCACACCCACCTCGAGCTGAGCCACCTGCGCGGGCAGGTGCCGGGCGGCGGCGGCCTGGCGCCCTGGATCGCGCGCTTCGTCCGCGCCCGCGCCGCGGCCGCCGAGGACCCGGCGGCCGTCGAGCGGGCGGTGGCCTCGCTCCGGGCCTGCGGCGTGGCGGCCGTCGGGGACGTCACCAACACCCTGGCGGCGCTCCCGGCCCTCTCCCGCGCCGGCCTGGCGGGCAGGCTCTTCCACGAGGTCTTCGGCCTCTCCGAGGCGCGCATCCGCGCGGCGCTCCGCGAGGCCGAGGCCGTCCGCGACGCCGCGCCCGCCCCGGGCCCGGGCCTGCGCATCGTCCCCTCGCCCCACGCCGTCTACTCCACCAGCCCGGAGGTTGTGGCGAGCCTGCTCGGCGCCGGGCCGGCGTCGATCCACCTGGGCGAGGACCCCGCCGAGCGGGCCTTCGTCACCCGCGGCGACGGCCCCCTGGCGGAGCTCGTGGCGGCGCTGGGCGCCGACGAGGTCCGCCCCCGGGGCCGCAGCCCGCTCGCCTGCGCCGTGGGGCTGCACGCCGGGAACCTGGTGGTCCACGCGGTGGACCTCGACGCCGAGGACGTCGAGGTGCTGCGCCGCACCGGGGCCACCGCCGTCCTCTGCCCGCGCTCCAACCTGCACATCGGGGGCAGGCTGGCCGACCTGCCGCGGCTCCTCTCCGCCGGCGTGCGGCTGGCGGTGGGGACCGACTCGCTCGCGTCCTCGCCCTCGCTCTCGCCCCTGGCCGAGCTGGCCGCCCTCTCGCGCGCCTTCCCCCAGGTGGCCGCCGAGCGCCTCCTGCCGCTCGCCTGGAACGGCGGCTGCGTCGGCGCCCCCTCGGTGGGCCGGCTCGCGCCCGGCACCGCCCCGGGCGTCGTCTGGCTGCCGCTCGGCGGCGAGCGCCCCGGCGACCCCTGCGCCTGGCTGCTGGCGGCCGCCGCCGCCGAGCCCGCCTTCCAGTGGATCGCCCGCCACCGCCCGGAGGCCGCATGACCGTCGCCGCCCTGGCGCGGATGGTGAAGTTCTCCCACTCGCTCTTCGCGCTCCCGTTCGCCGCCAGCGCCGTGGTGCTGGTCTCGCGGGAGGCGCGGCTCGACGCGCTCCGCCTGGCGCTGGTGGCGGCCGCGGTGGTGGCGGCGCGGACCGCCGCCATGGCCATGAACCGCATCGCCGACCGGGAGTACGACGCCCGGAACCCCCGCACCCGGAGGCGCGAGCTGGTGACCGGCGAGGTGCCGGTCGCCGCCGCCTGGGCGCTGCTCCTCGGCGCCTCGGCCGGCTTCGTGGCCGCCGCCGCCCTCCTCTCGCCGCTGGCCGGCTGGCTCTCGATCCCGGTGCTGGCGGTGCTGCTGGGCTACTCCTTCGCCAAGCGCTTCACCTGGGCCTCGCAGCTCTGGCTCGGGGTGGCCCAGGCGCTCGGCCCCATCGGCGTCGCCGTGGCGCTCACCGGCCGCGCCCCCGCCGCCGCGGTGGCGCTGGGCGTCGGCGTGGGCGCCTGGATCGGGGGCTTCGACGTCTTCTACGCGCTCCAGGACGTCGAGTTCGACGCCGGCGCCGGCCTCCGGTCCATCCCGGCCCGCTTCGGGGTCCCCGGCTCGCTGCGCTGGGCCCGCGGGCTCCACCTGGTGGCGGCGCTCTCCATCGCCGCGGCCGGGGCGCTGGCGGGCCGCGGCGCCGGCTGGTGGGCGGGGTCCGCCATCCTGGCGGCGGTGCTGCTCGCCGAGCACCGGCTGGTGGCGCCCGGGGGCGAGCTGCGCCGCGAGCGGATCAACGTCGCCTTCTTCAACTACAACGCCTTCGCCTCGGTGGCCTTCGCGCTCTGCGCGCTCGGCGACCTGGCGCTCGCGAGGATCCCATGAGCCAGGCCGCCTTCGCCGAGAAGCGCAGCGCCCGCATCGCCGCCCAGCCGCTGTGGCGCGCCGAGCTCCGCGCCGCCGACGCCGTCGGCGCGCTGATGGAGCTGTGGGGCTTCCGCCGCCAGCTGGGCCGCGTCTGGACCGTCCTGTTCCTCTCCGAGCGGCCGCTCCCGGCCCCGGAGCTGTGCGAGCGGCTCCAGATCTCCACCGGCCTGCTCTCCATGAGCCTGGCCGAGCTGCGGCGCTGGGGGGTGGTCCGCAGCGTCGCCATCGCCGGCGACCGCAAGGAGCACTTCGAGGCCGAGACCCACGTCTGGCGGCTGGTGCGCCGGGTCCTCGCCGAGCGCGAGCGCCGGGCGGTGGAGGCGGCGCTGGCCTCGGTGGAGGCCGCCATCGCCGAGCTGCGCGAGGCCATCGCCGGGAGCGCCGGCGACCCCCGCCTCCGGTCCATGGCCCGCTTCCGCATGGAGCGGCTGGAGCAGCTCGCCAGCCTGTGCCGCGTCGGCCTGTCGATCCTGAAGGCGCTCATCGACGGCGCCCGTGCCGACGTGAGCCCCCTCCGGGCGCTCTCCGAGGCCCTGGCGCGCCGCTCGCTCGGGCCCGTGGACCGCTGAGCCCGCGGGCGGACCGGGGCGCGGGGTTGCCCCGGAAGTGCCGCGGGGGTAAGGATGCGCTCCCATGCTGTCGCCCGAGGTCATCGAGAAGCTCGACGCCATCGAGGCGCGCTTCGAGGAGCTGACCGTCCAGCTCGCCGATCCGGCCGTGGCCTCCTCCGGCGACCGCTTCCGCAAGGTCTCCAAGGAGCGGGCCGGCCTGGAGGCGACGGTGGTGGCGCTGCGCGCCTGGCGGAAGCTGGTCCGCGACATCGAGGACAACCGGGCGCTCCTCGGCGAGAAGGACGCCGAGATGCGCGAGATGGCCAAGGAGGAGCTGGCCCAGCTCGAGCCCCGGGTCGCCCCCGCCGAGGAGCAGCTCAAGCTGTTCCTGGTGCCCCGCGACCCCAACGACGACAAGGACGTGATCGTCGAGATCCGGGCCGGGGCCGGCGGCGACGAGGCCGGGCTCTTCGCCGCCGAGCTGCTGCGCATGTACCTGCGCTACGCCGAGCGCCGCGGCTGGAAGTGCGAGCTGGTGGACACCTCGCCGGGGAGCCTGGGCCGCGTCAAGGAGGCCACCCTGACCATCTCCGGCGACGCGGTCTACAGCTGGCTCAAGTTCGAGTCGGGCGTGCACCGGGTCCAGCGCGTCCCGGCCACCGAGGCGCAGGGGCGGATCCACACCTCGACGGTGACGGTGGCGGTGATGCCCGAGGCCGAGGAGATCGACGTCCAGCTGAACCCGGCCGACATCGAGATGGACGTCTTCCGCTCCACCGGCTCCGGCGGGCAGTCGGTCAACACCACCGACTCGGCCGTCCGGCTCACCCACAAGCCCACCGGGGTGGTGGTGAAGTGCCAGCAGGAGAAGAGCCAGCTCAAGAACCGGACCATGGCCCTCAAGATGCTCCGGACCAAGCTCTACGAGATGGAGATGGAGAAGCAGCGGAGCGCCCGGGACGCCGCGCGCAAGAGCCAGGTGGGCACCGGCGACCGCTCCGAGAAGATCCGGACCTACAACTTCCCCCAGGATCGCCTCACCGACCACCGCATCGGCTACACCCGGCACAACCTGCCGGCGGTGATGGACGGCGACGTCCAGGACCTGGTGGAGGCCTGCCGGACCTTCTTCGCCGCCGAGGCGCTCAAGGAGGCGTCCCGGGGAGAGCCGGCGAGGCCGGAGAAGCGGGCCCCGTGATCTCCTGATGACGGACGTCTGGACGCCCTTGAAGCTCATCGCCTGGACGCAGGGCTACCTGGCCCGCTCCGGCGTGGACGCCCCTCGCCTCACGGCCGAGCTGCTCCTGGCCCGCGCCCTCTCCTGCGACCGGGTGCGGCTGTACCTCGACTTCGACAAGCCGCTGGGCGCGGCCGAGCTCGCCGCCTTCCGCGACCTGGTGCGGCGCCGCGCCGAGGGCGAGCCCACCGCCTACCTCACCGGGGTGAAGGAGTTCCACGGCCGCGCCTTCCACGTCGACGGCCGCGTGCTCGTGCCGCGGCCGGAGACCGAGCTCCTCGCCGAGGCGGCCCTGGAGGCGCTCCCGCCCGGTGGCGCGGCCCTCGACCTGTGCACCGGCTCGGGCGTCCTCGGCATCACCCTGGCGCTGGAGCGCCCCGGGACCCGCGTGGTCGCGGCCGACGTCTCCGGGGACGCCGTCGACGTCGCCCGGGCCAACGCCGCCCGGCTCGGCGCCTCGATCGACGTCCGGCAGGGCGACCTCTTCGAGGCGGTCGCCGCCGTCCCCTTCCCCTTCGACGTCGTCGTCGCCAATCCGCCCTACGTGCCCTCGGGCGAGCTGCCGCGGCTCTCCCGCGAGATCCAGCGGGAGCCCCGCCTGGCCCTCGACGGCGGCCCGGACGGCCTCTCGGTGATCCG
The DNA here is from genome assembly GCA_035455425.1 of Anaeromyxobacteraceae bacterium. Lineage (GTDB taxonomy): Bacteria > Myxococcota > Myxococcia > Myxococcales > Anaeromyxobacteraceae > JACRMN01. Next base: position 9,629 of record DATIFE010000183.1, on the reverse strand, counting down.
CCGCATCGTCGCCGGGGCCCCCTCCCGCCTGGCGGCCGGGGGGACGCTCCTGGTGGAGATGCACGAGAGCCACGCCGGGGTCGTGCCGCGGCTGTGCCTCGAGGCCGGGATGGTCTCGGCCGAGGCGCGCAAGGACCTGGCCGGCCTCCCGCGCTACGCGGTGGCCCGGGCTGCGGGGTAGGAAGCGGGGCCGGACGGGACTAGAATCCCGCGCCTTCGCGGAAGGAAGGGAATGGACCGGATCGTCATCGAGGGCGGCGCGCCGCTGCGCGGCGAGGTGGCCGTGTCGGGCGCCAAGAACGCGGCGCTGCCGGCGCTGGCCGCGGCGCTCCTCGCCGAGGGCGAGCACTCCATCCGCAACGTCCCGGACCTGGCCGACGTGCGCACCATGGGCCGGCTCCTCGGCCACATGGGCTGTTCCTTCGAGCGGACGGGCGGGCACGCGGTGGCCCTGCGCGTCCCCGCCGCGCCGCGCCCCGAGGCGCCCTACGAGCTGGTGCGGACCATGCGCGCCAGCGTGGTGGTGCTCGGGCCGCTGGTGGCCCGGCTCGGCCGCGCACAGGTCTCGCTGCCCGGCGGCTGCGCCATCGGCGCGCGGCCCATCGACCAGCACCTGAAGGGCCTGGCGGCGCTGGGCGCCGAGATCGAGCTCCGGCACGGGTACGTCGAGGCGCGGGCGCCGGGTGGGCGGCTCCGGGGCGCCACCTTCACCTTCGACGGCGTCACCGTCACCGGCACCGAGAACGTGATGATGGCCGCGGCGCTGGCCGAGGGCACCACCGTCCTCGGCAACTGCGCCCGCGAGCCCGAGGTGGTCGACCTGGCCCAGGCCCTGCGGTCCATGGGCGCCAGCATCCAGGGCGAGGGGACGGACGAGATCCGGATCGAGGGCGTGGAGCGGCTCCGGCCGCTCGACCACGCCGTCATCCCCGACCGGATCGAGGCCGGGACGCTCCTCGTCGCCGGCGCCCTGCCGGGGAACGACGTCACGGTTCGGGGCTGCGCCCCCGAGCACCTCGAGGCGCTGGTGGAGAAGCTGCGCCAGGTGGGAGCCGAGGTGCGGAGCGTGCCGGGCGGCCTGCGGGTGGTGGGCGACGGCCGGCCGCGGCCCGCCGACGTGCGGACCGCCCCCTTCCCGGGCTTCCCCACCGACATGCAAGCGCAGATGATGGTGCTCCTCACGGTGGCCCAGGGCTCGTCGGTGGTCACCGAGACGGTCTTCGAGAACCGGTACATGCACGTCCTGGAGCTCCGGCGGCTGGGCGCCGACATCGCGGTGGACGGGAGGACGGCCCTGGTGAAGGGCGTCCCCGAGCTGTCCGGGGCCCCGGTGATGGCCAGCGACCTGCGCGCCAGCGCGGCGCTGGTGCTCGCCGGGCTGCTGGCCCGGGGGACCACCGAGGTGCAGCGGGTCTACCACCTCGACCGCGGCTACGAGCGGCTCGAGGAGCGGCTGGCGCCGCTGGGCGCGCGCATCCGCCGGGTGAAGGCATGAGCCGGGACGAGCTCATCACGGTGGCCGTGCCCAAGGGGCGGCTCCTCACCGAGGCCTCGGAGCTCTTCGAGCGGGCCGTGGGCGCCTCGCCGGAGAAGCTCCTGGCCGGCACCCGCAAGCTCGCCGCGGTGCACCGGGCCTCCGGGCTGCGCTTCCTCTCCATCCGCGCCGCCGACGTGGCGAGCTACGTGGAGCACGGCGCCGCCGACGTCGGGGTCTGCGGGCTGGACGTGCTCCGCGAGGAGCCGCGCGACCTCTACGAGCCCCTCGACCTGGGGGTGGGCCGCTGCCGGATGATCGTCGCCCGCCCGCGGGGCGCCCGGCCCCTGCCCCGGGGCGTCGCGCCCCGCGTCGCCACCAAGTACGCCAGCATCGCCGCCCGCCACTACGCCCGGAAGTCCCTGCCGGCGGAGATCATCCACCTCCACGGCTCCATCGAGGTGGCGCCCTCCCTCGGGCTCGCCGACGCCATCGTGGACATCACCGAGACCGGCGCCACCCTCGAGGCCAACGGGCTGGCCATCGAGGAGACGGTGATGGAGATCTCGGCCCGGCTGGTGGTGAACCGGGTGGCCCTCAAGCTCCACGCCGAGCGGCTCCGGCGCCTCATCGCCGCCCTGCGGCAAGCCTGCGCCGCGCGAGGTGGTTGATCCCGCGCGCCGCTTTTGCCTATCCTCGCGTCACGCTCCCGAGATCATCCCCGCCGCCATCCCAGGAACCCCACGTCCCTCCCGAGGAGGACTCTTCTTCATGGATTGCCCGCGGTGCACCGTCGAGATGGCCGAGGTTCCCGGCGACGACAGCACCATGCATCGGTGCGGCGACTGTGGCGGCCTGTGGGTCGACGTCGCCGACCTGAACCGGTTCCTCCTCCACGCCAACCTGCCCGCGCTCTCCGGCATCGGAGGGCAGGTGAACCCCGACGAGATCGCGGGGCAGTGCCCGGCCTGCAACGTCGACCTGGTGGTGGTGGAGGGCGGCGAGAAGCGGGCGCTCCACTACGACACCTGCGAGTCCTGCGGCGGGATCTGGCTCGAGGGCCCCGACGACGACGAGGAGGTCCCCGAGTCGATGGACTGGAAGACCGCCCAGGCCTCGATCGTCGGCTTCTACAAGCGCTTCGCCAAGAACAGGAAGAAGTAGCGCCCTCACCACATCCGGTCGTCGCGCCACGGGTACCCGGTGTTGGAGTAGCCGCGGATCTCCCAGTACCCGCGCCGGTCCTGCGTCATGAGCTCCAGGCGGCTGACCCACTTGGCGCCCTTCCAGGCGTAGAGCTGGGGGGTGACCACCCGCACCGGCCCGCCGCGCTCGCGGCCGAGCGGCCGCCCCTCGACCGAGTGGGCCAGGAGCACGTCGGGCTTCAGCGCCTCCTCGAGCGGCAGGTTGGTGGAGTAGCCGTCGGACCCGTGGGCCATGAGATGGGTCGCCTCGGCGGAGGGGCGGGCCAGGGCCAGCACGTCCTCGAGCCGCACGCCGCGGAAGGCGAGGTCGAGCACCGACCAGCCGGTGACGCAGTGGAAGTCGGACTGGACGTCGACCTGCGGCAGGGCCAGCAGGTCGGCCCAGCGGAGCGCCAGGGGGCTCTGGCAGGCCCCGTCCACCGAGAGCTTCCAGCGATCGGTCGGGATCTCGGGCTGGTCGCCGAGCTCCAGGACCGGCCACTCGGACTTCTCGAACTCGTTCTGGCCCGGCGGGACGCGGGGCATGCCGTGGCGGTTCCGCGGCCCCTCGCCGAGGGGAGCCGGGTCGGCGAGCGAGGGAGTGCGCGCCATCCTGTCGGCGAAGCGGGCGCGGAGCATGGCCCGCCCCTCCTCGATGCGCCGCGCCAGGTCCTCCATCGCGGCCCCATGCTAGCGCGGCCGGGCGCGGGGCGCTCCGGGGTAGGATGGCGCATGGCCGGAACGCGCTGCCCCTGGGCCGGAAGCGACCCGCTCTACGTCGCCTACCACGACGGGGAGTGGGGCCTGCCCTCGAGGAACGAGCGGCACCTCTTCGAGATGCTGGCCCTGGAGGGCTTCCAGGCGGGCCTCTCCTGGCGGACCATCCTCCAGAAGCGCGAGAGCTTCCGCAGGGCCTTCGACGGCTTCGACCCGGCGCGGGTGGCCCGGTTCGGCGCGGCCCGGGTGCGGCGCCTCCTCGCCGATCCCGGCATCGTCCGGCACCGCGGCAAGATCGAGGCCACCATCGAGAACGCGCGCGCCGTCCTCCGGCTGCGCGAGGCGGGCGGGAGCCTGGCCGCGCTGGCCTGGGGCGCGGTCGGAGGGTCGCCCAGGCTGAACCGCTTCCGCCGCCTGGGCGACGTGCCGCCGGAGACGACGGAGAGCAAGGCGCTCTCGAAGGCGCTCCGGGCCCGCGGCTTCGGCTTCGTCGGGCCGACCACGGTCTACGCCTTCATGCAGGCCTGCGGCCTGGTGAACGACCACCTGGTGGGTTGCCCGCGCCACGCCGCCTGCGCCCGCGCCGCGCGCGCCTTCCGGCCTCCGCGCGGCCTTGACTCGCGCGCGGAGATCCGGGAAGAAGTGCGGAAGAGAGCTTCGCGGGAATAGCTCAGTTGGTAGAGCATCAGCTTCCCAAGCTGAGGGTCGCGGGTTCGAATCCCGTTTCCCGCTCCAGTCTTCCGGGCCGGAATCCTTGAGCTTCTGCTCCTCGGGTTCCGGCCTTCGTCGTTCCGGCCGGCGGGTCCGGCTCCGACACCGTGTTGCGGTCCGCGCCGTCGGTCCGGCCGCACGGTAACGCCCCGGCGTCTGCCGGGACAGGAGGCGAGGAGGAGGAGCCCGCCATGTGGCGCCGCGCGAGACCCGAGGACGGCGAGGAGATCGTGTCGATGTGCCTCGCCCTGTACCGCGAGGACCCCGGGTTCGCCCCGGTCGAGGCCGGGCAGGTCCGGGAGACGCTCGCCGTGTTCGAGCGCCAGCCGGACCGGGGGGGAGCGGTCGTCGCCGAGGTGGGCGGCCGTGTCGCCAGCTACTCGTTCCTCGTCCCCTACTGGTCGAACGAGGTGGGAGGCGAGGTCTGCGCGGTGGACGAGCTGTACGTGCGCCCCGAGGGACGGGGCAAGGGCCTCGGCTCGGCGCTCTTCGAGGCGATCGACGCCGGGCGCTTTGGTTCGTTCACCGGCACGGCGCTGGGGGTGACGCCCGGCAACGCCCGGGCGCGGCGGCTCTACGAGCGGCTGGGGTTCCGGGCGGCCGGGACGACGATGGTCCGCCGGCGGGCCGGCCCGGGGTGATTCCGTCGCCACGTGGTGAAGGGCTCAGGTAATTCCCCCCTTCGGGTGCGTCCAGTTCTACTGGTAGAACTGCACCGCCCATCCGGCTTCCGCCGCCGGGGCCCGGCCCGAGCGGGATACCGCACCGGGACCAGGCAAAGGAGGACGACGTGGCAACCCACCCCCACCAGGCGCTCTCGCGTCGCCGAACGCCGTTCACCCGTGCCGAGACCTGCCCTCGGCCTTCTGCGGCTCGGCAACGGAGAGCCAGAGCTCGATGGCATCCTTCGTCATGCGCTTCGCTTCCCCAAAGTCGTCGCCTTCGGTGAGGCACCCGGGGAGCTCTGGGACCTCGACGGTGTAGCCACCCGCCTCGAGGTCGGGGGTGAACACGGCCCGGTAGGCCTGCCCGCGAACGCGCACGCTGACGCTCCGGGGCGCGCTAATCTCCGTGACGCCTCGCTTGGGCTGGCCGCGCAGGTGCAGGGCGTTCTCAGATTTCCCGCTGCCCCCTTGCTGCCCGAGGCCCCGCGCGTCGGCGACGCCGAGGTGCTTCTGACCGTGTCCGCTCGCCCGGTTCCCTGGCACTCGCCTCGCGACCGGCGATGCCCTCGACCTCTTCCGCCACCTCCTCCGCCATGGCCTCGCAGCGGGCCGCGGCGCCGCCTTCGACGTGGCGCTTCACGCCTTCCAGGGTGGCGAAGTCGCACCCGGTGAGCTCGCGGCACTGGGTGCTGCCGAAGCGGCCGGCGAACCACCGGGCCAGGTCGTGGCCGCGGTTCATCGCCCGGTTGAAGGCGTTCCGCTCGTCGGCGAAGGCGTCCCCCCGGACCGCCATGGTGGCCACCTGGCGCAGCACCCGCAGGCGGCTGTCCTCGATGGCGCCGAGCCGCTGTCCCAGGAGCAGGAGGCCCCCGGTGAGCGCCCCGCACGTCATGCCGGCGAGCGCCGTGCCGCCGAGGAATGCCGAGGCGGCGTCGAGCGTCTCGGGGCGGGCTTCGCCGGGGCCGGCGGACCGGCGGAGCACCGCCTGGGCGCAGTGGAATCCCCGCTCCGCCAGGTGGGCGCACAGGCGGGCGTGCGCCTCCGCAGGCTCCGCCCCAGGGCCCCCGGCGCGGGAACCCCGCCGATGTCCGCGTCCCGGGCGTGGCGGAGGCCGAGGAGGACCAGCGGGCCGGTGATCCCTCCGCTGCCCGGGCGCGGAGCCCGGCGGGCGGCGGGCCGGGAGCCGCCCCGGCGGCGGCGGCGCGAAGGGCCGGGCCAGGCACGGTCAGAACTCCCGGCCCAGGCGGTAGGCCTCGTCCAGGTAGCCGCGCCGGGTGGCATCGTCGGCTCCGTAGACGGCGTGGAAGAAGACGTGGCGGACGTCCTTGATGCCCGGGTACCGGAGCCCGAACTCGTCCATGAGCACCCGCATGGCATCGGCGAGCCGGTCCTGGTAGGCCGCCCGGTCGAAGAGGGTGGTCTGGATCACCAGCGCCTTCTCGTGGCGCAGCAGCGGGATCCTGCCCCGGATGTCCCCCCGCCAGCCCTCGGGGCTGAGGCCGAAGGCGAACCCCAGGGTGAAGACCCGCTCGATCCAGCCCTTGAGCATGGCCGGGAAGCCCACGAAGTAGACCGGGGCGATGAAGGCAAGGGCCTGGGCGCTGGCGACCTTGCGCTGCTCGGCCAGCACGTCCTTCGGCCGGAAGCGCTCCCGCAGCAGGCGGACGATTCCGCGGGCGTCCCGGTCGCCGAGCATGCGCCTCATGGCGAACCGGGCCAGCGGCCCGCGAGCTCCACGCAGCATGGTCTCGCGCAGGTTGCTGCGCTCCAGGATCTCGTCCGGGATGTTCTCGTCCATCCAGTCCGGGGTGTCGCGCTCCCGGAGGACGGGGTCGAAACCGTTGGCGTAGAGATCGTCGATCTCGTTGGCGTGGCCCGCGTCGCGAAGGCCGGCGTCGAAGCGCTCCAGGATGGAATGGCAGAGCGACTCCTTGCCCGCGTGAGCGAAGACGGTCAGGACTTTCATGGAAGCCCTCCCTCGACGCATCATCGCGCGCTCACCGGAGCACGTCGCTCGCGCGATGTCGCAGGTCGTCGCGGCGCGCGGTGGGGCGCGGCAGCCCGTGACACCCGCTGGCCACGGCGGGGGGCGCATGCGGTGACTGGCCCCTTTCGGGTGCGTCCAGTTCTACTGGTAGAACTGCAGCGCCCATCCGGCTTCCGCCGCCGGGTACCGGCCCGAGCGGATGCCGCACCGGGAGCAGGCAATTCGCTATCGCGTCAGCCACCCCCGCGCTCTCACCGTCAGCGCGGCGTAGGGGAAGATCCAGAACAGGGTGAAGAGCGCGAAGTAGGCGTAGAGCATCCCGTAGAGGAAGTCGCCCGAGCGCTCGCTGCGCAGGTAGTAGAGCATGTTGAAGAGCGAGACGACCCCGATGGCCACCAGGAGGCGAACCAGGACCAGCGGGTGATCGGGCAGGAGCGCCACCAGCAGGAACAGGCTGCCGTAGTAGACCGGGTAGCGCAGGTTGTTGAGGATCGTCTCGAAGAGCGAGAGGAGCATCGCGCGGGGCGGACGACGCCACACGATCCAGGCATACCGGATCTCCTCCCGGACGTAGCTCCGATCCCATCGCAGGTACATCTTGCAGAGCTTGACGTACTTCGAGGGCACCATGGTTCTCACCACCGCGGTGCGCTGGTAGACCGTGTCGAACCCCGCCCCGAGGATGAGGTTCGTCATGGCCCGGTCCTCGCCGAACGTGCACGGGGAGCCCAGGAAGGTATCGCCCAGCCACCGCTCGAGAAGGGCATGCACCACGCTGGCGCGGTATGCGGTGAGGGCGCCGGGGCAGCAGTACACCGTGCCGTAGGTGGACTGCACCGCGCGCAGGAAGTCGAAGGAGAGGATGAAGCGCACGGCCAGCATGCGCGAGATGAGCCCCTGCTCGCGGTTCAGGACGGCGACCTTGCCGGCCACTGCCCCGATCCGGCGCTCCCGGAAGGGGCCGGCCAGCGAGAGGAGGGCGTCGGGCTCGATCACGCTGTCCGAGTCGATGGTGACCAGCAACGCGCCCGATGCGCGCCGGAAGCCGGCGGCCAGCGCGTGGCGCTTCCCCATGTTCCACGGGAGCTTGATCGCGCTGACCAGGCCTTCGTGGCGAGCGGCGGCCCGGCGAATGTGGTCCCAGGTGTCGTCGCGGCTGCCGTCGTCCACCGCGAAGACCTCGAGTCGATCCCGCGGATAGTTGGCCCGGGCGACCGAGTCGATGGTCTTTGCGACCATGGGCCCCTCGTTGTACGCGGGGATGACGACCGTGATGAAGGGCGCCTCTGCCATCGTCGCAGGAGGCGCGGGCCGGTAGCGAAACCAGAGCGCGGTCCGCACGCACAGGAGGATGGAGCCCATGGCCGCCCACAGGACGGCGGGGCTCTTGACCAGCCTCGCCCAGTGCCGGGCCTCCGCTGCACGCAGGAGCGGCCCGAATGCATCGGTGGCGAAGGTCACCCACAGCACGCCGGCGAGGCCCAGCACGATGGCGACGCGCAGGAGCAGGTCGAACCCGTCCCGTGCCGGCGCCCCCTGGCTCGGGGCCCCGACCGGATCGGACTCACCGCCAATCACTCCGCGCCCTGAGTCGGGTGGGATCGCGCCGCCCGAGGCCCTGCCAGGAGCCGCCCCTGAGATCATCGCCGCCCCTTCACTTGCCAACCGCGTGCCAGGGACGTCGCAGGCAGCTGCGCATCCTCGGCGAGAGCGCCAACCGCGGGGACGAACTACACCTGCTTGTTTTCGGCAGACGAGGGAGACCCGGTAGTCAGGGGATTCCCAGCCGATAGCCGAACCTGCTCGGCCGCTGCGGCAGTCTCGTCGGAGAAGTCCTCCCCGCTGGCTGCCTTCTTGAAATTGCGTATGCCCTTGCCGAGAGCATCTCCGAGCTGGGGCAGCTTGCTGGGCCCGAAGACCAGGAGCGCGACGACCAGGATGATCAAGATTTCGCCCATGCCGAGTCTCATGCACGAAGCATAGTGTCGAGCGCAGCAGCCCGCAGGCCGAGTAGGCTGGGAGCCCCGATGAGACCGGCCCTGGCAACCCTCGTGTCGCTGGCGCTGTCCGGACCGGCATGGGCCGCCGGCGCGGAGGCGCGTCCGGACGCCCTGCCCCCGGGTGTCGTCCGGTACGACACCGTGGAGCTCGCCAGCGGCGTCTACGGCTTCATCGCCCCGGAGAACGACACCCCGCTCGTCACGGGCAACTCCGTGCTCATCGTCGGGGACGACGGTGCCCTGGTGGTGGATTCCGGGCACTCGCCGGGCCTGACCGAGCGCCAGATCGCCGAGGTCAGGCGCCTCACCCGCCCCCGAGCTGAAGAGAGCCGACCACGCGCTGCCCACCGTGGTCTTCGAGGACAGGCTCACCCTCTACCTGGGCAAGCGCCGGGTGGAGCTCCTGTTCCTCGGGCGCGGCAACACCGCCGGCGATGCCGTCGTCTACCTTCCCGACAGCCGGCTGCTGGTCACCGGGGACCTGGTCGTCCACCCGGTGCCCTACCCCTACGGCTCCTTCTTCGGCGAGTGGATCGCGACCCTGAAGAGGCTGGCGGCCATGGAGGCGAGCACCATCGTCCCCGGGCACGGGCCGGTGATGCACGACATGCGGTACGTCGACCTCGTCGTCCGGCTGCTCCAGTCGATGAAGGATCAGGCGGACGCGGCGGTGAAGGCAGGCCTCTCGCCCGCCGAGGCGCGCCAGAGGCTCGACCTCTCGGCGCTCCGGCCGCTCTTCGTGGGCGATCATCCGGAGCGAGCCTTCTCCTTCGACTACGGCCTTGCGCGCACCGGATTCCAGCGCGCCTATCGCGAGGCGAAGGAAGGGCCGCTCCACGACGAGGACTAGGCGCCGAGGACGCCCCTCCTGGAATCCGTCGCTCCCTACCC
>DATIFE010000182.1:0-22692 GCA_035455425.1 Anaeromyxobacteraceae bacterium | reverse complement strand
TGCGGCTTCATCTCCGAGTTCATGGTCTTCTCGGGCGCCTTCCCGGTCTTCATGACCTACACCATCGTCTCCGCCACCTCGGTGATCATCACCGCCGCCTACTACCTGTGGGCCATCCACCGCATGTTCCTGGGCAAGGTGAACGAGGCCTACCGCGGCTATCCCGACCTGGCTTGGCGCGAGCGCCTCACCCTCTACCCGCTGGGCGCCATCGCCATCGTCCTCGGCTTCTACCCGCAGGCCATCCTGAACTCGATCAACGGGACGCTCCACGCGCTGGTCCGCTCCGTCCGCGTCTGGGGCTAGGGGAACGCCTTGAGCCCGCAATTCCTCGAGACGCTGGTCGCCAACAACCTGCTGAGCGCCGGCTGGTTCAAGCCGGAGCTGGCCCTCACCTTCGGGTCGATGGCCATCCTGGTCTACGACCTGGTGACGCGGCGCCGCCCGAACCGGGTCCCGGCGCTGGCCGTCGCCACCCTGGTGGTCCTGGCCGTCACCGCCATCATGCTCTGGTACCAGCAGCCCGGGGCCACCTCGCTCTTCAACGGGATGATCGCCAGCGACGGCTTCGCCACCTTCTTCAAGTGGATCTTCGTGGCGGCGGCGGCGCTGACGGTGGTGATCGCGGCCCAGGGGCGGGAGCTGGCGCCCGAGCGCATGGGCGAGTTCTTCGCCCTCCTGCTGGCCATCACGCTGGGCATGTTCCTCATGGCCAGCGCCACCAACCTGCTCATGATCTACATGGCCGTCGAGCTGGTCTCGATGGTCAGCTACGTGCTGGCCGGCTACCGCAAGGCAGACCGCAAGGCCCACGAGGCGGCGCTGAAGTACGTCATCTACGGCGGCGTGGCCTCGGGCGTCATGCTCTTCGGCATGAGCTACCTCTACGGCCTGCTGGGCACCGCCGACGTGATGCAGTTCGCGCCCCGGCTGGCCGAGCTCTCCCGCCGGTTCGCGGACGGGGCGCAGCCGGGCGCCGAGGCGGCCACCAAGCTGGCGCTGGTGCTGGCCACGGTCTTCGTCTCGGCCGGCATCGGCTACAAGGTGGCGGCCGTCCCCTGGCACATGTGGTGCCCCGACGTCTACGAGGGCGCCCCCACGCCCTTCACCGCCTTCCTCTCGGTGGGGCCCAAGGCGGCCGGCTTCGCGCTCGCCATCCGCTTCTTCTTCGGCGCCTTCGCCGGGCCGGCGCACGGGAACGGCCTCTCCGACTCGGTGGCCGGCATCCCCTGGCCGGCGGTGGTGGGGGTGATCTCCGCCGCCACCATGACGCTCGGCAACCTGGTGGCCATCGTCCAGACCAACCTCAAGCGGCTCCTGGCCTACTCCTCCATCGCCCACGCCGGCTACATGCTGATGGGCCTGGCCGCCGTCTCGCTCACCGGCATGCAGAGCGTGATGATCTACTCCGCCATCTACCTGGTGATGAACCTGGGGGCCTTCCTGGTGGTGATCGTGATCGCCCAGGCTACCGGATCGGAGTCGATCTTCGAGTACAAGGGGCTGGCGCGGCGCCACCCGCTGGCGGCGGTGGCCTTCGCCATCTTCCTCTTCTCGCTCACCGGCCTCCCCCCCTTCGCCGGGTTCATGGGGAAGCTGTACCTGTTCTACGCCCTCTTCGAGCGCATCGGCGTCCCCGGCGGCGGCTGGTACGCCGTCCTGGCCCTGGTGGGCGCGCTCAACACCGCGGTCTCGCTCTACTACTACGCGCGCATCATCCGGGCGATGTTCCTCGACCCGCCCTACGAGGAGGCGGCGCCGGTCCGCGCCAGCGTCGGCAGCCAGGTCCTGCTGGGCGCCTTCTCCACCTTCATCCTGGTGTTCGGCGTGTGGTGGAACCCCATCGTGAACTGGTCGGCGCGCTCGCTGGAGCTGTATCGATAGAACGGGGGCTGCGCCCCCGCCCCGCCGGCAGAGCCGTCGGGGCCCCACCCCTGCTGCGCTGGAGCCGGCGGCGCTTCGCGCGCTGCGCTCGCGCCGCGTCCAGCGGTGAGGGGCTTCGCCCCTCCCCCGCTGCGCGGGGCCCCCACCCCGAGGCTCAGGGCCGGCGGGCCTCCAGCGCCGCCAGCTCGGCCTCGGACATGCTGCAGTCGCCGAAGCGCCGGCCGGGGGCCACCGCCTCGCCGTGGAAGTCGGAGCCCGCGGTGGGCACCAGGTCCAGCTCGCCGCAGAGCTTCCGGTACTTGTCCCGCACCGACGGGTTCTGCTCGGGGTGGCTCACCTCCACGCCGCCCAGGCCCCACTCGGCCATGCGCTGGAGGTCGCCCCGCTCCACCCGGGAGAGGCCGGGGTGGGCCACGGTGGCCACGCCGCCGGCGCCGCGGATGAGGGCGATGGCGTCCTTGGCCTCGAGGCGGAAGCGCGGCACGAAGGCCGGCTTGCCGTCGCCGAGCCACCGGTCGAAGGCTTCCTTCACCGAGGAGGCGTGGCCGTGCTCGACGAGGGCCCGCGCCACGTGGGGCCGGCCGAGGATCTTGCCGCCGGCGTACTTCTCGATGTCCTCGGGGAGGACGGCCACGCCCACCGCCGCCAGCTTCTCGATGATCTCGCCCATCCGCACCCGGCGCTTCTCGGCCAGCAGGTCCTCGAACTCGCGGATGGCGCGGCTCCCGGGATCGAGGAAGTGGCCCAGCACGTGGATCTCGCGCCGGTCGATGAAGGTGGAGAGCTCGATGCCGGGGACGAGCCGCAGGCCGTGGCGGGCCGCGGCCCCGGCCGCCTCGGGGATCCCGGCCACCGAGTCGTGGTCGGTGAGCGCCCAGACCGCGAGCCCCGCCGCCGCCGCCAGGTCCGCGACCTGGGCCGGCGGGAAGACACCGTCCGAGGCGGTGGAGTGGGAGTGGAGGTCGATGACGCGGCCGGTGGCCATGCCCCGCCGTGGTAACATGGATTCACGAGGTCCAGAAAGCGGGGTCCACCGGCCCCTCCCGTGACGCCCATGCAGCACGTGCTCCGCATCTCCCGGAAGATCGATTACGGCCTGCGGGCCATGATCTTCCTGGCCTCCATCCCCGGGGAGGCGGTGGTCCCGTTCCGCGAGATCGCCCGGCGCATGGAGGTTCCCGAGGACTTCCTGGCGAAGATCCTGAAGCTGCTGGTGGACCAGGGCCTGGTGCGCTCGACGCGCGGCCCCCACGGCGGCTACTCGCTGGCCCGGCCGGCCCAGGACGTGAGCTTCCTCGACGTCATCGAGGCGGTGGAGGGCCCGGTGGCCCTCAACGTCTGCCTCGACGGCGACGAGGCCTGCGGGCGCGAGCCGGGCTGCACCATGGCGTCGGTGTGGAAGCTCGGGCAGGAGAAGATGCTGGAGGTGTACCGCGACGCCAAGCTCTCCGAGCTCCGGCTGCCGCCCGACTCCGCCGACGTGGTGAACCTGGGCACGGCCTCCCGCGCCACGGCGCGGTAGGCGATCGACGGCGGGGTGGGGGCGCGGCCCCGTTCCGATTGACCTGTCCGGCGGCGCCGACTACCGTGCGCCCGCAATCGAAATGGGGGGCCGCCCGCGAAGCCGGCCGGCCCCCCAAGCCCCCCGCTCGCTCCGGGGCAGGCTCGTCCGCCTGCCCCTGCGCTCGCCAACGCGTCGCCCGGTCGCCAACATGCCCAAGTCCCCGAGCCCGAGGCAGCTGCGCAAGCGGTACCTCTCGCGTCCCCCCGTCGAGCCCATGCGGCTGCGGAAGGGGATGAGCGTCGTCGACCTGGTCGAGGTCTACCGGCGGGCGGGCGCCTTCAACGGCGGGCGGCTGGCGGAAGGCGCCGACCTCTTCGGCCGGATGATCGACTCCGGCGCCACCATCGCCCTCACCGTCACCGGCGCCATGGCCCCGGCCGGCATGGGCGGCGCCATCCAGGCGATGATCGAGGCGGGCTTCGTGGACCTGGTCATCGCCACGGGCGCGAACCTGTACCACGACTTCCACTTCGCCCTGGAGCTGCCCGTGGTCCAGGGCCACTTCGCGGTCGACGACCGGGAGCTGTACCGGGCGGGGATCGAGCGCATCTACGACGTCTTCATCACCGAGGACTCGCTGCTCGACACCGACGCCTTCGTGCGCGAGGCGCTGGAGAAGGCGCCGCCGGCGCTCCGCGGCCACGTCTCCACCCCGGCGCTGCACCACTACCTCGGCCGCCTGGTCCTGGAGAACGCCCCGCACCCGGAGAAGAGCTGGGTCGCGACCGCGGCGCGGTACGACGTCCCCATCTTCACCTCCAGCCCGGGCGACAGCTCCATCGGGATGAACGTGGCCGCCATGAAGCTGCGGGGCGGCCAGACCACGGTGGACCCGGACCTCGACGTCCTGCTCTCCACCGCCATCGTCTACGACGCCAAGGTGAACGGGGTCGTCATCCTGGGCGGCGGCTCGCCCAAGAACTTCTACCTCCAGACCCAGCCCACCCTGTGGCAGATCCTGGACCTGAACCGCGGCGGCCACGAGTACGTGCTGCAGATCTCCACCGACTCCCCGCAGTGGGGCGGCCTCTCCGGGGCCACGCCCTCGGAGGCCATCAGCTGGGGCAAGGTGCAGGCGCACATGATGAAGAACCACGTGGTGGTCTACGCCGACTCCACGCTGGCGGCCCCGCTGGTCTTCTCCTACGCCCTCTCCACCCGCCGGCCCCGCAAGCCCAGGCGCCTCTTCGCGCGGCTGCCCGAGCTGTACCGGAAGCTGGAGCGGGCCCACCAGCGCAAGCACCCGGGGTCGGGCGCGATGCCGGAGGTGAAGGAGGCGGCCAGGACCCGGTAGGCCGGGGTCGGGTCGCGCCCGGGCCGGCGCGCCCGGCTCCCCTACTTCGCGGCCTTCTCGGCCTCGTCCAGGGCCTGGCGCGCCTTCCTGGCGGCCTCGGTCGCGGTCCGCAGCGCCTCGCCCTCGACCGCCTCCCGCGCCGCCGGCAGCTTCTGGCGGAGCTGGCGCAGCTCCTCGGGGAGCACGGCCTCCAGCAGGTTGTGCTCCCGGGCGAAGGCGGCCAGGTCTCCCTCCCTGGGGTCGAGCCGCAGCTCCTTCCCGCCCACCGGCCGGTCCCACAGGACCAGCAGCGACAGGGCCGCCCACACCCCGACCGCCGCCTGGAGCCCCCCGAGAAGCGCCCCCAGCCCGCGATCGGCGGGCCGGCGCCCTCCCCCGCGCCCGCGCAGGAGGAGGTGGCCCCCCACCGACAGCAGCGCGAAGGAGAGGACCAGGGCGCCGAAGGCGGCCACCGGGGCGCCGAGCTCCGGGCGCGGCAGGAGGCGCGAGATCGGCCCGGCCAGCAGCGGCGAGAGCGCCGGGGCGAGGAGCGCCGAGAGCCCCAGGGCCGCGAGGTGCACCACCTGCCTCAGCGCACCCGTGAGGGCGCCGGTGGCGGCGCCGGCCGCAAGGACGGCGAGGCCGAGCAGGTCGATGCTCACCGCGGTCACCGGATCTTGAAGGGGTCTGCCTTGGGCTTCGACCTCTCGACGAGCGCCAGGAGCTCCTTGAACCTGGCGTTCTGGGGCTCGTACATCAGCGCGGACTTGATGGCGCGCTCGGCCGGGTCCCAGCGCTGGGCCTCCACCTCCTTCAGGGCGGCGGCGTAGAACTTCCGCCCGTTGGGGGTGAGGCCGAACTGCTCCTCCATCTTCTGCTTCTGCTCCTGCCGCACCTGCGTCTCCTCGGCCTCGGTGAAGCGGAGCTTCCGCTCGCGCTCCGGCCCGGAGACCTCGGCCAGGTACTTCTGGCGCTTCACGTCGTCGCGCAGGACGGTGTAGGCCTCGTTGATCCGCCGGTAGATGCGGCCGATCCGGTTGCGGAGCTCGACGCTCTCCACGGCCGCGAAGCGGTCGGGGTGGAAGGCGCGCGACTCGCGGTAGTAGGCCGACTTGATCTCCGCCGGGGAGCTGCCCCTCTCGATGCGCAGCACCTGGAAGTAGTCGAGCGCGTCGAGCTCCTGGGAGCGCCGCTCCACCTCCATGAGGAAGCTCACGTCCATCGCGTTCCCGGCCTAGGCGGTGGCGTGGCCCGCCAGCTCCACCTCGGCGTTCTTGTCGATGGCCGTCTGGATGTCGGCCTCCGACAGCCCCGAGGAGAGGCTGATGGTGGTGGTGGCCCGCGCCCGGGACTCGAGGTCCATGGCCGAGACGTTGACGATGCCGTTGGAGTCGATCTCGAAGGTGACCTCGATCTGCACGTCGCCCCGCTTGCCCACGCGGAAGTCGGAGAACTCGAACTCGCCGAGCAGCTCGCACTCCTCCACCCGGTTCGACTCGCCCTGCACCACGCGGATCCGCACCCGGTCCTGGCCGTCGCGGCTGGTGGTGAAGGTCTTCGACTTCTCGATGGGGATGGGCGTGTTCTTGGCGATGATCCGCTCGGTGTAGCCGCCCACCGTGGCCACGCGCAGCGACAGCGGCGTCACGTCGAGCAGGTAGCTGGCCTGCCCGGCCTCGGCGGCTCCGGTGTCCAGCAGGGCCGCCGCCTGGATGCTGGCGCCCAGGGCCACCACCTCGTCGGGGTCGATGCCGGTGAGCGGCTCGCGCTGGAAGTAGTGCCGCACGCTCTGGCGCACGATCGGCAGACGCGTCGGGCCGCCCACCAGGATCACCGCGTCCACCTCGGCGGCGGTGAGCCGGGCCGACTGGAGCGCCTCGTCGCAGACCTTGAAGGTGCGCTGCACCAGGTCCATCACCATGCGGTTGAACTGCTCCGCCTGGAGCGTCTGCACCAGGTCGAGCACCTGGCCCTCGGGCGACCGGCAGATGCCCGGCACCTGGATCTTCGCCACCCCGTCGCGGCCCACCTCGATCTTGGCCCTCTCGCCGGCCTCCTTGAGCATCTGCAGGCAGTACTTGTTCTGCCGCAGGTCGAGGCCGTGCACCTTGAGGAAGTCGTCGGCCAGCCAGGCCATGATGCGGTCGTCGAAGTCGTCGCCGCCGAGGTAGGTGTCACCGGCGGTGGAGAGCACCTCGAAGACGTCCTTGCCGATCTCCAGGATGGAGACGTCGAAGGTGCCGCCGCCCAGGTCGTAGACGCAGATCCGCTGGGAGATGTCCTTGCCGAACCCGTAGGCCAGCGCCGCGGCGGTGGGCTCGTTGATGATGCGCAGCACCTCCAGGCCGGCGATGCGGCCCGCGTCCTTGGTGGCCTGCCGCTGGTTGTCGTTGAAGTAGGCCGGGCAGGTGACCACCGCCTTCTTCACCTCGCGCCCCAGCGACGTCTCGGCGATGGCCTTCATCTCCTTCAGCACCAGCGCCGAGATCTCCGGCACCGCGAAGATCCTGTCCCGCACGCCGATGCGGACCGAGTTGTTGGGCCCCTCGACGATCCGGTACGGCATCACCGCCTGGGCCTTCTTCACCTCGTCGGAGAAGTAGAAGCGGCCGATGAGCCGCTTGGCCGAGTAGACCGTGTTCTCGGCGTTGGTGATGATGTTCTTCTTGGCGTTGTTCCCCACCAGGACGCTGGCGTCGTCGAGGAAGCTCACCACCGAGGCGTGCGTCCGCTCGCCCCATTCGTTGGGGAGAACCTGGGGGGTGCCGTCCAGGATGGCCGCGACGCAGCTGTAGCTCGTGCCGAGGTCGATGCCGACGGCGATCTCGTCGCTCATGAGTTCCCTTGCCGTTTCGCCCGCTTAGGTCCGAAGCTCCCGGGGGTGCCCGCGCGTCCCGGTGCGAAGGCCCCCCGGAGGATCATGTCCCGGCGCAGGGCGATCAAGGCCCCGGGCGCGGGATGGTTCCCTGTCAGCCGGGGATTATAGTTTAGGGTGGGCCGCGGGCGGACTTTGCGGCCACCCCGGAAACGAGAGGGAGCCGAGATGGGTGCGCTGGTCGCCATCTTCCAGAACGACCCGAACCTCATGCGGTGCCAGCTGGCGCGGCTGGGCTCGCTGGTGTCGCTCGGGGACCCGGACCGCCTTCCCGACGCCTACGGCTTCGGCTACTTCACCACCGGCGACGTGCTCCTGGGCAAGCGCCCCAGCGGGGCCCCGGCGCAGCTCACCGTGGCGCAGCTGGTGGGCGAGGTCGACACCGACGTGCTGGTGGCCCACGCCCGCTACTCCGCCCTGGACAACCACAAGGACGAGAACACCCAGCCCTTCCGCTTCCACCGCTGGCTCTTCGCCCACGACGGGGCCATCGAGGGCTTCGCCGAGGTGAAGCCGCGGCTGCTGGAGCTGCTGCCGGACTTCCTGCGCCGGGCCATCGAGGGGCAGACCCCCGCCGAGCACGCCTTCATGGTGTTCCTCAAGTTCCTGCGGGACGAGGGGCGGCTCGACGACCTGGACCTGGAGGCCGAGGCCGCCGGCGAGGCGCTGGCCCGGACCGTCCGCCAGATCGACGCCTGGTCCCGGGAGGTCGGGGCCCAGAAGTCCTCGCTCAACTTCGTCGCCACCAACGGCCGCATCCTGGCGGCCACCCGACGCGGCCGCCCCCTCTCCTACGCCCTGCTCGAGGGCATCGTCCCCTGCGCCCTCCACGGGGTCGCCAGCGGCTCGCCCGACACCGAGGCCCCGGTCCGGCCGCACCGGCAGGTGAAGGCGGTGTGCTTCGCCAGCCGGCTGCTCGCGCCCAACGGCTTCCGCGAGGTTCCCGAGTCGAGCGCCGTGTCCGTCTCCCGCGACCTGCGCGTCTCGGTCCGGACCATCGCCGCGCACGGCTGATGCGAGCAGGCCGCGAAGCGGCCTGCGAGGCTTCTGGATCCCGGGCGGACGCCTTGCGCCCAGGGCATGGGCTCCACGGTGTGACTCCAGAAGCCTCGGGCGTCGCTTCGCGCCGCCCTCGCGCTAGACCAGCGCCCAGGGCCGCGGGACGACGATCTTCTCCCAGGCCTCGAGGGCGAAGCGGTCGGTCATCCCCGAGACGAAGTCCGTCACCGCGCGCTCCAGGCTCTCCCCCTCGCGCCGCGCCACGCCGAACCGCCCGCGCAGCCTCTCCGCGTCCTCGCCCAGCCAGGCGAAGAGGTCCTTGAGGATGCGCTGCGCCTTCTCGAACTCCTCGTTCACCACCGGGTTCTCGTAGACGCGGGCGTAGAGGAAGTCCCGCAGCGCCAGGAGCGCCTGGTGCACCTCGGCGGTCATCTCGATGTGCCCGCCCCCGTCGATGTCCGAGGCGCGGATGACGTCGCCGACGAGGGTGGCCAGGCGGCGCGAGTGGCGGTCCCCGAGCACGCGGCGGATGTCGCGGGGCACGTCGCCCGCCGCCAGCAGGCCGCCGCGCACGGCGTCGTCGAGGTCGTGGTTCACGTAGGCGATGATGTCGGCCAGGCGCACGATCTCCGCCTCCAGGGTGAGCGACTTGGCCCCGGTCCCCTTCATCAGCACCGTGCCCTTGCCCTTGGAGTGGCGCAGGATGCCGTCGCGCACCTCGGCGGTGAGATTCAGGCCCCGCCCGTCCTTCTCCAGCACGTCCACCACCCGCACCGACTGCAGCACGTGGTGGAAGCCGCCCTTCACGATCTCGTTCAGGACCTTCTCCCCGGCGTGGCCGAAGGGCGTGTGGCCCAGGTCGTGGCCCATCACCATGGCCTCGACCAGCATCTCGTTGAGCCGCAGCGCCTTGGCGATGGAGCGCGCCACCTGCGCCACCTCGAGGGTGTGGGTGAGCCGCGTCCGGTAGTGGTCGCCCCGCGGCGCCAGGAAGACCTGCGTCTTGCCCTTGAGGCGGCGGAACGACTTGCAGTGGAGGAGGCGATCCCGGTCGCGCTGGAAGACCGGGCGCATGTCGTCCTCGGGCTCGGGCCGGGCCCGCCCCCGGCTCTCCGCGGAGCGGGCGGCCCTCGGGTGCAGCGTGGTCTGCTCCAGATCCTCGAGCATCCGGCGAATGGACCCGGCCATGGGGCGCTCTTGTACCCCGACCCCCCGCCCCGGCGCGAGCCCTCGCCGGCCCGCCCGCCCCCCTCACCCGTAGAAGCTGGCCTCCAGCACCTTGAGGAACAGGTTCGAGAGGGCGTGCAGCACCACCGGGGCGGCCAGGCCCCCGGACCGCTCCCGGAGCCAGCCGAAGAGGAGCCCGGGGAAGAAGGTCCCGAGCCGCCAGGGCTGGAAGGTGGCCAGGTGGCCCAGCGCGAAGAGGGCCTGCGTGGCGAGGAACCCCGGCCCCAGGTCGGCGCCGAGGACCCGGACCGTCCGGCCGGGAACGGCGCGCCGCCAGGAGGTCTGGAGCCAGCCCCGGTAGAAGAGCTCCTCGGGCAGCGCCACCACCAGGAGCTGCAGCACCGCCTGGAGGAGGAAGCCGTCGGGGACCCGCGGCCGGAACGGGGCGGCCGGGCCGTAGGGGGCGAGCAGCGGCCCGACCTCCGCCGGGAGGAGCGGCAGCAGGCGGGCGAAGCCCCAGAAGCCGAGCGCGAAGAGGGAGAAGACCGGGGCCGCGACCGCCAGCGCCTGGAGCGCCCCGGTCCCCCAGGCCTTCCAGGTGCGGGCGTCGCCCGGGCCCCACCAGGCCAGGCCGTACCGGTCCCAGCCTTCCCCGCGCGCCCGGAGCCTGCGGTCGGGGAGGAGGATGAACACCAGGGCGCCGACGCCCGCCAGGTTGGCGCCGAGGAGGCCGGTGGGCTCCACCAGCGAGACGAGCCTGGCCGCCGCGAGGAGGCCGACGGCCACGGCCCAGGTGGAGACGAGCTCGCGCAAGCCCCGCCATCTCGGCATCCGACGCGCCCGCCGTCAACTCCGGGACCGGGCCGCGCCCGGGCGCGGCGGCCGCGACCGGCGCCGGCGCACCCCTTCCCACATCGCCGCCGGGAACCGACAGGAACGCACTCGGGGTGCGGACGCCGAATCGTGGAGCGAAAGGGCGCGTGGTACTCTTTCCGGTCGGGACAGGCTCGGAGGGCCCCTTCCATGACCGCACCGGTTCACCGCGCGCGAAGCTGGGCCTCGAGGCTCCTGCCGTACGCCATCGCCGTCGTCTCGCTCCCCTTCCTGGGGCCCACCTGCGGCGGCCAGCTGCCCGGACAGAAGGCGTTCTCGCGGAGCGCCCTCATCATCCCCATGGACGGCTGCTACCAGTTCGCCACAGACGGCTCGGGGCAGAGCGCCTCGCGCGCCGGGTGCGGGACGGCGACCTCCGACGCCGGCGACGTGATCAAGGCCTACGGCCTCGTCTACCAGCTGGTCCGGGCCGGCGTGCCCGTCTACTGGGTGATCTCGCCGGACAAGACGTCCGCCACCGGCGTCGACGTCACGGTGAGCTACACCGGCGGGGCGCCGGTGCTGAAGTACAACTGGAGCGATCCCAACGGGGCCGGCGGAAGCCAGCCTGCCAACAACCCCGGGTCGACCTTCCGCTACGTCGGCGGCCCGTTCGTGGTCGACGGGTCGGACTACGCCGCCGCCAACGCGGTGCTGCAGAGCTTCAAGGCCACCTACTCCGTGGTCAACGTCCACGTGGCCCAGGTGGCCTTCCAGGGGAACGCCGCCAAGGTGTTCTCCGGCGGCTGGAACGCCGGCGGCGCGGTGGCGCCCAAGCTGGCGCTGCTCAACATCCCGGGCGGCGACGGCCGCTACGCCGACCACGTGCTCGAGGGGTACCTGGTGAAGTCCGGGCTGGCGCCCGCCTGCGTGCTCGCCAACCCGCCCTGCGCCGACAGCTCGGCCGGCACGGCGACCGGGACGCACGGGAACATCTACGACCGCCTCGAGGCCGCCGACTTCCTGCCCCCGGCGTGCACCTCGAGCGCCCAGTGCAACACCGCCGCGGGCTCGACCTGCGGCGCCAACGGCTTCTGCGACTGGAAGAGCACCAACGTCTACCGGGGTGGCTACAAGGTGCTGTGGCTTCCCCACTGGACCGGCAGCAACTCCTGCGAGGGCACGCTCGGCGCCGGCTACACCTGCGGCACCGGCTTCGGCGGCTGCAGCTTCGCGGGCGGCGACACCTGCAGCTGCGTCAACAACTGCACCGCCAACCTCTCCGCCGCCGAGCTGTCCCGGGTCCTCCAGACCATCGGCGGCTTCCAGGCCGGCGGCAACGACGTCTTCGGCGAGTGCGGCGGCATCGGCACGCTGGAGGGCACCTACAACACCGGCACGGCCACCGTCACCGCCTCCTTCGGGCCGGGCGACGCCGCCAGCCGCTTCATGACCACCGGCACAGGGACCTTCCCCTCCGGCGGCGGCGTGTGGATCAACGAGGACTGGAGCGGCGGCACCCCGCCCACCACGGCCTTCGCCACCTCCTGGTTCCCCTCACCCTTCCTGCAGATCGGCGACTTCCCCTTCCGGGCGCAGACCGGGCTCATCCAGTCCTACCGGGCCGCCCAGGCGAACGGCAGCGCGGCCTTCCGGAGCACGGTGGTGCACCTCATCGCCGAGCCCGCCGGCAACCAGGTGGACATCTTCAGCCTCCTGCCCGCCGCCGGGGGCGCGGGGAACGCGGTCTACCTCGCCGGCCACGACTACTCGGGCTTCCAGGGCGCCTACCAGATCGCCGGCACCCGGCTGGTGCTCAACACCCTCTTCAACCTCTCCGCCACCTGCCAGCCGAGCGGGGCGGCCTGCCAGCAGCTCAAGAACTTCGGAACCTGCCGGCCCGGCACGATGCAGTGCTGCTCGGCGGCCGACATCGCCATGGGCTACTGCCAGGTGGAGGGCGAGCCGGTGTGCCGCCCGGCCCTCGATCCCCCGGGCACTCCGGAGACCTGCAACGGCCTCGACGACAACTGCGACGGGATCGTCGACAACATCCCCGCCACCGACACCCACGTCTCCAGCCCGGGCTGCTACGACGGCCCCCCGGCCACCGTGAACCCGGGCACCGGGAAGCCGTACGGCACCTGCCAGCAGGGCGTCTGGAGCTGCCAGCAGACCGGGACGCCCCAGAGCCCGAGCGCCACCTGGGCTTGCATCGGCGAGGTGCTGCCGGTCCCGGAGGCGTGCAACGGGCTCGACGACGACTGCAACGGGACGGTCGACGACAGCCTGACGCCGCCCGGCGGCACGCTGGCCTGCTTCACCGGCCCGCCCGACGCGGTGATGCAGTCGAGCTTCCCGCCCTCCCAGTGCAAGCCCGGGACCTGGGCCTGCCAGGGCGCGAGCTGGGTCTGCAACGGCCAGCAGCTGCCGCAGCAGGAGATCTGCGAGGGCACCCTCCGCGACTACAACTGCAACGGGATCGTCGGCGACGGCTGCCAGTGCGTGGTGGGGACGGCGCGCACCTGCTACACCGGCCCCGCGGGCACCGCCGGCCACGGCATCTGCCGCACCGGCACGCAGTCCTGCGTGCAGGACCCGGCCTTCCCCACCGGCCAGGGCACCTGGACCAACGTCTCCTGCTCCGACCAGGTGCTGCCGCAGGCCGAGATCTGCCGCAACGGGCTCGACGACGACTGCAACGGCATCATCGACGACCCCGCCCAGTGCTCCGAGTGCCAGCCGGGCCAGACGCGGAAGTGCTACCCGGCCGGCTCCGCCGGCTGCACCGGCAGCCCCGGCGGGCCTTACGCCTGCCAGGGCGTGTGCGCCGCGGGCGACGAGGTCTGCGTCGGCGGGAAGTGGAGCGGCGCGTGCTCCGGGGCCATCATCCCCGGGCCGGAGCTCTGCGACGGCAAGGACAACACCTGCTCCGGCGCGCTCGACGAGACCAACGCCCCCTGCCCCGGCACGCTGGCGTGCCTGAACGGCGTCTGCACCCAGCCGACCTGGGGCGGCGAGTCCGACTGCATGCCGGGCTACGTGCACTCCGGCGGCGGCACCTCCGGGACCTGCGTGGCCCAGAGCTGCCCCACCGTCCCCTGCCCCGCCGGGCAGCTCTGCCAGGGCGGCACCACCTGCCTCGACCCCTGCGCCGGGACCACCTGCGGCGAGGGGGCCTTCTGCTCCATCGGCGTGAGCGGGCAGCCGGAGTGCGTCGGCGGCGGCTGCTCCGCCACCGGCTGCACCGGGACCGACGTGTGCAGGAACGGCACCTGCCAGGCCGACGTCTGCGCCGGGGTGGCCTGCCCGGCCGGCACCTTCTGCCGCGGGAACTACGCCCTCGCCACGCCGACCTGGGATTGCGTCCGCGCCTGCGCCGCGGTCACCTGCCCCGCCGGACAGGCCTGCGGCCCGGACGGCTTCTGCGCCCCGGATCCCTGCGCCAGCGCCACCTGCCCCTCGGGACAGGTCTGCCGCGCCAGCGGGACCTCGACGAGCTGCATCGCCGACCCGTGCCCGCCCGGCGTCTGCGGAGCGGGCCAGGCCTGCGTCGACGGGCGCTGCACCGACGACCCGTGCGCCGGGGTCGTCTGCCCGGCGGGCGTCTGCGCCCGCGGCCAGTGCTACGCCTCGAACAACCTCAACGGTTACGGCCCGACGCCGGCCGCCGCCGCGGGGAAGGCGGGGGGCGGCGGCTGTGGCTGCGGAGGCGGCGACTCCGGCCCCACCGCGCTCCTCCTGGCGCTCCTGGCCCTCCCCTTCGCCGGGAGGCGGCGGGGAAGGGCCCCGCGCCGGCGCGGGGCGCTGGGCGGCGCCGCCGCGCTGGTCCTGGCCGGCTTCCTGGCCTCCGGCGCCGGCTGCTCCAAGGGGAAGACCTCGCCCCTCAACTGCGAGACCTGCGGCACCGACCACTGCGTCGACGTGAAGTTCGACGCGGCCCACTGCTCCGCCTGCGCCAGCGCCTGCGCCGCGGGGGACGTCTGCGTGGACTCCGTCTGCATCACCGCCTCGGCGGCGGTGCCGTCGATCACCTCGGTGAGTCCGGCCCCGGTGGCGGCCCACACCAGCCCCACCTTCACGGTCGCCGGCGACCGCTTCCAGGCCGGGGCGGTGCTGCGCGTCTCGGGCGCCGGGCTGGCGGCGGTGGCGGTCCCGACCACCTTCGTCTCCTCGGCGCAGATCACCGCCAGCGTGGACCTCTCCTCGGCCCTGCCCGGAACCCTCTCGCTGCAGGTGGCCAACCCCGACCACACCACCTCCAACACCACCAGCGTCGAAGTGGTCACGCCCACCCCGGTCATCGCCTCGGTCACCCCCTCGAGCGCGGTGGCCGGGTCCTCGGTCGCCGTCCACGTGGCCGGGAGCGGGTTCACGCCCGCCGCCATCTGCGTCCAGCGCGACACGCGCTCGGGAGCCAGCATCGCCATCCCCCCCGCCTCGACGCCCACCGGCACCGCGCTCGACTGCACCCTCGACCTCTCCGCCGTCCCGCCGGGCACCATCCAGGTCGTGGTGCAGAACGAGAACCTGGTGGAGTCGGCCCCCTTCCCGTTCGACGTCGGCACCGCCACGCCCCTCGTGTCCTCGCTGAGCCCGAACCCGGCCCAGCAGGGCTCCGAGATCCGCCTGGTGGTCAGCGGCACCGGCTTCGTCCCCAACAGCGTCGTGCAGATCGGGCAGGGCGGGACCTACGGCGACCTCCTCACCGCCTTCGCCGCCTCGACGCTCCTCCAGGCCCAGCTCTCGCTGGCGGCCTTCGCCGCGGGCACCTACCAGGTGCGGGTGGTGAATCCCGGCGTGGCCGCGCCCTCGGCGGCCGTGGACCTGGTGGTCGCACCCGGCGCCCCGGTGGCCACCGGCCTCACCGTGACGCCCACCTCGCCGCGCCTGGGCGACACCGGCGTGGCGCTGGCGCTCACCGGCTCCGGCTTCACCGGCTCCTGCCAGGTGGAGGTCCTGCGCGCCGGCGGCGCCACCTGGCTCGGCCCGCCCGACGTGGTCACCGGCGCTGGCACCACGGCGGGGGCCATCCAGGCCGCGACCGACATGGCCGGGAGCGACGGGACCTGGTACGCCCGGGTCAGCTGCCCCGGCGGCTGCGCCAGCCCGCCCTGCCTCACCTCGGCCTTCCCCTTCCAGGTGGCCACCAACGTGGCCTCGCTCGCCGGCACCACCCCGGCCGGCGGCAGCCAGGGGACCACGGTCCCGGTCACGGTGACCGGCTCCAACTTCGTCGCCGGCATGAAGCTGCGGCTCTCCGGCGCCCCCGACGTGGCCGCGACCCTCGACCCCACGACGCCCTCCAGCAAGGCCACCGCCTCCCTACCGCTGGCGGGCCTCGACGTGGGGAGCCACCTCCTCCAGGCGGTGAACACGGGGGCGGCGGCCTCGAACGGGATCGCCTTCTCGGTGACCCCGGGAGTGCCCTCCATCTCCGGGACCACCACCGCCGACTACTGCCCCGGCACGCCGCCGGCCTGCAACGGCGCCTGCACCCCCTCGGCCAACTGCAGCGCGGCCTGCGCGGTGCAGCAGGCGAAGCCGGTGACCGTCACCATCTCGGGCAGCAACTTCGCGGCCGGCCTCTCCACCGTGTTCGCCACCTCGGCGCTCGGGAAGATCGACGTGGCGACCATCCCGGGCTGCACCGTCACCGTGGCCAGCGCCTCGACCATCACCATGACGCTCGACACCACCCAGGTGGTGGCGCCGATGAGCTACACCGTCAGCGTCGAGAACCCGGGCAACCCCCCGCCCGGCGGCTGGCCCACCACTCCCTACCGCGTCTCGACGACGACCTGTCCCTGACGACCCGGGCGCGCCCGGCCGCGGCCACTCCCGGCGGCCGGGCGTATACTCGGGCGGCTTGGATCGAGAGCCCGCAGTCGCCGGCCGTTTCTACCCCGCCGACCCCACCCGGCTGGCCGCCGACGTGGCCCTCCTGCTCCGGGAGCGCCCCGACGGCGCCGGCGAGCCGGCCACGCCGCGCCGGGCCGCCGGGATCCTCTCCCCCCACGCGGGCTACGTGTTCTCGGGGGCCGTGGCCGGCGCCACCTGGGGCGCGGTGGAGGTCCCCGACCGCGTCATCCTCATCTGCCCCAACCACACCGGCTACGGCGCGGCGGCCTCCCTCTGGCCCGACGGCGTCTGGCACACGCCCATGGGCCGGGTGGCGGTGGACCGCCCCCTGGCCTCGGCGCTGCTCGCCTCGGGGCTGTGCACCGCCGACCGGGAGGCCCACCTCCTGGAGCACGCCGTCGAGGTGCAGCTGCCCTTCCTGCAGGCGCGCCACCCGGGGGCGACCATCGCCGCCCTGTGCCTGTCGCGCCTTCCGTTCGACCGCTGCGAGGCGCTGGGCCGGGCGGTGGCGGCCGCGGCCCGGGAGAGCGGGGCCCTGGTGGTGGCCTCGAGCGACATGAGCCACTACCTGCCGGCCCCGGTGGCGCGGGCGCGGGACAGGCTGGCGCTGGAGCCGCTCCTGGCCCTCGACGCCCGGGGCCTGCACCAGGTGGTGGTGCGCGAGCGGATCTCGATGTGCGGCTTCGTCCCGGCCACGGTGATGCTGGTGGCGGCGCGTGAGCTGGGGGCCACCGCCGCCTCGCTGGTCCGCTACCGGACCAGCGGCGACGTCACCGGGGACGACTCGAGCGTGGTGGGCTACGCCGGAGCCTTGATCGCCTGAGCAGCAGCGGGGGCAGGAGCGCCCACAGCGCCGAGGCCGGTCCGCCGCCGCAGCCGCAGCCCCTCGAGCCCCCGCAGCTGCCGGGGAGCTTCACCCGGGAGGTCGGCTGGCCGGCGGGGTAGATGGTGCACATCCCCTCCACGTCGTCGGGGTAGAGGGTGCGCAGCGTCGAGCCCTGCTGGATGTAGGGCGCCATGAGGGAGGGCGGGGAGCATCCGCCCATCCCGCCGCACGGGTGGTCGAGCCCCAGCGCGTGCCCCGCCTCGTGGGTGACGACGGCTCCGACGTCGATCCAGGTGCAGCCCGGCGGCGTGGGGTTGCTCGAGGACGCGCAGCGCGGGGAGCCCGGCGCCCCGCAGGTGAAGAGGTAGCCGCTGGTCCCGTCCCAGTCGTCGAGCTCGGTGTCGGCGTCGGTGATCTGGCCGCTGCCGGTGCTGAAGCTCACCCAGGTGATGGCCAGCGTCCCGCCGGAACGGCCGGGCTCCCAGCAGTTGTACCGGTTGGCGCAGCCGCCCTGCGTGAGGCAGGGGTCCCCCGCCGGAGCCACGGCGGCGCAGCCTCCCTGGCGGAAGGCGACCACGTTCTCCCCGTCGCGAACGCCGACCTGGAAGCTCGGGGTGGCCGGGCCCTCGACGAAGGCGAAGTCGGTGCAGGGCGCGGAGTCGCCGGTGCGGGTGGCCCCGTTCCAGGTGAGGAACGACTGGGCCACCAGCGCCTCGGCGGTCGGGAGGTCGGCGCATCCCGAGGGCACGCGGGCCGTCGAGAAGCGGAAGGTCACGCTGCGGCTGCCCCACCACAGCGCGTACCCGGCGTCCGGCCGGTCGGCGCAGGTGGTGCTCCGCAGGAAGGCCGCCGCCGGCCGGGCCGCGCCCGCCAGGGAGAGGAGGACCAGCGCCCGGGAGGCGCGCGCCGCCAGGTTCACCGCGCGCTCCGCACGCGCCGCTCCAGCTCCGCGACCGGCATCTCCGCGGCCCGCCGCTCCCCGGCCGGCAGGGGGCGCTCCAGCAGGTGGAAGCCGCGGGTGTCGTTCCGCGCCGTGCCGCCCTCCACCGCGAACTTCCCCTGGGAGTCCCCGGTGACCTGGTGGACCTGGCCCGCCCGCTCCAGGAAGACCACCACCTCCTCGCCGTCCGCGAAGGCTGCGGCGCCGAAGGCCTTCTGCCCCTCGTCGCCGATGGTGCCGCCGGGGACCCGGACCACCACCACCGCCGCCGGGCTTCCCTTCCAGGCCGCGGTGGTCCGGATCTCCACGAAGGTGTAGATGCGATGGCCGTCCGCCCCGCGGCGGCACTCCTGCCGCTCGACGACGCCGCGAACCACGGCGTCCGAGGCGCGCGCCAGGTCCTCGACGCTCTCCACCAGCGCGGTCGAGGCCGCCGCCGGGAGGGCGAGGAGGAGCGCTGCCAGGGCCGGGGCGGAACGCACGGCGACGATCCTAGCCACCGGCCGGGCGGCCGGCGAGGGGCCATTCGGGCCGCCGTTGTGCTAGCTTGCGCCGGGCATGGACGCCCCGCGGCTGCGCTTCGCACCTTCTCCCACCGGCTACCTCCACATCGGCGGCGCGCGCACCGCGCTCTTCAACTGGCTCTGGGCCCGCCGCACCGGCGGCAGGTTCGTGCTGCGCATCGAGGACACCGACCGCGAGCGCTCGACGGCCGAGGCGGTGCGGGCCATCCTCGACGCCCTGCGCTGGCTCGGCCTCGACTGGGACGAGGGGCCGGAGGTGGGCGGCCCGCACGGGCCGTACTTCCAGACCGAGCGGCTCGGGATCTACCGCGCCTACGCCGAGAAGCTCCTCCGGGCCGGCCGGGCCTACGCCTGCACCTGCACGCGGGAGGAGCTCGACGCCCTGCGCCGGGAGGCCGAGGCCCGCAAGGTCCAGTTCCGCTACCCCGGGACCTGTCGCGACAAGCCCTACGACCCCTCGCGCCCCCACGTCGTCCGCTTCCGGGTGCCGGAGGCGGGCGCCACCACCTTCCACGACCTGGTCAAGGGTCCCATCACCACGCCGCACGACACCCTGCAGGACGAGGTCATCCTGCGCAGCGACGGCGTGCCGCTCTACAACTTCGGCGCGCTGGTGGACGACGTGGCCATGGAGATCACCCTGGTGGCCCGGGGAGACGACCACGTCAACAACACCGCCCGCCAGATCCTGATGTACCAGGCGCTGGGCGAGACGCCGCCGGCCTTCGCCCACCTGCCCATGATCCTGGGCGCCGACAAGGCGCGGCTCTCCAAGCGCCACGGGGCGACCAGCGTGCTGGCCTACCGCGACATGGGCTACCTCCCGGGCGCGGTGGTGAACTACCTGGCCCGCATCGGCTGGTCGCACGGCGACCAGGAGATCTTCAGCCTCGAGGAGCTGGTGAAGCTCTTCGACTTCGCCGACGTCGGGGCCACCGCCGGCGTCTTCAACCCGGAGAAGATGCTCTGGGTGAACCACGAGTGGATGCGCCAGCTCTCCGACGAGGAGCTGGCGCGCCAGGCGGTCCCCTCCTTCCAGGCCACCGGCCTCCCGGCCCGGGACGACGAGAAGCTCCGGCACCTGGTGCGCCTGGCGCGGGACCGGGCCCAGACCTTCGGCGAGATGGCCCGGCAGTTCCGCTACTTCTACGCGCCCATCGAGCTCGACCCCAAGGCGCGCGCCAAGTTCCTGGTGCCCGAGAGCCGGCCCGCCCTCCAGGCCATCCGCGACGGGCTCGCCGCCATGTCCGCGCCCGACGCGGAGCGGCTGGAGAGGCTGTTCCACGAGGTCGCCGAGGCCCGGGCCCTCGGGCTCGGCAAGGTGGCCCAGCCGGTGCGCGTGGCGCTCACCGGCGGCACCGCCTCTCCCGGCATCTACGACGTCATCCTCCTCCTCGGCCGGGAGGAGTCCCTCCGGCGCCTCGACGCCGCGCTGGCGCTCGCGCAGGGTGTCCGTCCGTGACCCGGAGGCCTCGCGGGTCGCTGCGCGGCCCGCTCGTGCTGGGCCCGCTCGTGTGCTGGGTTGACGGCGCGCCGGGGGCCGGGCTACACGCTAGCCCTTGACCGTGGACCGCCGGAAAGGCTATATGGCCGCGCTCGCTGCGGTATTCGTCACCGCGCCGGGGCTGGCGCTGGCGGAGAGGGTCGCCGGGGCCGCCCTTCCCGACGACGCCACGCCCGTCGAGCCGTTTCGCTACCGCGTCGACAGGAGCTACGAGGACACGCTCAAGTTCTACAAGTCGGTCTACCCCCCGGCGAAGTACACGCGGCGGCCGATCGCCAACCAGCCGGGCCTGAAGGCGGTCCACATCCGCAACCCGGAGGCCAGGCCGGGGAGCTGGGAAGGCTTGAACGTCTACGAGATCCAGGGCACGACCAAGGTCTTCGTCCTGGTGATGCCGGGGAAGGCCGAGGCGCCCCGGGCCAGATGAAGGAGGGAGATTCCTGGGGGATCGTCTAACGGCAGGACGCCAGACTCTGGATCTGGCTATCTAGGTTCGAATCCTAGTCCCCCAGCCAGCTTGCATCGCGGGCGCGTTGACTTCCAGAGGGCCCGCAAGTATCAGAGGGGAGCTCGTGGCCCCTTCGTCTAGCGGTTAGGACGTCGGCCTCTCACGCCGAAAGCATGGGTTCAAGTCCCGTAGGGGTCACCATCCGTGCCCCGCCTCCTTCGTCCGGGAGGCGGGGTTTTTTCTTCCCGGGATCGGCTCCCGTCATCCGTGCGGGACGATGACGGCCCGCCCGCGCACGGTGCCGGCGCGCAGCC
Source organism: Anaeromyxobacteraceae bacterium (assembly GCA_035455425.1). Classification (GTDB taxonomy): domain Bacteria; phylum Myxococcota; class Myxococcia; order Myxococcales; family Anaeromyxobacteraceae; genus JACRMN01. The sequence continues at coordinate 1,699 of DATIFE010000182.1, read as the reverse complement.
GCTGGTAGGCGTCGGGCGCGCGGTCGAGCGGGAAGCGCTCGACGTGCAGATCGATCCGGCCCTGCTCGGCGAGGGCGATCACCTCCATGAGCTCGGTGATGCTGCCCCAGTAGGTGCTGGCCAGCGAGCACTCGTAGGGGAGCGCGAAGAAGCCGAAGGGGAAGGTCCCGCCGGCGAGCCCCACCAGCGTGACGTGCCCCTGCGGCCGGGCGATCTTCGCCGCCAGGGCCAGGGTGGCGTCGGCGCCGACGAAGTCCACCACCACCTCGACCCCGCGCCCCCGCGTGGCCTGGCGGATCTCCTCGGCGGCCCCCTCCCCTGCCCGGACGACGCCGTCGGCGCCCATCTCCTTCGCCAGGCGGAGCTTCTCCTCGTCCTTGTCCACCGCGATGATCCGGGCGGCGGTGAGCGCTCGCAGGATCTGCACGCCCATCTGGCCCAGCCCGCCGACCCCGACGACCGCGGCCGTGGCGCCGGGCCCGAGCAGGCCGAGCGAGCGCTTGACGGCGTGGTAGGGGGTGAGGCCGGCGTCGGTCAGCGGAGCCGCGTCGCGCGGATCGAGGGACCGCAGCGGCACCAGCAGGCGCGACGACGGGACCAGCATGTACTCGGCCATGCCGCCGTCGAGCCCGAGCCCCCCGCCCATGGCGGGAATCTCGGCCTGGCGCTCGCAGTAGTTCTCCATCCCCTGCCGGCAGGTGCGGCAGGCGCCACAGCCCCAGGAGCCGTAGACGGCCACCGGGTCGCCGTGCCGGAAGGCCTCCACGCCCGGCCCCACCCGCTCCACCCAGCCCGCGTTCTCGTGGCCCAGCGTGAACGGCGGGCGCAACGGGTTCTGCTCCGCCGGCCACTCCAGCACGTGCAGGTCCGAGTGGCACACCCCGGCGCCCCCGATCTTCACCAGCACCTGGCCCGGGCCGGGCTCGGGGACGGCGACGTCCTCGAACCGGGGTGGCTCCTGGTAGGCGACGAACCGGTAGGCCTTCATGTCGAACCTCCGCCGGGCAGCGGCACCGGTGCGGATGGTAACGCCGCGAGCGGGGCGGCGGGACCGGCGCTGATGCGACCGGACGCCGCGCCGGGGCCGTCCGGGCCGTCCTGGGATGCCTCGCGGGTGGGAGCGGACCTCTAGTCCCGGTCGTCCCCGCGGTCCTCGATCTCGAAGATGGTGACCACCCCGGCGTGGTCGGAGGCGTGCATCCCGGCCCCGGTGAGGTCGTCGAGCCCGGTGCGCCAGCTCACCTTCGGCTCCACCTCGCCGCGGAAGAGCGTCAGGTCCACGCGCTGGGTGAGAGACCCGGTCCGCAGCAGCTCGTCGAAGCAGCAGGTGGGGCCGGGGTCGCTGGGGTTGAGCCGGGTCCAGGGGTCCCGGAAGCCGGCGCCGAGGAGGTCGGCGTAGGTGGTGGTCACGCCGGCCAGCCCCGGGCCGGCGTTGAAGTCCCCGGCCAGGACCACCGGTGAGATGCCGCCGGCGACGACGCCCACCAGCTCCGCCGCCTGCGCCTCCTGGACCGGGGGCGCGGCCTCGGTCTCGAGGTGGGTCATGGCGAACTGGAACCAGGTCCCCCGGGCCTTCACGTTCACCGCGCTCCAGCCGCGCGGCACCGGGATGAGCCCGCCGCCGGCCGGTAGGCCGGCCTGGGCGGCGAAGATGCCGGAGCGCGGGCCGGCGGTGCGCAGCGAGCGGTGCGCCAGGATG
>DATIFE010000181.1:0-20696 GCA_035455425.1 Anaeromyxobacteraceae bacterium | reverse complement strand
GCGGGCGCTGCCCTCCCCCTTCCTCACGCGGCGCGGCTCCCCGGCATGGCGCGAGAAGATGTCACGCGCGCGCCCCGGGGTCGAGCCCCTCCGGCCGCCCCGGACCTTGACAGGCGGGGCGCGCAGGGCGACAAGCGGGCGGTGCTGGATCCCCGGGCGGCCCTGCGCCGCGTGCTCCAGGGCATCGAGGAGTTGGCCCCCCTCCCGCCGGAGCGGGTGCCCTTTCGCGCCGCGCTCGGCCGCGCGCTGGCCGAGGACCTGGTGGCGGAGCGCTCCCTGCCACCCTTCGACAACTCGCAGATGGACGGCTACGCGCTCCGCGCCGCCGACGCGCGCCGCTCCGGCGCCCGGCTGCCGGTGGCCTTCGAGGTCGCGGCCGGGACGCTGGACGTGCCGGCGCTGCCGGCCGGGGCCTGCGCCCGGGTCTTCACGGGCGCCCCGCTGCCGCCCGGCGCCGACTCGGTCGAGATGCAGGAGGAGGTGGAGCGCGAGGGGGCCACCGCCCGGTTCCGCCGCGCCGCCGCGGCCGGCCGCTACGTGCGCCGCGCCGGCCACGACGTCGCCGCCGGGAGCGCGCCCCTCCGCCGCGGCGCGCTCGTGGACGCCGGCGCGGTCGGGCTCGCGGCCGCCCTGGGGCGCTCCGAGCTCCTGGTGCACCGGCGGCCGCGGGTGGCGCTCCTGGCCACCGGCGACGAGCTGGTGCCGGTGGACCGGGCACCGGCCCCGGGCCAGATCCAGGACTCGAACTCCCACATGCTCGCCGCCGCCTGCGCCGAGGCGGGGGCCGAGCCCTCGCTGCTGGCGCTGGCCGGCGACTCGCGGCCGGCGCTCCGCCGGGCGCTCGACGCCGTCCGGGGCTTCGACGCGCTCGTGACCACCGGCGGGGTCTCGGTGGGCGACCGCGACCTCACCCGCGGCATGCTCGAGGCCATGGGGACGCGCCTCTCCTTCTGGCGGGTGGCCATCCGCCCGGGGAAGCCCGTGGCCTTCGGCCGCTGGGGCCGCACCGCCGTCTTCGGCCTGCCGGGCAACCCGGCCAGCGCCCTCGTCACCTTCGAGATCTTCGTCCGCCCGGCGCTGCGCGCGCTGGCGGGGCTGCCGGGCCCCTCCCGCCCGGTCCTCACCGCCCGGCTGGCCGCGCCCTTCGAGAAGGACCCGGCCCTGACCTACTACGTGCGCGCCCGCGCGCAGCTCCGTGCGGGCCAGCTCTGGGTCGATCCCCTCGGGACCCAGTCGAGCGGCGCCCTCACCTCGGCCACCGGGTTCGACGCGCTCGCGGTGCTGCCTGCCGGCACGGCGCGGCTGCGGCGGGGTGCGAAGGTCGAGGCGGTCCTCCTCGCCCCTCCCCGTCCGGGGTGAGGGCCTGCGACCCGTGCCACTCCTGGTGATATAGGTGCGGCGTGGCTCGCAGCTGGGACAGGCCGGAGGAGCACGACCACGTGGTGGTCGTGGCCGACGACGACGACGCCCACCTCGAGGTCATCCGCTCCCGCCTGTCCCGCGTCGCCGGGCGGGACCGGGTCGCGACGCTGGGACGCTACCCCCGCTTCGAGGTCGTCACCGCCAGCAACGGCGAGGAGGCCCTGCGCAAGGTCTCCGCGCGCGTGACGGCGCTGGCGGTGGACCTCATCATGCCGCGCCTCCAGGGCCTGGAGGTCATCCAGCGCGTCCGGCCGCAGCGGCCGGATCTCGCCATCCTGGCCTTCACCGCCGCCGCCCCCCCCTCCGAGGCAGTGGCGGCCATGATGGCCGGCGCCGACCACTTCCACCAGTACGGCGACGGCCGCCAGGGGGACTTCGAGACCGCCCTGGAGCAGGCCCTCGACCGCCGCCGCCTGGTGCGGCTCATCGAGCGCAGCGCCACCGAGATGGAGCGGGCGCGGGCCTCCCTGGCCGCCCTGGGCGCGGAGGGCGTGGGTCTTCCCGGCCTCCGGCCGGCCGCGACCCGCGAGGCGGTCCTGCCCTTCGACGAGGCCGTGACCCGGTACCTGGAATCGGCGGCGCGGCTGTTCGAGGGCGATCCCAAGGGCCTCGCCCAGCGCCTGGGGGTCTCGTACTTCTCGCTGCGGCGCCTGCTCAAGCGGCACGGCGTGCCCTTCCCGGGCCGGCCCCGGGGCCGGGCGAAATGAAAGCTTTACGGGTTCCGCTCCAAGTGCTAGCTTCCCGCGTTGCGGATCTCGCCACGGGACATGGCGGATTCCGCAATTACCCGGCAGTGAACTACGCTGGCACCAGGAGTGACCACATGGCATCCCTCGCCGACCGCTTCGCGGTGAACCTCCGCAACGAGAGGCTGCGCCGCAAGCTCTCCCAGGAGTCCCTGGCCGCCAAGGCCGGGCTCTCGGTCTCCTACATCTCGATGCTGGAGCGCGGCCAGCGCACCCCGCCGCTCGACACGCTGGAGTCCCTGGCCAAGGCCCTGGCCGTCTCGGCGACCTCCCTCCTGCAGTAGGCGCCGGGGCCCCCGCCCCCGGGACCGCGGCGCGCCGCGGGCGATCCGGCGATCGCCCGGCCGTGCGCGCCGCTTCCCTTTCGCTTATCCTCTCCTCCTCGCTCCCCTTTCCCTCCCCGCTCGCGACAGGAGTGCCAATGGCCGTCCGCATGGTGATGTGCAAGAAGCTCGGCCGCGAGCTCCCCGGCCTGACGTACAAGCCCTTCCCCAACGAGCTCGGCCAGCGGATCTACGACTCCATCTCCCAGGAGGCCTGGAAGATGTGGCTCGAGCACTTCAAGATGATCCTGAACGAGTACCGGCTCGCGCCCGCGGACCCGCGCACCAACGAGATCCTCTACCAGCAGGCCGAGCAGTTCTTCTTCGGCGAGGGGGCGGCGCTCCCCCCCGACTACCGCCCGCCGCCCGCCAAGGGCTAGCGGCCGGTCCCCTCGATGCGCGGCGCGGGCGAGATCCTCCTCGTCGCCACCTACGAGCTCGGCCACCAGCCCGGCGGCATCACCTTCCCCAAGGCCTTCCTGGAGCGGGCCGGGTTCCGGCCCGCGGCCCTCGACCTCCAGGTCGAGCCGCTCGACGCCGCCCGCGTCTCCCGGGCCCGGCTGGTGGCCCTCTCGGTTCCCATGCACACCGCGCTCCGGCTCGGCCTCCGGGCGGCGGAGCGCATCCGGGAGATCAACCCGGGCGCCGCCCTCTGCTTCCACGGCCTCTACGCGCCGCTGAACTGGCGCCTGCTCCTCTCCGCGGGCGCGACCGCCGTCCTCGGGGGGGAGTGCGAGGAGGAGCTGGTGGAGCTGGCGCGCGCGCTCGAGCGGGGCGAGGCCGCGGACCGCTTCGTGCAGCGCGGCGGCGAGGCCGCGAGCCGCCGCCGGCTCGACTTCCCGGTCCCGAGCCGGGAGGGGCTGCCGCCCCCCGGCCGCTACGCCCGGCTCGCCGAGGCGGCCGGCGAGCGCATCGCGGGCCACGCCGAGGCCACCCGCGGCTGCAAGCACCTGTGCCGCCACTGCCCCATCCCCCCCCTGTACCGCGGCCGCTTCTTCGCCGTTCCCGTGGAGGTGGTGATCGAGGACGTGGTCCGCCAGGCGGCGGCCGGCGTCACCCACGTCACCTTCGGCGATCCCGACTTCCTCAACGGCCCGGCGCACGCGCTCCGCGTGGCGCGGGAGCTCCACCGGCGGCTGCCGGAGCTCACCTTCGACCTCACCGCCAAGGTGGAGCACCTGGTGGCCCACGCCGCCCTGCTCCCGGAGCTGCGGTCCTGCGGCGCCCTCTTCGCGGTCTCGGCGGTGGAGTCTCTCTCGGACCGGGTCCTCGCCCGGCTCGACAAGGGCCACACACGCGCCGACGTCTTCCGGGCCTTCGACGCCTGCCGCCGGGCCGGCATCGCCCTGCGGCCCTCGCTCGTTCCCTTCACGCCCTGGTCCGGCCTGGACGACTACCTGGAGCTGCTCGAGGTCGTGGAGCGGGAGGGCTGGCTGCCGGTGCTCGACCCGGTCCAACTCTCCATCCGGCTCCTGGTGCCGCCGGGCTCGCTGCTGCTGGAGGCCGGGGACGCCGAGCTGGTGCTCCAGGGGCTCGACGAGGGGGGGCTCACCCACGTCTGGCGGCACCCCGATCCGAGGATGGACCGGCTCCAGGCGCAGGTGGCGCGCACCGTCGAGGAGGCCGCGTCCGCGGGCGCGGGCGCCGGGGAGGCCTTCGACCGGGTGCGGCAGCTCGCCCTGGCCGCCGCCGGGCGCGCCCACCGGCACGTTCCCGCGCCCCGGCTGCCGGGCGCGGCCGCGCCGCGGCTCACCGAGTCCTGGTTCTGTTGAGCCGAGCCCACCGGGGACCAGTTGGCCCCCCTGCGGTAGGACGGGCGCCGGGGAGCTTCCGCGCCGCCGGCGCCGGTCAGAGGGTCGGCAGCGCCTCCCGGATGTCGAAGCGCAGCCGGGCGTGGGCCCGGCGCAGGGCCTCCTCCACCTCGCCGGGCGAGTCGCCGCGGGCGAAGAGGAATCCCAGGTAGCTGTCCCCTTCCGGCAAGGGCTCCACCTCGCGCCCCTCGGGGACGGTGATCACCACGTCGGCGACGCCGGGAACGGCTCGCGCCTCCTCGAGCCCCCCGACGCCGCGGAGCACGCCGCCCCGGGGGATGGGCAGCATCATCACGCCCGAGGCGCGCGCCTCGCGCCGCAGCTCCGAGAGCGGGCGCCCCAGGGCGTGGGCCACGATCACCTCCTCGAGCGAGATCCCGGCCCCGAAGCGGAGCGTCCGCGCGCACAGGCCGCCGATGCTGCGCGCCGCCACCTCCAGCACCACCGGGCCTGCGGCGGAGAGGCGCAGCTCGGCGTGGACCGGTCCCTCGGCGAGCCCCAGGGCCCGCGCCGCGGCCGCGGTCACCCGCTCCACCTCCGCCTGCAGGGCCGGCGGGTGGCGCGAGGGCGTGACGTAGATCGTCTCCTCGAAGAACGGCCCGTCGAGCGGGTCCGGCTTGTCGAAGAGCGCCAGCACCTCGAGCCGGCCGCCGCGCAGCAGGCCCTCGAGCGCCACCTCCGAGCCCGGGACGAAGGCCTCCGCCAGGATGCTGCGCCGCGCCTCCTCGTCTCCCGGCCGCCGCTCGGTCCGGGCCCGGTCGAGGATGCGCTCGATGCGCCGCCAGGCCGCGGCGAAGGAGGCGGGATCGTCGGCGCGGATCACCCCCCGGCTGGCCGAGAGCGCCAGCGGCTTGAGGACGCAGGGATAGGCGACCTCCCGCGCCGGACCCTCGGGCCCCCCCGCGCGCGGGAAGACCTGGAAGCGCGGGACCGGGACCCCGGCGGCGGCGAGCGCCCGCCGGCTGCTCGCCTTGTTGCCGGCCCGGCGGGCCGCCTCCGGGGAGCTGTGCGGGAGCCCCAGCCTCTCGGCCGCCAGGGCGGCGATGACGCTGGTACCGTCGTCGCCGGCCACCACGCCGCCGATGGGCTGCTCCCGGGAGATCTCCGCGATGCGCGCGGCGGCGCGCTCCGGGCGCCGGTAGTCGAGCGAGACCAGCCCCTCGACGCCCCCGGTGCGCTCCTCGACCTCGTGGCACAGGTCGCTCCCCACCACCACCCCGACGCCCAGCCGCCGGGCGGCGGCCAGGAAGTCGTCGGTGCGGTAGCTCCGGGTCGGGACCAGGAGGAGGAGCCTGGGTGCGTCGGGCATGGGTCTCCTCTATCTAGCCGGTCCTCCGCCCCGGATCACGGATCGCGCCGCGGGATGGAAGGCGAGACGCCACCTCGCGCGTCGCCGCGCGACGCGCTCGTGCAGTCAGGGCACCAGCACCGCGGCGCCGTGGATCCGGCCGGCGCGGAGGCGCTCCAGCGCCTCGTTCGCCTGCTCCAGCGGGAAGGTCTCGACCGTGGTCCGCAGGGGGATGCGGGCCGCCAGCCCTAGGAGCTCCTGCCCGTCCTGGCGGGTGAGGTTCGCGACCGAGCACAGGCTGCGCTCGCCCCAGAGGAGCTCGTAGGGGAAGGAGGGGATGTCGCTCATGTGGATGCCGGCGCACACCACCGAGCCGCCCTTCCGCACCGCTCGCAGCGCCAGCGGGACCAGGGCGCCCACGGGGGCGAAGAGGATGGCGGCGTCGAGCGGCGCCGGCGGGGGCCCGGTGGAGTCGCCGGCCCAGGCCACGCCCAGCTCGCGCGCGAAGGCCTGGCCCTCGGCGTCGCCGGGCCGGGTGAAGGCGAACACCTCCTGGCCGGCGTGGCGCGCCACCTGGACCACGATGTGGGCCGCCGCGCCGAAGCCGTAGAGCCCGATCCGCCGCGCCCCGCGGGCCAGGCGCCAGGCGCGGTGGCCGATGAGCCCGGCGCAGAGGAGCGGCGCCGCCTCGGCGTCCCCCGTCCCCGGCGGGATGGGGAAGCAGTAGCGGGCGTCCGCCAGCAGGGCCTCGGCGTAGCCGCCGTCGAGCGTGTAGCCGGTGAAGAGGGCCCGGTCGCACAGGTTCTCGCGCCCCTCGAGGCAGGGCTCGCACAGGCCGCAGGTCCAGCCGAGCCAGGGCACGCCCACCCGGTCCCCGGCCGCGAGGTGCGCCACCCCCGGGCCGACGGCATCCACCTCGCCCACCACCTCGTGCCCGGGGATCACGGGGCGGCCCGGGTCGGGCAGGTCCCCGTCCACGAGGTGCAGGTCGGTGCGGCACACCCCGCAGGCCCGGACCCGGACCCGGATCTCGCCGCGCCCGGGCTCGGGCAGGCGGAGGTCGCGGAGCCGCAGGGGCTGGCGAGGGCCGTCGAGGACCATGGCGCGCATCGCCGCGAGTGTAGCCCGGGACGCGGCCGCGGCGCGCGGGCGCCGCGGTCACGGGGGGTCCGGGGCCAGGGCGCGCAGGCCGTCCGCGACCGCCAGGCAAAGGTTCTCGATCAGGTCCTGGCGCGCGTTGGTGGCGTAGAGCCCGGGCGCCACCGCCCAGACGTCGCGGAGCAGCCGCCGCGGCGCGGCCCGCCCCGCGGCCTCGGCCAGCATGGGCAGCACCTTGTCGGGCAGGCGCAGCGCCGTGTCGATGGCGAACACCGACAGGTGGGGGCGCAGCGCCCGGACGCGCCGGAGGAAGGCCGCCACCTCCGCCGGCATGAGGTGCTTCGGGGGCGACGACTTGAGCTCGAGGTAGACGAGCTTCCCCTCGGCCGCGGCGACCACGTCGAGGTCGCCGCCGACGCCCGGCGCCCCGGAGCGGACGCCCGCGGCCACGTCGAGCGCCAGGCGGCGGCGCAGCTCGCGCGCCACCCACCACTCCAGCGTGCCCCCGAAGCTCCGGGCGGGCCAGCGCAGGCGGAACCGGCCCCCGGGCGCCGGCGCCGCCAGCCCCAGCTCCACCAGGTCCTGCGCGGCCGCGCGGGCCTGGGCGGCGGAGAGGTACCGCGTCGCCTCGGTCGGCCGGAACGGGCCGCGCCGCAGGATGGCGCCGCGCAGGAAGAGGCGGAAGCCGTAGTGCCCGAGGCGTTCGGCGATGCGATCGGCGAGCGGCTCCTCGAGGTCCCGGGGAAAGGGGAGGTCGGGGCGCGCCAGGCGGGGGCGAAGGCCCCGGCGCACCAGCATGGCCAGGGCCTCCCCGCCCGCGGCGGCCGGCGCCGCGGGGGGCGCCGGGAGGCGCGCCGCCTCGAGCTCCAGCTCCCTGGCTCCGGGTCGCGCCGGCATCGGCACGAGCCTAGACGACCGGGGGCCATCCGGGAACGACCGGCGAGCTCCGGCGGCCCGGGAGGCGCCGCCGCCCGCGAAAGGGGCTAGCGCCCCGCCCCGGCCGCGCCAGTGGCGGCGGCGGCCCCCGGCGCCCGGAAGCGCACCCCCAGCTCCTCGAAGAGGAAGGCGTAGACGTCGGCGATCTCGCCGATGCGCTCGTCCAGGGCCGTGCCGATGCCGTGGCCGAAGTCGCTGACCCGGAGCAGGACGGGGTTGTGCGAGGAGGTGGCCGCCTGCAGCCGGGCCGCCATCTTGCGGGCGTGGTAGGCGTCGACGCGCGGGTCGCGGGTGCCGGCGGTGAGCAGCACCGCCGGGTACGGCGTCCCGTCCTTCACCCGGTGGTAGGGCGAGTAGGCGTGGAGGGCGCGGAACTGGGCCGGATCCTTGACCGTGCCGAACTCGGTGACGTTGAAGGCGCCGTTGGGGTGCAGCTCCACCCGCAGCATGTCGAAGATGCCGACCTGGGCCACCACCGCCCGGGCGAGCCTGGGGTGCTGCGTGATCATGGCCCCCATGAGCAGGCCGCCGTTCGAGCCTCCCTGGAGCGCCAGGCGCGAGTGCCGGGTGTAGGCCCGGTCGACCAGGTGCCGGGCGCAGGCGGCGAAGTCGTCGAAGACGTTCTGCTTGTGGGTCAGGTTGCCGGCCAGGTGCCACTCCTCGCCGTACTCCCCTCCGCCGCGGATGTTGGCGACGGCGATGACGAAGCCCTGGTCGAGCAGGACGCGGCGGGCGGCGGCGAAGCCCGGCGAGTTGCTGATGCCGTAGCCGCCGTAGCCGGTGAGCAGCGTCGGGTTCCGTCCGTCGCGCTTCGTCCCGCGGCGCATCAGGATGCTCATGGGCACCTTGGTGCCGTCCTTCGAGACGGCCGTCTCCCGCACCACCTCCACGTCGGAGAAGTCCACCGGCGACGGGCTGCTGATGGCGAGCTTCCTCGGGGCCAGCGCCGCGTCCGCGCGGTACCAGGCGACCGGCGCCACGTAGGAGGTGGCGGCGTAGACCACCTCCTCCGGCCCGGTGCGGCGCAGGACCGCGACGGCCGTCACGCCCTCGGCCGCCAGCGAGCCGGCCGGCTTGCCCTGGAGGTCGAGCACGCGCACGCGGCTCGGCCCGCCCGCGACCTCGGTCAGGAAGAGGTGCGACCCGGTGACCTCCAGCCCCGACATCCCGCTGCCCGGGTCGAGCCCCTCGATGGCCCCGTCCGCCGCCTCGGCGACCACCCGGGCCTTCGCCAGGTCGGGGTCGTCGACGGGGACCCGCAGGACGCGCCCGCGGGGCGCTCCCTTGCGCGAGAGGAGCCAGAGGCCGCCGTCGAGCCCGAACCGGGCGGCCACCACCTCGTCGGCGAGCCCGCTCACCTTCCGCCAGCCTCCCTCGGGGCGGCGCAGGTACAGCGCGTATTCCCCGCCGTCGCCCTTCTGCACCAGCGAGAGGACGTGCTTCCCGTCGTCCGAGGCCTGGAGGAAGTGCTCGGCGATCCGCGGGGCGTCGAACTCCCTCCCCAGCTCGTAGGCGTCCTGGTCGGGCGGCGTCCCCAGCCGGTGGAACCAGACCTCCTGGTAGAAGCCGAGGTCGGCCTCGGGCCGCTCTCCGGCGCGCGGGTAGCGCGTGTACCACAGGCCGGTCCCGTCGGCGTTCCAGGCCACGCCGCCGCCGGCGGTGCCGCCGTTGACCCGGGGGATGCGGCCCTCGAGCTCCTTCCCGGTGGCGACGTCGAAGATGCGCAGGTCCCCGCTCTCGCTCCCCTTCTCCGAGATCGAGGCCGCCAGGAGCCGCCCGTCGGGCGAGGGGGAGAAGAAGTCGATCGACGTGCCGCCCGAGGGGTCGAGCGCCGTGGGGTCCAGGACCACCCGCTCGCCGGAGAGGTCGTCGAGCGAGGACAGGGCGACCACGAAGGGCTGCTGCTTGGGCGGCTGGAACTTGAGGGCGAAGAACGTGCCGCCGCGGCGCACCACGCTCCCGTAGCTCACGGCGTGGGCCGTGACCACCTCGCGCACGCGCGCCCGCAGCGCCTCCATCCCCGGGCGCCGCGCCAGCCAGGCGCGGGTCCGCGCGTCCTGGGCCTTCATCCAGGACTGGACCTCGGGGTCGGCGCCGTTCTCGAGCCAGCGGTAGGGGTCGGTGACGGCGACGCCGTGGTAGGTGTCCACCACCGGCCTCTTCGCCGCCGGCGGCGGGGCGGCCAGGGCGGGCGAGGCGGAGAGGGCGGTCAGCAGGGCGAAGGCGAGGGTCATGGCGGCTCCCGGGAAGGCCGCGAGTCTAGCGCGGGACCGGACGCCCCGCCCGTCCCGGGAAGGCCGCCGGGGACCGGGCCGGGGGGAGCGTGTATCCTCGGCCGGTGCTGGAGCGCCTGGTCGAGCAGTTCACCTACGCTGCCGTGCTCGGGCTGCTGGTGGCCGGCGGCGTGGGCGTTCCGGTGCCGGAGGAGATGGTGCAGCTCACCGCCGGGTACCTGGCGCGCCGCGGCGTGATCTCCTTCCTCCCGGCCGCGGCCGCCTCCTGGCTCGGGCTGGTGATCGGCGACGCGCTCCTCTTCCGGCTGGCCCGCAGCCGGGGGCCGGCCGTGCTCGCCTCCCCGCGCCTGGCCCGGCTGCTCACGCCGCCGCGGCGCGCGGCCATCGAGCGCCACTTCGCGCGGCACGCCTTCCTCACGGTGGTCGCCGGGCGCCACCTCTCGGTGCTGCGCCTGGCCATCTTCGCGCTGGCCGGCGCCTCGGGGGTGCCCACCCGCACCTTCGTCCTGGCCGACGCCCTCTCGGCGCTGGCCTCGGTGCCCATCGTCCTGGGCCTCGGCTGGCTCTTCGCCGGGAGCCTCGAGGACCTGCGGCGCGACCTGCGCTGGCTGGAGTACGCCCTGGCGCTGCTGGCCGCCGGGGCCGTAGCGGCCTGGGCGCTGTGGCAGCGGCGGCGTCCACCGACCCCCCCGGGGTGAGGGCCCGCCCCCCCCTGTCGCTTGCCGGGGCCCCCTCCGCGCCGTAGACCACCGGGATGTTCATCGGACACTTCGCCGTCGGCCTGGCTGCCAAGCGCGCCAGCCCCCGCACCTCCCTGGGAACGCTCTTCGCCGCGGCGCAGCTCCTCGACCTCGTCTGGCCCGCGCTGGTCCTCGCCGGGGTGGAGGAGGTGCGGATCGATCCCGGCAACACCGCCGTCACGCCGCTCGACTTCGTGAGCTACCCGTGGACCCACAGCCTGCTCCTGGTGCTCCTGTGGGCGGCCGGGTTCGCCGGCGCCTATCGGGCGCGAACCGGGTACGGGCGCGGCGCCTGGGTGGTCGGCGCGCTGGTGCTGTCGCACTGGATCCTGGACTTCGTGACCCACCGCCCCGACCTGCCGCTCGCGCCCGGCGCGACCAAGGTCGGCCTCGGCCTGTGGGGCTCGGTCCCGGCCACGGTCGCCGTCGAGGGGGCCCTCTTCGCCGCCGGCGTGGTCCTCTACGCCACCGGGACCCGGGCGCGGAACCGCACCGGCAGCGTCGCCTTCTGGGCCCTGGTGGCGGTCCTGGCCGCCCTCTACGCCGCCAACCTGGCGGGCCCGCCGCCGCCCAGCGCCCGCGCCATCGGCGCCGCGGGCCTGCTGCTCTGGCTCTTCGTCCCCTGGGCCGCCTGGGTGGATCGGAACCGCGAGCCGGTCGCCGGCGTCCCGGCCGCGGCCCGCAAAGCGAGCGGGGCGGCCACCTCTCGGTAGCCGCCCCGCCCTGCTGCACTGGTGGACCCGACCGGGATCGAACCGGTGACCTCCTGAATGCCATTCAGGCGCGCTCCCAGCTGCGCCACGGGCCCGAAGCTCTCCTCGTCGCCGCGCTATCCCTCGCCATCCAGCGCCGCGATGTCCTGCAGCTGCGACCGCAGGCTCTCCTGCAGCCCGCGCACCTCCTGCACCAGCGCGCCCAGCTCCGCCGGGACGGCGCCGACCCCTTGCCCCACCAGGGCCGCGAAGCGCTCGCCCAGCTCCAGCAGCTTCCGGTCCAGCTCGCGGCGCGTGAAGGTGGCGTCGATCCGCCTCTTCCCCATCAGCGACCGGCGCACCACCCGGTCCCGGAAGGCCTCCAGCCAGCTCGCCACGCTCCACTGGCTCTGCGACGGAATCTCCATGCCTTGCGCCCGAGGGAGGCAGTACCTAGCGCGCCCGGGCCCGCGGCGTCAAGCCGTTCCGGCGACCCCTACTTCTTGGCGGCCGCCTTGCGGGTCGCCTTCCGGGTCTTGAGCCGGCGCTTCCACCTCTGCCGGCGCTTCATGATGAGCCGCACGTGCTTGCTCTTCGATCGGGCCATTTGTCCTCCGCCGCGGTGGTGACGACGCTCCCGGGCGGCGCCTCTATAGCACGAGGAGGGCCGCCCTACTCCTTTCTCGGCGGTCCGGCCGGGGGCGGCGGGCGGGCCGCCGCCTGCCAGCGGGCCACCAGCTCGCGCACCTCCTCCACCGGCAGGGCCCGGCACAGGTTGCCGTTCACGCCGTCCATGTCCCGGGCCGCGCACAGCGAGTTGAGGATGGCCTCCTCGGTGGCCTCGATCACCGCCTCGTAGAGCGGGTCGAGGCGCGCGTCGAGCAGGATCTTCATCCGGTAGACCATCTTGCGCGACTCGCGCGGCACCCGGTTGGCGGTGGAGAAGGCGACCAGGATCTCGCCCGACCCGTGCATGGCCGAGGAGCCGACGCGGCCGATTCCCAGCGCCGCCCGCTTGGCGAGGCGGTCGAGCTGGTGGGTGGCGAGCGGCGCGTCGGTGGCCAGCACCGCGATGATGGACCCGTAGCTCCGCTCCCGCCTCGGCAGGCCCGCGTACCGCGCCTCCAGGATCTCCCCCAGCGGCAGGCCGCCGACCCGCAGCTGCCGCATGAGCCCGAAGTTGGACATGACCAGCACCCCCACCGTGTAGCCGCCCATCGACTCGGGGAGCTTGCGGCTCGAGGTCCCGATCCCCGCCTTGAAGTCGCAGGTGATCATCCCGGTGCCCCCGCCCACGCTCCCCTCGGCCACCGGCCCGTCGGAGGCGGTCTGGATGGCCTCGTAGACGTGCTGCTCCCGCACGTGCCGGCCGGCGACGTCGTTGAGCCAGGAGTCGTCGCACTCGCCCACCAGCGGGATGATGACGTCGTGCTCCAGGCCGATGCCCGGGTTCTGCTCCACCATCCACTTCACCGCCGCATCGCCCACCGCGCCCACGCTGAGCGTGTTGGTGAGGAAGATGGGCGTCTCGACCAGGCCCCACTCCAGGAGCTGCGTCATCCCCGACACCTCGCCGGCCCCGTTGAGGACGAAGCCGCCGCCCACCACGCGCTCGGCGAAGACGTTCCGCGAGCCGGGGAGGATGCAGGTGACCCCGGTCCGCACCGGCCCCTTCCCCGGGCGCAGCGGCCCCGAGCCGCGGATCACCGTGGAGTGGCCCACCTTGACGCCCTCCACGTCGGTGATGGCGTTCCAGCGGCCGGGGCGGAAGCGTCCCAGCGGGATGCCCAGCTCGCGGGCGCGGGGTCGCGGCTCCACGCTCAGGCCTCCGTGCTCTCGCGGCCGGCCCCGTTGGCTCCGGACTCGCGCCCGGCGGCCGCCATGGCCCGGCGCGCCCGCTCCCGCTCGCGCTCTCGCTCCTGGTGTCGCCGGATGGCGAAGGAGAGGATCTCGCCGATGAGCCCGCGGTAGTCGATCCCGGCCGCCTGGGCGATGAGCACCAGGTCGCTCCAGCCCGGCGACAGCCCGGGCAGGGGGTTGGCCTCGATGAAGAAGATGCGGCCCTCGGCGTCCATGCGGAAGTCCACGCGGGCCACGTCGCGGCAGCCCAGCGCCGCGAAGCACTCGCGGGCCGCCCGCTCCAGCCGGTCCACGTCCCGCTCGGGGAGGCGCGCCGGGACCTCGTAGCGGATCTTGTCGCTCCAGTCCTGCTTCATCTCGAAGGAGTAGATGGGCGCGGGATCGCCCGGGTCGAGGAACACGATCTCCATGATGGGGAGCACCCGCGGGCGGCGCTCGCCCAGGAGCCCCACCGTGAACTCGCGGCCGGCGACGTACTCCTCCGCCAGGGCCGGCTGCCGGTACTTGGCGATGATCTCGCGCGCCACCTCGCGCAGCTCGCCCTCGTCGTTCACCACGCTCCTGCGGGTGACGCCCTTGGAGGTCCCCTCGGCCACCGGCTTCACCAGCATGGGGAACCGGGAGAGCTCCCGGGGCAGGCGCTCCCTCCCGGTGTGCAGCAGCAGGTAGGCCGGGGTCAGGATGCCGTGGGTGCGCACCATCCGCTTGGCCAGCGCCTTGTCGAGCGAGACCGAGAGAGCCGCCGGATCCGAGCCGGTGTAGGGGATGTCGAGGAGCTCGAGCAGCGCCGGCACCTGCGACTCGCGGCTGCGCCCCTTGAAGCCCTCGGCGATGTTGAAGACCACGTCCACCGGCGTCGAGGCCAGCTGGAGCGGCAGGTCGGGCGTGGCCTCGAGGTCGATCACCTCGTGGCCGTGGCTGGCGATGGCCTCGCGGATGGCCTGCAGCGTCCGGGGCGAGTCGTACTCCGCCTCGTCGTCCTGCTCGCCCTGCGGGTCGGGGGTCACCCGCTTGACGTTGAAGGTGAAGCCCACCTTGAGCCGCTCGGCGCGACGGGGCCGGCCGCGCCGCCCCGGCTCCGGGGCGATGTTCCACCGGGCCACGGCGCTCTGGATGACCGCGCCGACGACCCCGTCGGCGTGCAGCCCCTCGAGCGCCGCCGAGGCGTAGATCCCGGCGCCGGGCTGGAGCGACGGGAGCGCGTTCACCTCCAGGAAGTAGGCCTGGCCGTCGTCCCCGAGGCGGAAGTCGATGCGGCCCAGGTCGCGGATCCCCAGCACGCGGTAGGCCAGCGCCGCCTGCTCGTGGAGGGCCCGGGCCTCGGCGGCCCCGAGGCGGGCCGGGGCCCGCACCGAGACCGCGCCGTCGAGGGCGGTCTTGAGCTCGTAGTCGTAGATGGCGAAGCGCCGCCGGCCGGCCACGGCCTCGTCGACCTGGTACTCCACCGGCTGGAGCACGCCCCCGCGGTCCGGCGCCGCCGCCTCCAGGAAGGGGACGGTGACGTCGCGCCCGGCGATGAACTCCTCCACCAGCACGCCCTGGGGGTAGCGGGCCAGCATGGCGGCGACCGCCGCGTGCAGGCGCAGGGGGTCCTCGACCACCGAGTCCTGCGTGATGCCCTTGGAGCTCCCCTCGAAGTTGGGCTTCACCATCACCGGGTACCGCAGCGCCTGCGCCTGGAGCTGCTCCGGGCGCTCCACGTACTGCCAGCGCGGCGTGGCCACGCCGTGCTGCGCCAGCAGGAGCTTGGTCAGCTGCTTGTCGAGCGTCACCGCCAGCGCCCAGGCGTCGGAGCCGGTGTAGGGCATGCCCAGCTCGTCGAAGAGCGCCGGGAAGAAGGCCTCCCGGAAGCGGCCCCTGCGCCCCTCGGCGGTGTTGAAGACCAGCTCCGGGTCGAAGGCCTCGAGCCGGGCCACGGTCCGCGACGCCGGGCCGGAGACCTCGATGCGCTCCACCCGGTGGCCCAGCCGCTCGACGGCGCCGGCCAGCGCCTCCACCGTCTCCCGGCTGTCGAACTCGGCCTCCTCCTCGGCTTCGGAGAGGCGCAGGTTGTGGGTCAGGGCGATGCGCATCGATTCAGGCGGCGCGGTGGGCCGCGGCCGGCCCCGGCCCCTGGGGCGACACGGCGTGCAGGTCCGGCGAGACCGTGATCTCGACCTTGGAGACCACCTTGGCGTCCACCACCTGGGTGTCGGCGAAGATGTCGCCGATGCGGACGCCGAGGCGGTCGCTCCAGACCATCCAGGACTCGAAGGCCAGGATGGGGACTCCGGCGACGAAGAGCATGAGCCAGCCGATGATGGTGAAGCCGTAGAACAGGCCCAGCAGGGCGAAGGGCAGGTTGCGCAGCATCGACTCGCGGTATCCGGCCGGGCGCCCGCGGGTGGCGCCCCGCTGCAGCACCATGGCGCGCACCCCGAAGACGCGCTTCCCCAGCGACTGCCCGTGGAGGAGCCCGTCTGCCACCAGGAGGTAGACGCAGGCCAGGACGGGCCCCAGCGGGCCGGCGGCGTTGGCCACCGCGAAGGCCAGGGCCAGGTCGAAGAAGCGCGCCAGGCCGCGCAGCGTCAGGTCCGCCTTCGGGTACGGCGAGCCCTCGGGCCTGGCGTCCCGCATGGTCAGGCCGGACGCGGCGGCCCCGAGGCCGGTTCCGCGGGTGCGCCGAGCGGGGCGGGCGTCACCGCCGGACCCCCGTCAGCGCGGAGGCCGCCTCCTGGGCGTAGTAGGTGAGCACCAGGTCGGCGCCGGCGCGGCGGCAGCAGAGCAGGGTCTCCATCATCACCCGCTGCTCGTCGATCCACCCCCGCTCGGCCGCCGCCTTGATCATCGCGTACTCCCCCGAGACGTGGTAGGCGGCCACCGGCAGGTCGAAGCGCTCCTTCACCATGCGCACGATGTCCAGGTAGGGCACCGCCGGCTTGACCATCACCAGGTCGGCCCCCTCCCCCACGTCGAGGGCCACCTCGCGCATGGCCTCCCGGGCGTTGGCGGGGTCCATCTGGTAGCCCTTGCGATCCCGGGGCACGCCCGGCCCCTCCCGCGGCGCGCTCTCGGCGGCGTCGCGGAAGGGTCCGTAGAAGGCGCCGGCGAACTTGGCGGCGTACGAGAGGATGGGCACGTCGGCATAGCCGGCCGCGTCGAGGGCGCGGCGGATGGCGGCCACCCGGCCGTCCATCATGTCGGAGGGGGCGACCACGTCCGCCCCGGCCCGCGCGTGGGCCACCGCCTCCTTGGACAGGAGCGCCAGGGTCTCGTCGTTGTCGACCACCAGCTCCGGGCTCTTCCCGCCGACGCGGGGCGGCTTGAGCACGCCGCAGTGGCCGTGGTCGGTGTACTCGCACATGCACACGTCGGTCATCACCACCAGGCCCGGCACCGACTCCTTGAGGCTGCGGATGGCGCGGGGGATGACGCCGTCGTCGTCCCAGGCGGCCGAGCCGGTGGCGTCCTTGTGCTCGGGGACGCCGAAGAGGATCACCGAGCGCACCCCGCACTCCCACCCGCGCTGCGCCTCGGCGGTGAGCTCGTCGACCGAGAGCTGGAAGACGCCGGGCATCGACTTCACCGGGTTGCGCACCCGCTTCCCGGGGACGGCGAAGAGCGGCCAGACCAGGTCGTCCGGCGCCAGGGTGGTCTCGCGCACCAGGCTGCGCAGCGCCTCGGTGCGGCGCATGCGGCGGGGTCGGTCCTGGGGGAAGGGCATGGGACGATTCTAGCCGGGGGCCGCGGGCCCGGCTACGCCGGAGCCGGGAGATCCTCGTGGATCTTCCGCATCACCAGCCCGCTCGCCAGCTTGGGGAAGAAGTGGGTGCTCTTCTGCGGCATGGTCTCGGCGCCCTCGGCCACCGCCTGCACCTGCCACATGGGCGTGGGGTTCACCAGGAAGCCCAGCGGGAACTCGCCCTGGAGGACCCGGTTGACGGCGGCCCCCGCGTCCATCTCGAAGCGCAGGTTCTCCTGGCGCTCCTGGGCCTCGGGGGAGATCCCCAGCAGGTGCTGGAGCACGATGGCGTGCAGCGCGGTCACGTCCAGGTCCCGCAGCGTCTGGCTCTCGGGCAGGGGCACGCCGGAGAGGTCGGCCTCGTCGCGCAGGGTGAGCACCCGGCCGCGCCGGTCCTCGCCGGTCACCAGCAGGAAGGTGGTGGACTTGCCCGAGTGCTCCGCCAGCTTGGAGATGGCCCAGGCGCGGCCCGCCGGCCGGTTCATGTCCTCGTTCAGGGTCTCGACGTCGAAGAACCGGGCCAGGCGGTCGAGGAAGGGCCCGAGGCGGAAGTGGGGGAGCCCGAAGACCAGCCGGTGGGTGGGGAAGATGCAGAGCCCGGGGTCGGACATCGAGCACAGCGTCATGAGGATGTAGCGGTGGCCCGCCGCCTCGGGGAGGCCGGGGCGCTCCCGGTCCACCAGGTCACGGTAGGCCAGCGCCGCCTCGTAGCGGTGGTGCCCGTCGGCGATGAAGACCGTGCGAGGCGCCAGCGCCGACGCCAGCCTCCGGATCACGGCCGGGTCCTCCGCCCGCCAGAGCCGGTGGTGGACGCCGTCGTCGGAGTCGGCCTCGGCCACCGGCTCACCCTGCGCCAGCGCCTGGATGGCCTGGAGCCCGTCGCGCTTCGGATCCTCGAAGAGGCCGAACACCGGGGAGAGGTTGGCCTGGACGCGCTGCACCAGCGCCAGGCGGTCCAGGCGCGGCGCGGCCAGCGTCTTCTCGTGGGGGAGCACCTTGCCGTCGGCGTAGGCGTGGAGCCGCACCGCCACCGTGGCGCCCAGCCGGACGCAGGGCCTGCCGTCGGGCCCGGTGAAGCTCTGCTCGACCGCGTAGAGCGCGGGCCTCGGGTCGGGCTTCACCACGCCCTCCGCCTGCCACGACGCCCAGGTGCGCGCCGACCGGACGTACTTCTCCTCCGGGCCGTCCCCGGGCCGGTCCGGCTCCAGGATGACGTGGACCATGTTGTGCGGGCTTCGCGCCGCCAGCTGCTCCCGCTGCTCCGGCGAGATCACGTCGTACGGCGGCGCGATGAGGCGCGAGAGCGCCTCCGCGCGCGCGGCGGGATATCGGAGACCCCGGAAGGGAAGCAGCGCCGGCATGAGGCCGATGGAAGCTAGATCACGGGCCGGGGGGGTGCAAGCGCCGATCTCCGGCGCCGCTCACCCGTCCAGCGCCTCGCGGATCGCCTCCCACGGCACCGCTCCGGCGCGCAGGAGGCGCGGCGCGCCCTCCCCCACCTCCACCACCGTGCTGGCGAGGCCGCCCGGCGCGGGCCCGGCGTCGAGGACCCCGTCGATCCGCGCCAGGATCTCCGGGTCGATCTCGGAGGGATCGACGGGCGGCCGCCCGCCGGAGAGGTTGGCGGAGGTCGAGACCAGCGCCCCGCCGGCGGCGGCCGCCAGGTCCCGGGCCATGCGGCTTCCGGGGATGCGCACGCCCACCGTGCCGGTGCCGCCGGTGACGTCCTCCGGGACGCCGGGGGCCGCCGGGAGCACCAGCGTCAGGGGGCCGGGCCAGAAGCGCGCCGCCAGCCGCTCGGCGAGCGGCCCGAGCCCGGCCGCCACCTCGGCGACCTGGGCCCGGTCGGCCGCCAGCAGCGGGAGCGGCTTCCCCTCGGGGCGGAGCTTGGCGCGGGCCAGGCGCCGGAGCGCCTCCTCCCGGTTCCAGAGCGCCCCCAGGCCGTAGAAGGTCTCGGTCGGATAGGCGACGATCCCGCCGGCCCGCAGCGCCGCCGCGGCGCCCGCGAGGTCGAGCCGCCGGGTCACGGCCGCCGCCGCTGCCACTCCGCGTGGAACCGATCGATGGCCTCGTCCACCGGGAGCGGCTTGTTCCGGAGAAGGGCGGCGGCCCGGTCCACCCGGAGCCCGCCGCGCAGCGGCCGCGGCGCCAGCAGCTTCACCTCCGCGGTCCGCACCGGCACGATCTCGCCCGCCAGGCCGAAGCGGCGCGCCAGCCGCCGGGCGAAGTCCACCCGGTCGAGCACCGTGGCACCGCTGGCGTGCAGCACCCCGGCGCGATCGGTCTCCAGGAGGAGCTCCAGGCACATGGCGGCCCCGCTTGCCGCCAGCGTGGGCGAGACCAGCTGGTCCGAGAAGGCCTTGACCGGCTCGCCGCGCGAGAGCTTCTCCACCACCTGGGTGGCGAAGGTGGGCTTGGCGCCGGGCCGGCCGCTGTACACCACCGCCACCCGGGCCACGGCCGCCCCGGGAGCCAGCAGCAGCGCCGCCTCCTCGCCGCAGCGCTTGGTGCGGGCGTAGGCGCCGCGCGGGTTGGGGACGTCGTCCTCGCCGTAGGGCCCGGCCTCGCCGTCGAAGACGTAGTCGGTGGAGACGGCGACCAGCCGGGCGGAGAGCCGGCGGCAGGCGCGGGCCACCTGCTCGGTGCCGCCGACGTTGACCCGCCAGGCGGCCTCCGGATCGCGCTCGCAGCCGTCGACGTCGGTCAGGGCGCCGGCGTGCAGCACCGCCTCGGCCCGGAAGGCCAGCAGCGCGCGCTCGGCCGAGGACCCGTCGCCCAGGTCGGCGTCGGCCCAGGCGAAGGGGCCGGGGGGCAGGCGGCAGGGCCCGCGGCCCAGCGCCAGCACCTCGTGGCGCCCGGCGAGCTGGGCCACCGCCTCGCCGCCGAGCAGGCCGTTGGCGCCGGTGACCGCGACGCGCACTAGCGGCCCCCGTACTGCTTCTCGTAGTAGCGGAGGTACTCGCCGGTGAGGATCCGCTCCCACCAGGCGCGGTGCTCCACGTACCAGCGCACCGTCGCCTCCAGCGCCTCCTCGAAGCGGTGGCTCGGCGCCCAGCCGAGCTCGCCCTCCACCTTGCGCGGGTCGATGGCGTAGCGCCGGTCGTGGCCGGGGCGGTCCCGGACGTGCTGCACCAGCGACTCGGGCTTCCCCAGGAGCGCCAGCACCTGCTTCACGATTTGGATGTTGTGGCGCTCGCTGCGGGCCCCGAAGTTGTAGACCTCGCCGGCCCGCCCCTTCTCCAGCGCCAGCAGCAGCCCGCGGCAGTGGTCCTCCACGTGGATCCAGTCGCGCACGTTCATGCCGTCGCCGTAGACCGGCAGCGGCAGGTCGCGGAGCGCATTGGCGATCATCAGCGGGATGAGCTTCTCCGGGAACTGGTACGGGCCGTAGTTGTTGGAGCAGCGGGTGACGACCACCGGCAGCTGGAAGGTGCGGGCGTAGGCCAGGGCCAGGAGGTCGCTGGCCGCCTTGGAGGCCGAGTAGGGAGACGAGGGGGCGAGCGGCGTCTCCTCGGTGAAGGCGCCGGTCGGGCCGAGCGAGCCGTAGACCTCGTCGGTGGAGACGTGGAGGAAGCGGGCCACGCCCAGCTCCCGCGCCGCCTCGAGGAGCACCTGGGTGCCGCGGACGTTGGTCTCGATGAAGACCGCCGGGGCCAGGATGGAGCGGTCGACGTGGCTCTCGGCGGCGAGGTGCATCACCGCCTCGATGCGCTCGGAGCGGAGCAGCTCCCCCACCAGCTCGCCGTTGGCCACGTCGCCGCGGACGAAGCGGTAGCGCTCGTGCCCCTCGAGGTCGGCCAGGCTCTCGGCGTTGCCGGCGTAGGT
>DATIFE010000180.1:0-3289 GCA_035455425.1 Anaeromyxobacteraceae bacterium | reverse complement strand
CACCCTTCAGAACACTCTTTCCCTACACGACGCTCTTCCGATCTCCCGGCGCCGCCGGCGCAGGGCCCGCCCGAGCTCGCGGACCAGGCGCGAGCGGCGCAGGAGGTCGAGGAACCAGGAGCGCGTGGCCTCGACCTGTCCCCCCTCGTCGACGCGGAAGCGCTGGGACCAGACCACCGCCGGCCGCCACAGGAGCTGATCGAGCGCCACGATCATCGCCATCATGGCCAGGACCGCCCAGACCATGGCCGCGCCGTCGCCCCGGGCCACGGCCGCGCTCATGTAGGAGCCGAGGCCCGGCAGGCGGAAGTCCTTGTCGCCGAGCACGAAGGCCTCGCTCACCATGAGGAAGAACCACCCTCCGGCCATGCTCATCATGCTGTTCCAGACGAGGCCGATGGTGGCCAGGGGGAGCTCGACCCAGCGCAGGCGCTGCCACCAGGAGAAGCGGGACACGGCCGCCGCCTCGGCCAGGTCGCGGGGGACGGACCGGAGCGAGTGGTAGAAGCTGAAGGTCATGTTCCAGGCCTGCCCGGTGAAGATCATCAGCACCGCCGCCAGCTCCAGGCCGACGTTGCTCCGCGGGAAGGCGGCCACCAGCCCGAGCACCAGGCCCGGCATGAAGCCCAGCACCGGGATGGACTGCAGGATGTCGAGCAGCGGGACCAGCACCCGCCCCGCCCGCCGGTCCTTGGCGGCCCAGTAGCCGTAGCCCAGGGTGAAGAGCAGGGAGAGGGCGTAGGCCAGGAGCCCGCGGGAGAGCGAGAGCAGCGCGTAGCCCGGCAGGGCGGCCGGCGAGGGATCGATCTCCACCGCCGGGTGCAGCGCGCCGGTCCACCCGCGCGCCAGGCGGACCACGCCCGCCGCCAGGCCGGCCACCCCGGCGAGCAGCGCCAGGTCCAGCCAGCGCAGCTTCCGGGTCCGGTCGAGGAAGGCCAGGGCCCCGCCCCACAGCACCGCGGGCCCGCCGCGCGCGCCCGCGGCCTGTCGCCAGCGCCCTCGGGCTCGGGGAAGGCGGATCGTACGGCCTCTCAGGGGCCCGGAGGGACCCGCCGGTGATCGAGGACCCGCTGCGCCTTGCCCGCCGACCGCTCCAGGGTGCCGGGCCCCACCAGCTCCACCGCCATGCGGATGCCGGTGACGGCGTGGATCTCGCGGTCGATGCGGTCGCGCAACTCCACCATCTGGCGCATCTCGTCGGAGAAGTCCTGCGCCCGCACCTCCACCTTCACCACCGCCTCGTCGAGCGTGCCGGGGCGGGCCACCTCGATGAGGTAGTGGGGGGCCGTCCCCTCGACGCGCAGGAGCGCCTCCTCGACCTGGGAGGGGAAGACGTTCACCCCGCGCACGATGATCATGTCGTCGGAGCGCCCCACGACGTGGCTCATCCGCGCGGTGGTGCGGCCGCAGGGGCAGCGGCCCCGGGTGACCGCGGCGACGTCCCGCGTCCGGTACCGCAGGAGCGGCATGGCCTCCCGGGTGAGGGTGGTGAGGACCAGCTCGCCCGGCGCGCCGTCGGGCACCGGCTCGAGCGTGGCCGGGTCGAGCACCTCGACCAGGAAGTGGTCCTCGGAGACGTGCAGCCCGTCCCGGAGGCGGCACTCGCCGGCTACGCCCGGGCCCATCACCTCGGAGAGCCCGTAGTTGTCGAAGGCCTGGATGCCGAGCTCGCGCTCGATGGCCTGGCGCATCTCCTCGGTCCACGGCTCTCCGCCGAAGTGGCCGTAGCGCAGGGGCAGCGCGGCGGGGTCCTTCCCCAGGCCCCTCGTCACCTCGGCGATGTGGAGCGCGTAGCTGGGGGTGCACACCAGCACCTCGGCCCCCAGGTCCTCGATGAGCATCACCTGGCGCGGGGTGTTGCCGCCGGCCGCCGGCACCACGCCGGCCCCCACCTTCTCGATCCCCTGGTGCAGCCCGAAGCCGCCGGTGAAGAGCCCGTACCCGAAGGCCACGTGGACCAGGTGCTCGGGCCGGAGGCCCCCGGCGACCAGGAAGCGGGCGCACAGGCCGGCCCAGGTGTCGAGGTCCGCCCGGGTGTAGGCCACGAAGGTGGGCCGGCCGGTGGTGCCCGAGGAGCCGTGGATCCGGGCCACCTCGGCGCGCGGCACCGCCAGCAGGCCGAGCGGGTACTGCTGGCGCAGGTCGGCCTTGGTGGTGACGGGGAGGCGGCGGAGATCCTCGAGGCCGCGGAAGCCCGCCGGGTCGATGCCGCTCTCGGCCAGGCGCCCGGCGTAGTGGGCGACGCCGGAGGCGCGGCGGACCACCTCCCGCAGGCGCCGGTCCTGGAGCTCCCGGAGCCGGTCGGGCTCCAGGCACTCGGCCGGGTCCCAGATGCGGCTCTCGCCGGGCGCCTCCACCGCCCGAATCTAGCCCATCCCCGAGAGGATCTCCTCCGCCTCCAGCACCCGCACGCCCCGCTGCCGCAGCAGCTCCAGCGCCGCGTCCGGCTTCTCGAAGCGGAAGATGAGCGCCGCCTTCCCGTTCCGCGAGCCGCGCGCGAAGGCGTACAGGTACTCGATCCCCAGGCCGGCCTTCTCCACCAGCTCCAGGACCCCGGCCAGGCCTCCGGGGCGGTCCTCCACCTCCACCGCCACCACCTCGGTGACGTTGACCACCATCCCGGCCTTCTCCAGCACCGCCTTGGCCCGCTCCCACTCGCGGACCACCAGCCGGAGGATGCCGAACTGGGCGGTGTCGGCCAGCGACAGGGTGAGGATGTCGACGCCGGCGCGGGCCAGCGCCCCGCAGGGGGCGGCGAGCTGCCCGGTGCGGTTCTCCAGGAAGAGCGAGAGCTGGTGGAGCTTCATGGCGGCCTCCCTAGGCCCGCGCCTTGGGCGGCGCGCCGGCGGCTCCGGGGACGAGGTTCGCCGGGCTCATCGCCTTGGCGAGCTGCTCCAGCAGGGCGAAGCGCTCCCGGACGGACCGCTGCGACTCCTCCACCAGGCGCTTGAACTGCTCGGGGTTGGTGTGCTGCACCTGCTTGAAGCGGTTCTCGTGGGCCAGGAACTCCGCCAGCGAGAGCTTGGGCGCCCCCGAGTCGAGCTTGAGCGGGCTCTCGCCCAGCGCCGCCTTGCGCGGGTCGTAGCGGAAGAGCGACCAGTAGGCCGAGTCCACGGCGCGCTCCTGCTGCTTCACGGCGTCGGCCATGTCGTAGCCGTGGGCGATGCAGTGGCTGTAGGCCACGATCACCGAGGTGCCGGGGAAGCTCTCCGCCTCCTTGAAGGCGTTGACGGTCTGGGCGTCCTTGGCCGCCATCGCCACCCGGGCCACGTAGGCGTGGCCGTAGGTC
>DATIFE010000179.1:0-13232 GCA_035455425.1 Anaeromyxobacteraceae bacterium | reverse complement strand
CACGTCGTAGACGCTCTTGCCGATGTCGAGGATGGAGATGTCGAAGGTGCCGCCGCCCAGGTCGAAGACCACCACCTTCTTCTCCATCTGCTTGCCGAAGCCGTAGGCCAGGGCGGCGCTGGTCGGCTCGTTGATGATGCGGAGCACGTCGAGCCCGGCGATGCGGCCCGCGTCCTTGGTGGCGTGGCGCTGGCCGTCGTTGAAGTAGGCGGGGACCGTGACCACCGCCTTGGCCACGCGCCGGCCGAAGAAGGCCTCGGCGTCGGCCTTGAGCTCGGCCAGCACCATGGCCGAGATCTCCGGCACGGCGAAGGCGCGCTCGCCCAGCTTGACGCGCACGTCGTGCCCCTCGGGGCCGGGGACCAGCTTGTAGGGGAGGATGCGCTGCGCGTCCTCCACCTCCTTGGAGCCCCAGCGCCGCCCGATGAGGCGCTTGGCGGCGTAGACCGTGCTCTCCGCGTTGGTGATGGCCTGGCGCTTGGCGATCTGGCCCACCAGCCGCTTGCCGTTCTTGGCGAGAGCCACCACCGAGGGCATGAGCAGCTGGCCGTTGCGCCCCTGGATGACCCGGGGGACCCCGTCGATGACCGTCGCGACCACCGAGTTGGTGGTCCCGAGATCGATCCCGATCACCGGCTCGAGATCGAGGTCGGCCATCAGAAGATGCCCCAGCGCTTCTTGAGGATGGCCTTGGCCCCCTCGAGCGTCGGGTCGAGCTCCAGGGCCCGCTCCGCCGCCCGCCGGGCCTCGCGGCCCTCCCCCTGCGCCGCCAGCGCCTGGGCCAGCGCCTCGTGCGAGGCCGCCTGCCGCGGCGCCAGCTTGACCGCCTTCTCGGCGAGCTCGCGGGCGGTGCCCAGGTCGCCGGCGGCCCGCGCCGCGCGCGACGCCGCCACGGCGTAGCGGGCGTTGTCGGGGTCCTCCTCCACCGCCCGCCGGAAGATGAGCAGCGCGTTGTGGGGCTGCCCGGCCGCCTCCTGGACCAGCCCCTTGTCGTAGGCCTCGGCGGCGCGCGCGGCGGCCGCCTTCCTGCGGGCCTCGCCGGCGAGCTTGCGGGCCTCCTGGTTGCGCGGGTCCATCTCGGCCACGGTGAGGAAGTCGTTGGCCGCCTGCTGCCACCGCCCCTCCTCCATCTCGGCGCGGGCCCGGGCCATGAGGTCGCTCGCCCTCCCCGCCCGGGCCACCAGCGGATTCTGCCGCGCCAGCCGGGCCCGGCGCTCCTCGGCGCGGCGCTCGTCCTCGAGCTCCCGCAGCCGCATGCGGGCCAGGTCCTCCGGCGCCGCCGTGGCGCGGGCGTACACCGCCCGCTTGGCGGCGTCGGAGAGCGTCTCGCGGGCCTCGTTGAGCTTGGGAAACACGGCCGCCAGCCTGGCCTCGTACCGACCCAGGCGCTTGCCGCGGTGCCGGTCGGGGTGGAGCAGCAGGGCCTTGCGCCGGTAGGCCTCCATGGCCGCCTCGGCGGGCGCGTTCCAGGCCACGCCCAGCAGCTCCCAGTAGGTGAGCCGGCCCAGGTTCTCGTGGAGGAAGATGATCTCCTTCTTCTCCTCGATGGTGAGGTCGACGTCCTCGGCCAGGTCCGCGGGAACGAAGACGAATCCCCGGTATCGATCCCCGCTCACGCGCCCTCCCGGCCCTCCCCTTGCCTGGGCCGGATCACATTATCGGTGGCCCCTGGCGGGGTCAACGACGCGACCTCGGCTCCGGGGGGTACGGCGGCCCTCCGTCGCCGGCGGGGTCCCTGGCACACCTCGCGGCTCACCCCAGCAGCAGCTCGAGAAGCGCCTTCTGGGCGTGGAGGCGGTTCTCGGCCTGGTCGAAGACCGCCGACTGCGGCCCCTCCAGCACCTCCTCGGCGATCTCCTCGCCCCGGTGGGCCGGCAGGCAGTGGAGCACGACGGCACGCGGGTCGGCGCGCTCCAGCAGGGCGCGGTCGACGGTGAATCCCTGGAAGGCGCGAGCGCGAGCCGCCTGCTCCGCCTCCTGCCCCATGCTGGCCCACACGTCGGTGTTCAGCACCAGCGCGCCCTGCGCCGCCTCGGCCGGGGAGCGGACCACCCGGGCCTTCCCGCCGGCGCGGGCCAGGAGCTTCGGGTCCGGGTCGTACCCCGGGGGACAGGCGATCCGCAGCGGGAACCCGAGCACGGCGCAGGCCTCGATCCAGCTGTTGGCCATGTTGTTCCCGTCGCCGATCCAGGCCACCGGGACCTCGCCGCGGGGGAGCGCATCGGCGCCGACGCGCTCCCCCACCG
Organism: Anaeromyxobacteraceae bacterium; assembly: GCA_035455425.1. Lineage (GTDB taxonomy): Bacteria > Myxococcota > Myxococcia > Myxococcales > Anaeromyxobacteraceae > JACRMN01. The sequence continues at coordinate 10,986 of DATIFE010000179.1, read as the reverse complement.
TGAGCAGGTCGGCGAGCACCTGGCAGGGGTGGGAGGAGTCGGTGAGCGCGTTGACCACCGGGACGTCCGCCCACCGGGCCACCGCCTCGATCTTGGCGTGCTCGAAGGTGCGCACCACCAGGCAGTCGAGGTAGCGGGCCAGCACCCGGGCCGTGTCCTGGATGGGCTCGCCGCGCCCGAGCTGGGTGTCGCGCGGCGAGAGCAGGAGCGAGCCTCCGCCGAGCTGCGAGGCGGCCACCTCGAACGAGACCCGCGTGCGCGTCGAGGCCTTCTCGAAGACCAGGCCCAGCGTCATCCGGGCGAGCGGCCGCGGGCCGTCCTTGCCCAAGAGCTTCCACTCGGCGGCCCGCTCCAGCAGGTCCAGCAGCTCCTCGCGCGAGAGGTCGGTGAGCCGGAGGAAGTCGCGCTTCCGCCTGGGGGGCCGCGCCATGGTCAGCCCTTCGCCGGGGCGGCGGGGGCCGCGGCCAGGGCCGCGGCGAAGCGATCCACCGCCTCGTCCGCCTCGGCGGCCGTGAGCACCAGGGGCGGCGCCATCCGGATGACGTCGTCGCCGATGGCGTTCACCAGCAGGCCGCGCTCGCGGGCGGCCTTCATCACCGCCCCCGCCTCGACGCCCTGCACCACCACGCCCACCAGGAGGCCCTTGCCGCGCACCTGCCGCACCCGCCCGGTGGAGCGGAGCGCCTCGAGCCGCTCGAAGAGGTGCGCCGAGACCTCGCGCGAGCGCGCCAGGAGGCCGCCGCGGAGCTCGCGCAGCACCGCCAGGGCCACGGCGCAGCCGAGCGGGTTGCCGCCGAAGGTGCTCCCGTGGCTCCCGGAGGCGAGGTGCTGGCCCAGCTCCTCGCTGGCCAGCAGCGCGCCCATGGGGAAGCCGGCCCCCAGCGCCTTGGCCACCGACATGAGGTCCGGCGCGATGCCCTCCCACTCGTGCGCCCACATCCGGCCGGTGCGGCCCATGCCGGTCTGGACCTCGTCGAGGCACAGCAGCGCGCCGGCCTTGCGGGTGAGCTCGCGGGCCGCCCGGAGGTAGCCGGGCGGGGGGACGATCACCCCGGACTCGCCCTGGATGGGCTCGACCACGAAGGCGGCGGTCCTGGCGTCGAGCGCCTTCTCCAGCGCGGCCGCGTCGCCGTAGGGCACGTGGCGGATGCCGGGCGGCAGCGGCTCGAAGCCGTGGCGGTACTTCTCCTGCCCGCCGACCGCGACGGTGAACAGGGTCCTCCCGTGGAAGGAGTTCACGGTCGAGACGATCTCGTGGCGCTGCGGCTCCCCGCGGTCGGAGAAGACCTTGCGCGCCAGCTTGAGCATCGCCTCGTTGGCCTCGGCGCCGCTGTTGCAGAAGAAGGCGCGCGAGGCGAAGGGGGTGGCCTCGAGGAGCTGCTCGGCCAGCTCCACCTGGCGGGGGACGAAGTAGTGGTTGGAGACGTGCCAGAGGGTGCGCGCCTGCTCGGCCAGCGCCTCGACCGCCGCCGGATGGCAGTGGCCGAGCACGTTGACCGCCACGCCGCCCAGGAACTCGAGGTACTCCTTGCCGTCGGCATCCCAGACGCGGATCCCCTGCCCGCGCACCAGCGCCACCGGCTGCTGCTTGTAGTTGGGCGTGAGGACCTTGCGCGCCCGCTCGGCCCACGACTCGGTGTTGCCCATGCGCCGCTTATCGCACGGCGATCCGCGCCCTCGCAAGAAGCGAGGCGGGGGCGCTGCCCCCGCTCAGAGGATGTAGCGGGCCAGGTCCTCGTCGCCGAGGACGCCCGCGAGCCGCTCCTGCACCCAGGCGGCGTCCACCGAGATCCTCTGCCCGGCCTTGGCGTCGGCGGAGAAGGAGATGTCCTCCAGCGCCTTCTCCAGCACGGTGTGCAGCCGGCGGGCGCCGATGTTCTCGGCGCGCTCGTTCACGTCGGCGGCGATGCGGGCGATGGCCTCCACGGCGTCGTCGGAGAAGGAGAGGTCCACGCCCTCGGTGGCCAGCAGCGCGGCGTACTGCTTCAGCAGGGACCCCTGGGGCTCGCGCAGGATCCGCACCAGGTCCAGGTAGCGCAGCGGGTCCAGCTCCACGCGGATGGGGAAGCGCCCCTGCAGCTCCGGGATGAGGTCCGACACCTTGGCCACGTGGAAGGCCCCGGCGGCGATGAAGAGCACGTGGTCGGTCTTCACCGCGCCGTAGCGGGTGTTCACCGTGGAGCCCTCGACCACCGGCAGCAGGTCCCGCTGCACGCCGCCGCGCGACACGTCGGGCCCGTGGGCCCCGTCGCGCCCCGCGATCTTGTCGATCTCGTCGATGAAGACGATGCCGGAGCCCTGGGCGCGGTCCAGCGCCTCGCGGACGACCCGGTCCATGTCCACCAGGCGGGCCGCCTCCTCCTCCGTCAGGATGCGGAGCGCCTCCTTCACCTTCACCCGCCGGCGCCTGCGCCGCGCGCCCCCGCCCATCGCCTGGAGGAAGGGATTGGAGCCCAGCTGGCCCATCATGTCCTGGAGCTGCTGGGCCATGTCCTCCATCCCGGGCCCGCCGATGGGGATCACCGGCGCCGCCGGCTTCTCCGACACCTCGATCTCGACCTCCTCCTCGTCCAGCGTGCCGGCCCGGAGCTGGCTCCGTCCCCGGGCCGCCCGCTCCGCCGTGGCCCCGAGCCCCAGCGCCGCCACCACCTTCTCCTCGGCCACCTCCCGGGCGCGGTCCGCCTGCCGCTTCAGCTCCTCCTCCTTGACGAGCTTCACCGCCACCTCGACCAGGTCGCGGACCATGGAGTCCACGTCGCGGCCCACGTACCCCACCTCGGTGAACTTGGAGGCCTCCACCTTGACGAAGGGTGCGCCCGCCAGCCGCGCCAGGCGCCGCGCGATCTCGGTCTTCCCCACCCCGGTCGGCCCGATGAGGATGATGTTCTTGGGCAGGATCTCGTCGCGGAGCTCCGCCGCCACCCGCTGGCGCCGCCAGCGGTTGCGCAGCGCGATGGCCACGGCCCGCTTGGCCGCCGCCTGGCCGACGATGTGGCGGTCGAGCTCCTCGACGATCTGGCCCGGCGTGAGGTTGCGGGGATCGGCCACCTACAGCTCCTCGATGCTCAGGTGGTGGTTGGTGTAGATGCATATCTCGGCCGCCAGCTTCATCGCCTCCTCGGTGATGCGCCGCGGCCCGAGCTCGGTGTTGGCCAGGAGCGCCCGGGCCGCCGCCAGGGCGTAGGGGCCGCCCGAGCCCACCGCCGCCGCGCCCCCGCCGGCGGTGGAATCGGGCTCGATGACGTCGCCGGAGCCGGAGAGAACCAGCGTGTGGTCGCGGTCGGCCACCAGCAGCAGCGCCTCGAGGCGCCGGAGCAGCCGGTCCGTGCGCCAGTCCTTGGCCAGCTCCACCGCCGCGCGCGGCAGGGAGCGTCCGTGGGCGGCGAGCTTCTTCTCGAAGAGCTCGAAGAGGGTGAAGGCGTCGGCGGTGGCCCCGGCGAAGCCGGCCAGCACCTGCCCGTCGGCGAGCCGCCGGACCTTCCGGGCGGTGGCCTTCATCACGGTGCGGTCCATGGTCACCTGGCCGTCCGAGGCCAGGCACACCTGGCTGCCCCGCCGTACGCAGAGGACGGTGGTGCCGTGCATGGGGAGAGACCTATCGCGAGCGGGGAGCGAGGGCAATGCGGCCGCGCACCTCGCCCCCGGGCTGCGGCTCGGGCCGCCTTCCGACCGTCACCCGGCTCGAGTCCGGCCGACAGGGTCATCCGCCACCGCGACTGGTCCGGCAGCCACGCGTGGGGAAGGAGGGCCCGTGCCGCCGCAGGAGCCAACTCGCAGCGGGGCTCGTCGCGGGCTGCGGAAACAGCCATCCCTGCGCCTCGCGCGGCACCTTGACGCCAGCGGAGGAGAACGGGTCCACCCAGCCTTCCGGGATGCGCCCTCCCCACGCCGCCGCGTGGCGCGCGAAGTTGCCGAGCACGTAGCGCAAGGCATTGCGGACCTCGCCGGGAGTGCGGAGGACGTGGGCGTGGTAGCGATCCTCGAAGACGGGGCCACTGCGGCCCATCATCCGGTTGAGGCGCCGCGCGAGGCGGATGGAAAAGGACCGGATCGCGTTCCCGAGCGCCCGCGCGCCGCGCGCCTCGACGATGAGGTGGATGTGGTTCCCCTGGATGGCGAAGTGCACGACGCTGGCGTCGGCACGGCGGCGGGCCGCTTCCAGCGCCTGCCGGACGATCGCATACGACCGCTCGCTCCGCAGGCTCCACACGTGCGGCGCCATGCGGAGCGTCACGTGGACGGGAAGGTGCGGGTTCACGCGCTCGCGCACGGCGTGCGGTACGCCCGGGCGCTTGCGCGTCGGCGGCCGCCCTGCCCCGCGGCGCCTGCCGCCCCTTGAGGGGAACTGCAACGTCTGCTGGTCGGACATGCGCGCCACCGGATCCAGGCGCATCGTCGCAGGCGTGTCTGACGATTCCCTGGGCGGTCGGCAATGCACCAGGTGACGATATCCGCCGAATCAAGGACCCGGCGCGCGGTGCCGGCCTCGCCGCCGACCTCGCCCGGGGACCGTGCCCCGCAGCGCAACGCCAGGTCGCGGCGGTCGGGCCTGCTTCGCTGGCCCGTGGTGCTACTTCGCCCTCGGGTGCGCCTCGTCGTACACCCTGGCCAGCCGCTTCCAGTCGACCCGGGTGTAGCGCTGGGTGGTGGAGAGGGAGGCGTGGCCCAGGAGCTCCTGGATTCCGCGCAGGTCGGCCCCGTTGCCCAGCAGGTGCGTGGCGAAGCAGTGGCGCAGGACGTGCGGGTGGACGTGGCGGGGCAGCCCGGCGGCCAGCACCCAGGCGTCGAGCCGCCGCGCCACCGAGCGCACCGTGAGGCGGCCGCCGCGCCGGTTGAGGAACAGGGCCGCCCGCCCCCTTCCGCCGCCGGGCCCGGCCGCCAGCGCCGGGCGCCCCTCGGCCAGCCAGCGCTCGAGCGCCTGGAGGGCCGGCCGGCCCACGGGCACGATGCGCTCCTTGCGCCGCTTCCCCAGGACCCGCACCGTCCCCCCGGCGAGGTCGAGGTCCCCGGCGTCGAGCCCCACGAGCTCGGACACCCGCAGGCCGCTGGCGTAGAGCAGCTCCAGCATGGCGCGATCGCGCAGCGCCAGCGCGCCGGGCGCCCGGGGAGCCTCCACCAGCAGCGCGACCTCCTCCTCGGGCAGCACCTCCGGGAGCTTCCGGGGCCGGCGCGGGCTCGCCACCCCGCGGGCCGGGTTCCCCGCCGCCAGCCCCTCGCGCACCAGGAACCGGTAGAGGCTTCGCAGGGTGGAGAGCTTGCGCGCCAGGCTGGCGGGTCCCGCCGACCCGGCCTCCCGCGCCAGGAAGGCCCGGACGTGGGCCGGCGTGGCCGTGGCCACCGCCGCGCCGCTCTCGGAGAGCAGCGCAGAGAAGCGGGAGAGGTCGGCGAGGTAGGCGCGGAGGGTGTGGGGCGAGGCCCGCCGCTCGGCCTCGAGGTGCGCGGCGAAGCGCCGGATCTCGTGGGGCAGGGCGGGGGCCTCGGGGGGCATGGGGAATGGGTAGCAGAGTGGGGCCCGGGTGCCACTTTCCCGACCGCGACCCACTACCTGGGCAGCTCCGCCACGTACACGCCCTGCCGCCGGGGATCGTTCACGGCGTAGGCGATCCGCCGCGAGTCGGGCGCGAGGAAGGAGGCGCTCCCGGGAAGGACCGAGCGGTCCACCGGGGTGAGCTTGCCCTCCTCCCAGACCGCGATGTCGAGCGCCACCCGGTCCTCGCGCGACCACCCCAGCAGCACCCGGCCCGGGGCGCGCCGGTCCCACTCGAAGCTCTTCACGCCGTCCGCGATGCGGCGGTCGCGGGCCGGGTCGGAGACGGGGGCGGCGTGCAGGTCGCAGGCCTCGGCGCTGCGGCGGCACGCGGTGCGGTACCAGATCTCCTTGCCGTCGGGCGAGAAGTCGAAGCCGAAGACGCCGGGCGCCACCCGCACCGCCGCGCCGCCGCGCGCCAGCTGGAGGTCGACCGAGTATCCGCCCTGCACCGTGTGCTCGAGGAAGGCCAGCGCCTCCCCGTCCGGCGACATCTCGAAGGCCGAGACGTTGGGCCCGAGGGGCGCGGCCTTCCCTCCTCTCGGCGGCCCGGAGGCGATGGTCCCCGAGCGCACCCGGGGGTCGTACCCCTGCAGCCAGGCCAGCCGCGCGGCGCCGCGCGCCCAGCGGTACTCGCCCACGCCCGCGGCCAGGCGCACCGGGCGCTCCGCTCCGGTCGCCACCCACAGGTCGCCGAGCTTTCCCGGCACCTCGCCGGCCACGAAGGCCAGGCTGCGGCCGTCGTGCGAGAAGGCGAAGCTGGCCACGTCCTCCCCCAGCATGGGGCCCTTGGCCCCCGGCGCGGACGAGGAGACGAGGTGCAGGTCGCGCCCCTCCCCGCTCCGCTCCGTGAAGGCGAAGCGGTCGCCGCCGGGCGAGAAGCCGTAGTCGCCGGCAGGGCCTCCCACCCGCACCGGCTTGCGGCCCGGGGTCGCGGCGAGGAGGTCGCCCCCCGCGGCCAGGGCGCGGCGCACGAGCAGCAGGGGCACGCCCGCCTCGCCCTGCGGGTGGAACTCGAAGGTGGCGACCCCGTCGAGGCCCGGGAGCGGCTCGGCCTCGGCGCCCGGGTGCCAGAGCTGCAGCTGTCCGCGCCAGGCGAAGCCCAGGAGCCGCCCGCGGGGGGCGAAGGCCCAGAACGAGACCCCCTCGCCCAGCCGCCGCGGCCCGCCGCCCGGCGACCAGGCGACCAGCGTCCCCTGGCCGCTTCCGATATCGAGGCCGTCGAGCGCGGCCAGCACGTGGCCCTCGGAGCTCCAGGCGAACCCGCCCGGCAGCGTCGTCACCCCGTGGGCGACCAGGACCGTCTCGCCCCCCGCCGCCGGGACCACCCGCAGGTCGCAGGAGGAGGTGCCCACCGGCACGGTCCGGTCCCGCACCGGCGCGCAGGCGTCGAGGAAGGCGAGGTACTGGCCGTCGCCCGAGGGGCGGAGCGCCTGGATGGCGCCCTCGGCGACCCGCTTCCCGATGCCGGGCGCGGGTTCCTGGCGCGGGCAGGCGGCCAGGACCAGCGCGGCGGCTGCGACGGCGAGTCGCTTCACCTAGATCCACTCCCGGAGCTGGCGCCGCGCCCGCGCGACGTAGGCCGCCTTGCGCGCCTGCTTCCCCCTGGGGCGGACGGTAGTGCAACCTTCGAGCGACGGGAAGAGGGAGAAGACCACGTTGCTCGGCTGGTAGTCCGCGCCCTCGGGGTGGGCCCGGCCGGTGACATGCCGGTGGAGCGCGCCCAGGGCCGTGCCCTCGGGCGGAGCGCGAAAGGGCCGGTCGGCCAGGCGGTCGAGCACGGCGCGCGCCGCCAGGAGCCCGCAGGCGGCAGACTCGACGTACCCCTCGACGCCGGTGATCTGGCCGGCGAAGAAGAGGTGCGGCCGCGCCCGGTGGGAGAGGTCGGGGGAGAGCACCCGGGGCGCCTCGATGAAGGTGTTCCGGTGGACCTGGCCGAGGCGGATGAACTCGGCGCGCCCGAGGCCGGGGATGTGCTCGCGGAAGATGCGCCGCTGCGCCGGCCAGGTGAGCCGGGTCTGGAAACCCACCAGGTTCCAGGCGGTGCCCGCCTGGTCCTCGCGCCGGAGCTGCACCACCGCGTGCGGCCGTCGCCCGGTGCGGGGGTCCTCCAGCCCCACCGGCTTCATCGGGCCGTGGGCCAGCACCTCCGGCCCGCGCTCGGCCATCACCTCGATGGGCAGGCAGCCCTCGAAGTAGCGCGCCTCCTCGAAGTCGTGCGGCGCCACCTTCTCGCCCGCCAGCACGGCCGCGACGAAGGACCGGTACTGCGCCTCGTCGAACGGCAGGTTGAGGTAGTCGTCGCCGCCGCCCTTGCCGTAGCGGCTCCGGGCATAGGCCACCTCCCGGTCGATGGACTCCGCGGCCACGATGGGCGCGATGGCGTCGTAGAAGTGCAGCCGGCCGCCGCAGGCGTCCCGGATGTCGGCGGCCAGCGCCTCGCCGGTGAGGGGCCCGGTGGCCACCACCGCCGGCCCGGGCCCGGGCGGCAGCGCCGTCACCTCCCGGTGGAGGATGCGGACCAGCGGCTCCCCCTCGAGCCGGCCGGTCACCAGGCGGCTGAAGGCCTCCCGGTCGACCGCCAGCGCGTCGCCGGCCGGCACCCGGGTGGCATCGGCGCAGCCGAGCACCAGGCTCCCCAGGGCCCGGAGCTCCTCGTGGAGGAGCCCCACCGCGTTCTCGGGGTTGTCGGAGCGCAGCGAGTTGGAGCACACCAGCTCCGCCAGCCCGTCGAGCCGGTGGGCCGGGGAGCGGCGCACCGGCTTCATCTCCACCAGGTCCACCGGGACGCCGCCGCGGGCCAGCTGCCAGGCGGCCTCGCTGCCGGCGAGCCCTCCTCCGATGACGGTGACCCGGTCCACGCGCCCCTGATCTGCGCCGCGGCCGGGGCGCGCGCAAGGCCCTTCGCGCCGACCGGCGGCCCGGCCTCCCCGGCGCCCTGGCCTACACGGCGGCCGGCGGCGCGGCCGCCTCGGCGGTGCGCCGGTAGCCGCATTCCTTGTTGGGGCAGGCGACGAACGGTCCGTCGCGCTTCGAGTACTTGTCGAGGAGGAACGGGCTCCCGCAGGTCGGGCACTTCTCGTTCCGCGGCCGGTCCCACGAGACGAAGTCGCAGTTCGGGTAGGAGGAGCAGCCGTAGAAGGTCCGGCCCCGCTTGGAGCGGCGCTCGGTGACGTAGCCGCCGCAGCCCTTGGGGCAGGCCACGCCGATGGACATGGGCCTCGAGGTCTTGCAGTCGGGGTACCGGGAGCAGGCCAGGAAGCGCCCGAAGCGGCCGCGCTTCACCAGCATGGGCGAGCCGCAGGTCGGGCACTTCTCGTCGGTGGTGATCTCCTCCTCCTTCACGGGGACGATGGTCCCCTCCTCCCGGCGGAAGTTCATGGTGTTGCGGCACTCGGGGTAGCCCGAGCAGGCCAGGAACTCGCCCATGCGGCCCCACTTGATGACCATGGGCTTGCCGCACTTCTCGCAGACCAGGTCGGTGGCGATCTCCTGCCGCTTCACGTCGCGCATGGTCGTCTTGGCTCGCTCCAGGTCGTCCTTGAAGCGGTCCCAGAAGGTCGACAGCACCTGCTGCCACTGGGCGTTGCCCTCCTCGATCTCGTCCAGCTGCTCCTCCATCCCGGCGGTGAAGGCCACGTCCATCTCCACCGGGAAGCCCTTCACCAGCTCGTCGGTGACCAGCAGGCCGAGCTCGGTGGGCTTGAAGGCCTTCTCCACCTTCTCGACGTAGCCCTTCTCCTGGATGACGTCGAGGATGGCGGCGTAGGTCGAGGGGCGCCCGATGCCCCTCTCCTCCATCTCCTTCACCAGCGACGACTCGTTGAAGCGCGGCGGCGGCTGGGTGAAGTGCTGCTCGGGGAGGAGCTTGCGGAGCTCGAGCACCATCCCCGGCTCGAGCGGGGGCAGGAGCCGCTCCTCGGCCTTGTCCTTCGGCTCGCCGGCCTCCGTCTTCTCGACCTCGGCGCCGGCCTCCTCCTCCGGGGGCTTGGCGCCGTAGACCGCGAGGTAGCCCGGGAACTTGAGCACCGAGCCCGTGGCGCGGAACGTGGCCCTGCCGGCGGCGATGTCGGCCGTGGTCTGGTCGTAGACGGCGGGCACCATCTGGCAGGCGACGAACCGGTTCCAGATGAGCTCGTAGAGCCGGAGCATGTCCCGCTCGCCCATGGCGTCGAAGAACGGGGCCACCCGGTCCGGGCTCCACTCCAGGGAGGTCGGCCGGACTGCCTCGTGGGCCTCCTGCGCCGCCTTCTGCTTGGTCTTGTAGAAGTGCGGGGTCTCGGGGAGGTGGTCCTTCCCGTAGGTCTCGGCGATGTGCTTGCGGACGCCGTCCACCGCCTCGGTGGAGAGCCGCACCGAGTCGGTGCGCATGTAGGTGATGAGGCCCACCGCGCCCTCGTCGCCGAGCTCGATGCCCTCGTACAGCTTCTGCGCCAGCGTCATGGTCTTCTTGGGGGTGAAGCCGAGGCGGTTGGCCGACTCCTGCTGCAGCTTGGCGGTGGTGAAGGGGGGCGGCGGGTTGCGCCGCCGCTCCTTGCGCTCCACCGCGGCCACCGTGAAGGTGGCGCCCTGCAGCTCGGCCACCAGGCCGTGGGTGGTGGCGCCGTCCTTCAGCTCCGCCTTCTGGCCGGAGAGCTTCACCAGCCGGGCGCGGAACTCGGGCGGCAGCCGCGCCGCCAGATCCGCCTCGAGCGACCAGTACTCCACCGGCACGAAGGCCAGGATCTCGCGCTCGCGCTCCACCACCAGCCGGACCGCGACCGACTGCACCCGGCCGGCGGAGAGGCCCCGCCGCACCTTGCTCCAGAGGATGGGGCTGATCTGGTAGCCCACCAGCCGATCGAGGATGCGGCGCGCCTGCTGGGAGTCGAACTTCCGGCGATCGAGCGCGCGCGGCTCCCCGATGGCCTTCTGGATGGCGTTCTTGGTGATCTCGTTGAAGAGGACGCGCCGCACGCGGTCGTCGCCGCCGGTGGCCCCCAGCTCCTCGGAGATGTGCCAGGCGATGGCCTCGCCCTCGCGGTCGGGGTCGGTGGCCAGGTAGACGGCCGAGGCCTTGTGCGCCGCCCGCTTGATCTCGGAGAGCACCTTGGCCTTGCCCTTGATGACGTCGTAGGCCGGGGTGAAGCCGTGCTCGATGTCCACGCCCATCTTCGACTTGGGCAGGTCCTTCACGTGGCCCACCGACGCCCGCACGTCGTAGCCGCGGCCCAGGTACTTCTTGATGGTCTTGGCCTTGGCGGGCGACTCGACGATCACCAGGCTGCCGCCGGACGCCGGCGCCTTGCGGGCCGCGCCGGCAGTGCCCTTGCCGGCAGGCGCCTTTCCGGCGGCGGCCCTGGCGGCCGGGGCCTTGGCGGCGGTCGCCTTCCTGGCCGTGGTCTTGGGCATCCGGTTCCCGTCTCCCGCCTCAGCGAGGCGCCACCTTGAGGAAGCGCTGGCCGGGCCGCTGCTCGGCC
>DATIFE010000178.1:0-22351 GCA_035455425.1 Anaeromyxobacteraceae bacterium | reverse complement strand
CGAGGGCCCGCCCCGGCCGCTAGCGCCGGAGGCGGCAGGATGGGAGCGCCCGGGGCCCGGCCGGGCGCTCGAGGAGGCTCGCCATGAGGTTCCGCGATCGAGAGGAAGGCGGCGAGAAGCTCGCGGTCCTGCTCCAGCGCTACCGGGGACAGGACGCCATCGTCCTGGGGCTGCCGCGCGGCGGCGTCCCGGTGGCGTACCAGGTGGCGCGGTCGCTGGGCGCGCCGCTCGACGTCATCGTCGCGCGCAAGATCGGCGCCCCGCAGCAGCCCGAGTACGCCCTGGGCGCCATCGCCGAGGGCGGGGCGGTCTTCGTCGATCCCGCCGCCGTCCGCGAGGCCGGCGTCGGCGAGGCGGAGATCGCCTCCATCGCCGAGCAGGAGGCGGTCGAGCTGGCCCGGCGGGTCAGGGTCTACCGGGGCGATCGGCCCCTCCCGGAGGTGCGGGGCCGGACCGCGATCCTGGTGGACGACGGGATCGCCACGGGGAGGACGGCCCGGGCCGCGATCCGCGCGCTGCGCCGTCTCCGGCCGGGGCGGTTGGTGCTGGCGGCGCCGGTGGTGGCCGCCGAGACCGCCGAGGAGCTGCGGGGCGAGGTGGACGACCTGGTCTACGTCCTGGCGCCCGAGGACTTCATGGCGGTGGGGCTCTGGTACGAGCGCTTCGGGCAGACCACCGACGACGAGGTGGTCGCGCTCCTGGATCGGGCGCGGCGCGCCCCCGAGGGGCGCGAGACGGGCGCCGGCCCCGGGGCCGCGGACCCGGCCGATCCGCCCGCGGACCCGGAGCGCGAGGTGTCCATCCCGGTGGGCGAGCAGTCGGTCCAGGCGACGCTGGCGGTGCCGCCCGGCGCCCGCGGCATCGTCCTCTTCGCCCACGGGAGCGGCTCGAGCCGCACGAGCCCGCGCAACCGCCACGTGGCCCAGGTGCTCCGCGACGGCGGCCTGGCGACGCTGCTCCTCGACCTCCTCACCGCCGAGGAGGAGGTCGACGACCGGCTCTCCGGCCGCCTGCGCTTCGACATCGGCTTCCTCGCCCGCCGCCTGGTCGCCGCCACCGGCTTCGTCCTCGAGGCGGGCGCCACCTCCGGCCTGCGGGTGGGCTACTTCGGCGCCAGCACCGGGGCGGCGGCGGCGCTCGTCGCCGCGGCCGAGATGCCCGGGGAAATCGCGGCCGTCGTCTCGCGCGGCGGGCGCCCCGACCTGGCCGGCGCCGGAGCGCTCCGGCGGGTCCAGGCCCCGACGCTCCTGATCGTCGGCAGCCGCGACCGCGAGGTGCTCGACCTCAACCGGGAGGCGCTCGAGCAGCTGGGGTGCGAGAAGGAGCTGGCGGTCGTCCCGGGCGCGACCCATCTCTTCGAGGAGACCGGCGCCCTCGACGTGGTGGCCGACCTCGCCGCCGGGTGGTTCCGCAGGCACCTGGCGCCGCCGCAGGAGGTCGCCCGCCCCCCGGGGCTCACCTGACCGCGAGGAGCTCGTCGAGCCCGCGCGCGCTGGCGATCCGCCGGATGGCCTCCGCCAGCAGCGGCGCGAGGCGGACCACCCCGAGGCGCCCGGGCGCGCGCGGCGGCGGCGGAAGGCCGTCCGCGACCAGGACGCGCACCACCTCGGGGCGATCGAGGCGCTCCGCCGCCCGGCCGGCGAAGATCCCGTGGGTGGCCGCCACGGTGACCTCGCCCCGGCAGCCCTCGGCCAGGAGCGCCTCGACGGCCGCCGCGGCGGTGGCCCCGGTGGAGATCATGTCGTCCACCACCAGGGGCCTCTTCCCCCGCACGCTCCCCACCACCCCCTGCACCGCCACCTCCGTCCCGGAGGCCCGCAGCTTGTGCACCACGGCCAGGGGCAGGCCCAGGGAATGCGCGTAGGCCTCGGCGAGCTTGACGGCGCCGAGGTCCGGGGCCACCACCACCCCGTCCCCGCCCGCGTGCGGCCGCAGCGCCTCGACCAGGGCCGGGACGGCGGTGAGGTGCACCATGGGTGCCCGGGCGCAGGAGGCGATCACCGGGCTGTGGAGGTCGACGGCGATCACCTGCGACAGCCGGCCCGTCCCCAGCGCCTCGGCCAGGACCCGCGCGCCGAGCGGCTGCCCCTCCCGCGCCACCCGGTCCTGCCGCGCGTAGCCGACGTAGGGCACGACGGCCGAGACGGAGGCGGCGCCGGCCCGGTGACAGGCGTCGGCCAGGAGGAGCAGCTCGAGGAGGTGCTCCCCCACCGGCGGCCCCAGGGGCTGGACCGCGAAGACCGCCCGCCCTCGCACGCAGGCCTGGACCTCGACCTGCCACTCGCCATCGGGGAACCGCTGCAGCAGGCAGGGCGCCAGCTCCGACTCCAGCTCGCCGGCGATGGCCTCCGCCAGCGAGGGGTGGGCCGAGCCCGCGATGATGATCGGCGTCATGGCGCCGTCAGCGCTGCGCGGCCCGCTTCCGGTGCGGGGCGACGGTGCTCGCCTGCGGCCCCTCCTCGCCCGGCTCCTCGGCGAAGCGCACGGCGCTCCCGACCTTCAGCTTGCCGAAGCCGCGGCGCAGCACGCTGTGCTCGTGGAAGTAGATCTCGCGCCCGTCCGGCGTCTGCAGGAACCCGTAGCCGTCCTCGGGGAAGAGGCGGGCCACCACCGCGCGCGTGGATGGAGCGTGCGCCTTGACGCGCTGGTCGAGGCGGCGGACGTGGTCCTGCAGCTGCCGGCGCGCCTCCCGGAAGGCGGAGTTCACGGCTGCCATGAGGTCCTCGTGGGCGCGGGTCTTGGTCGGATCGCGCCCCACCACCAGCCGGCCCCCCGGAACCGACATCTCCACGCGCACCCGGAACTTCGGCCCGGTCTGCTTGTGGTGGTGGCTCGGCGCCTCCAGGGTGACCGAGCAGCCGGTGATGCGGTCGGAGAACCGCTCCAGCTGCTCCACCTTGTCGCGGACCCGCTGCGCCACGATGGGCGACGGGCGGACGTGGTGCCAGCTGAGCTGAACGGGCTTCATCATGGACGACCTCACCTTTCCCCCGCGGACCGCCCGGCCCGCGAGCCTTCAGCGCCCCACCCCGCGCGCCCGCACCGGGCGACGCGCCAGCCTGCGCCGCAGCTCCTCCAGCGGCAGCGCGTTCCAGACGTCCCGGGCCTCGAGCCACCCCCGCCGCGCCACCCACACTCCGTACCGGAGGTTGGCCAGGTGGGTGGCGTTGTGGGCGTCGGAGGAGATGGCCACCGGCACGCCCGCCTCCTTCGCCATGCGGCAGCCGACGTCGGTGAGGTCGAGCCGCTCGGGCATGGCGTTCACCTCCAGGGCCACGCCCTCCTCGCGCGCCGCCTCGAGCACGCGGGCGAGATCGAGCGCCGAGGCCTCGCGGGCGCCGATCTGCCGGCCGGTGGGATGGGCCAGCACGTGGACCAGGCCCGAGCGCAGCGCCCGGACGACGCGCTCGGTCATCTTCTCGGCCGGGTCGCCGAGGCGCGAGTGGACCCCGGCGACGACCAGGTCGAGGGCGGCGAGCGCCTCGCCGGGCAGGTCGAGGGCGCCGGAGGGCAGGACGTCCACCTCGATCCCGGCGAGGAGGTGCGGCCGTCCCCCGAGCCGGGCGTCGAGCTGCCGCACCGCCGCGGAGCGCTCGGCGAGCCGCGCCGCGTCCAGGCCGCGCGGGCGCGACCGGGAGTGGTCGGTGATGGCCAGGTAGCGTCGGCCCAGGCCGCGCGCCTTCCCGGCCAGCTCCTCCAGGTCCGAGCGCGCGTCGCCCGACGCGCTCGAGTGGACGTGCAGATCGCCGAGCAGATCCTCCTCCTCGACCAGCCGGGGCAGGCGCCCCTGCTCCGCGGCCTCGATCTCCCCCGCCCCCTCGCGCAGCTCCGGGGGGATGAAGGGCAGCCCGACGGCGCGGAAGACCTCCTCCTCGGTCGCGCCCCCGAGCCGCCGGTCGCGCCGGTCGAAGACGCCGTACTCGGAGAGCTTCACCCCCATCTTCACCGCCCGGGTCCGCAGCGCGATGTTGTGCGCCTTCGACCCGGTGAAGTAGTGGAGCGCGGCCCCGAAGGACTCGGGCGGCAGCACGCGCAGGTCGGCGGCGATGCCGGCCCGCAGGCGCACCGAGGCCTTGGTCGGGCCCTCGGCGAGGACCTCGGCCACCTCGGAGAGCCCGGCGAAGGCCCGCACCACCGGCGCGGCGTCGGACGCCGCCACCAGGATGTCGATGTCGCCCACGGTCTCCTTGCGGCGCCGCAGGCTCCCGGCGGCCTCGGCCCGCAGCGCGCCGGGGACGCGCCGCAGCCGGGCCAGCATCGCCTCCGCGTACTCGAGGGCCCGGTGCAGCGGCATCCGGCCGGTGCGCGCCCGGTGCCGCTCGATGGCGGCCAGGATGGACCTCGCGCGCGCCGGCCCCATGCGCGGGGCCTCCAGGAGGCGCCCGGACCGGCAGGCCTCCTCCAGCGCGGCGACGTCGGCGATGCCGAGCTGCTTCCAGGCCGCCAGGGCGGTCTTCGGCCCCACCCCCTCGACGCGGAGCATCTCCAGGACGCCCTGCGGCACCAGCGCCTCGAGGCGCGCCTGCTCGCGGCAGGTCCCGGTGTCCACCAGCTCGCCGATCTTCCCGGCGATGCCCTCGCCGATCCCGGGGAGATCCGTGAGCCGCCCCTGCCGCCAGAGGTCGGCCACCGGCCCCGGGTGCACGTCCACCACCTGCGCCGCCTGCCGGTAGGCGCGCACCTTGAACGCGTTCCCGCCGGTGAGCTCCAGGATGTCCGCGATCTCGGAGAGGACCCGGGCGATGTCGGCGTTCTCCACGGCCGCTCCCGCCTCGCTCGCGCCGCCGCGGCCTCGCGGACGGCGATCCCATCCTAGGCCCGCGGAGCGGTCCCATGCGCCGCCACGGCGCCGCGCCGCGCGGCGGTTTGTCGCGGCGGGCCCCCCGCCCCGTCTTCGGCGCGCCGCCCCGCCGGGGCGGGTTTACGGTACCGTGTGCTGCGGGCGAAAACGCGGCGAACGGCCATGGCGCCTTCCTCCGGGCCCTCCCGGGCCCGCCACGTCATCGAGGAGCACACCGGGGAGCTGGCCATCCGGCTCGAGGCGCCGACGCTGCCGGCGCTCTTCGAGGAGGCGGGGCGGGCGCTCTCCGGGAGGATGCGGGGGCGCGCCCTCCGCGGCGCTCCCCGGGCCGAGCTCGGGATCGCGGTGTCGGCCCCCGACCGGGAGGCGCTGCTGGTGGAGTGGCTCAACGAGCTCGTCTTCCGCGCCGAGACGGAGCACGTGCTCTTCACGGACTTCCGCGTCGAGCGGCTCTCGGACCGGGAGCTCTCGGCCACCGCCCTCGGCCGGCGCGTCGGGCGATTGCGCAACCCGGTGAAGGCCGCCACGCTGCACGGTCTCTCGGTCGCCGAGGGAGCCCGGGGAGCGGCGGCCACGGTGATCCTCGACGTGTGATCGAGGTGGGGCATGGAACTTGTCCTCCGGAGCGTCGGGCCCTTCCTCCACGAGGTGGAGCGCGGCCCCGGAATGCGCGTGCCGGCCCGGGTCTTCGCCGACGACGCGCTGCTGGAGCACATCCGCGGCGACCTGAGCCTGCGCCAGCTCGTCAACGTCACCACCCTGCCCGGCATCACCGGCGCCGCGCTGGGCATGCCCGACATGCACCAGGGCTACGGCTTCCCCGTGGGCGGCGTGGCCGGGACGCTGCTCCCCGACGGGGTGGTGTCGCCGGGGGGCATCGGCTTCGACATCAACTGCGGCGTCCGCCTGCTGGTGTCGCGGATGAGCCGGGACGATCTGGGCCCGGCCCTCGAGCCCCTGGTGCACGAGATCAGCCGCAGCATCCCCGCGGGCTACGGGAGATCGGGGCGCCTCTCCCTGACGCGGCAGGAGATGGACCGCGTGCTCGAGGAGGGCTGTCCCTACCTCCTGCGCGAGCACGGCCTGGGCCACCCGGAGGACCTCGAGTACATCGAGTCCGGCGGCGCGCTTCCCGGCGCCGACGCCGGCCAGGTCTCGGAGCGGGCCAAGCAGCGGGGAGAGGACCAGCTCGGGACCCTGGGCGGCGGCAACCACTTCGTGGAGGTGCAGGTGGTGGAGGCCGTCCACGACGAGGAGGCGGCCCGGCGGCTGGGCCTCTTCCCCGGCCAGGTCGCGGTGCTGATCCACACCGGCTCGCGAGGGCTCGGGCACCAGGTGTGCACCGACCAGGTCCGGACCATGGACCACGCCGCGCGCAAGTACGGCATCCAGCTCCCCGATCGCCAGCTGGCCTGCGCGCCGCTCTCCTCCCCGGAGGGCCGGAGCTACTTCGCGGCCATGTGCGCCGCGGCCAACTTCGGGTGGTGCAACCGGCAGGTGATCGCGCAGCGGGTCCGGGAGGCCTTCCGCCGCATGCTGCCGGGGCGCCCGGGAACCGAGCTCCGGCTGGTCTACGACGTCGCCCACAACACCGCGAAGATCGAGCGCCACGGGAACCGGGACCTGTGCGTCCACCGGAAGGGCGCGACCCGCGCCTTCGGGCCCTCGGCCGCCGACATCCCCAAGGCGTACCGCGGCCTCGGGCAGCCGGTGCTCATCCCCGGGAGCATGGGGACCGCCTCCTGGGTCCTCCTGGGGACGGACGAGGCCGAGGCGCTCTCGCTCGCCAGCACCTGCCACGGCGCCGGCCGCGCCATGAGCCGGGGCGCCGCCAAGCGCATGGTGGCCGGCCACGTGCTGCGCAAGGAGCTCCTGGCGCGGGGCATCGTGGTCCGCTGCCCCAGCAACCTGGAGCTGGCCGAGGAGGCCCCCGCCGCCTACAAGGACGTGGACCGCGTGGTGGACGTGGTCCACGGCGCGCGGCTCGCCCGCAAGGTCGCCCGCCTGGTCCCCATCGGCGTCGTCAAGGGATAGCGCGTCCGGCCCGCGCCCGCCCCGGGTGCCGCGTTCAGTAGGCCGTGGACTTCCGCGACGTGACCGCGGTGAAGGTCGAGAGGCGCTTCTCCACCTCGTCTCTCTTGTGGCACCTGGGGCACTGCGGCACCTTCACCTCGTGCTCCTCGACGTGCATCACCTCCGCGAAGGGCTTCTCGCAGCGCCGGCAGAAGAACTCGTAGAGCGGCATGGCTTCCTCCCCGCCGATGGCTCGCCCCCGGATCTTCCGCCCCGCGGCCGCGCCCGGCTGCGCGACAAGGTGCCGCGTCCCCGGGGCGGAGCGGATCAGGCCATCTCCCGGCGCAGCCGCTCCTCCGACGGGGGAGCGAGCCCCACCAGGTGGATGCGGTCCGCCGACCCGACGCCCACGCCGATCTCCGCCGCCCGGTGCATCACCGGGATGCGCCAGATGGAGCCGGTGCCGATGGTGGCGTTGGTGCCCGCGAGCCGGAGGTGGGCCAGGCCGACGGCGTCCACCGCCAGGGGGTCCGGGCCGGCCGCGATGAATCCCGGCCGGCACAGGTCCCCCTCGTCCGGCCCCCCGTCGGAGAACCCCAGGCGGCCGTCCAGGACGACCAGCGAGGGCCGCACCACCAGGGAGATCTCCGCCAGGCGCTCCCGGAAGCCGGAGCCGAGGTGCATCCCCGGCCGCGCCGAGCCGGCCACCAGCCCGACGCAGTTCTTGAGCGCCATGGTGAAACCGCCGAGCCGGTGGGTGCGCGGGGTGCAGAGGTTGATGACGTGATCGGCCTCCGCCGCCGGGCGGTAGATCTCGACCGCCCGGCCGGGCCAGTGGGACGCGAGCGGGTGGCGCAGCGCCACGGCCGCCGAATCCTCCAGCGCCAGGCAGGGCATGCCGGCGGCTCGCGCCGCGTCGAGGATCCCGGTCCTCTCCAGGGCGGCGCGCGTCGAGCGCAGGAACATGGTGCGGTCGGCGACGAACGGCCGGCCGCCCCGCTCCCGGACGAGCTCCGCCAGCACGTGCACCAGCTCCGGGTCGGTGGTCGCCGGGTAGGGCCGGCCGCTGTTGAGCGCCGGCTTCAGCAGCACCGACTCGCCCGGCCCCACGAAGGCCAGCCCGCCGGCGAGGCGGATGGCCTCGCCCACCGCCGCCGCCAGGCCGGGGAAGTCCGCCGGCCGGACCACGGCCACCGTGCTCCGCGGCGGCGGGTGGGGCTCGTCCGGCAGGGCGTGCCGCCCCGGGCCCTCCACCGGAGGGCGGCCCTCCCAGGCCGCGCCGGCCGTGCCCAGGAGCGCGCCCGCGAGGAAGCGGCGCCTGCCCAGGCCCATGCGCCAGCCCCTCAGTGCCGCGCCTGCTCCCGCCGTCCCGCGTCCGCCGCCACCTCGCCGTCGAACATGGGGCAGCGTGCGCAGGTCCAGCTGGTCCAGCCCTTCAGGACGGCCTGGTCGAGGCAGGAGCCGTATCGGTCGCAGTAGAGGCTGCGCTGCGCCTCGACGCGGCTCTCCAGCTTGATCAGGGCCTTCAGCTCCTCCGGTCCTGGGACGGCGTTCATGTCGACCTCCGGCAAGTGGTTTCCGGGAGCTCCCTCACGCCTTGGCCATGGGGCCCGCGGCCCCGGTGCGGATGGCGCCAGCCCCGCCGACTCCCAGGTACCGGAGCATCCGGAGCTGGTGCGGGCCCAGCCCGCGGACGCCGACGGTGACGGAGCGACGCCGGGCGGCGGCATCGGCCAGGACGGCGACGGCGGCGTCGTGGCACTCGCGTGCGTCGGTGACGTCGATCCAGACCGACGTCCCGGGCACGGCCCGGGCCACCATGTCGCGCACCCGCATGGCTGCCTCGACGTCGAACGCCCCCTCGATTCGCATGAAGAGCTCGGTTTCCGTCGATTTCATCCCCGACCCTCCTCCCCGGGACGAAAGCCCCCGCCCGCGCCTTCCGGACCTGCATCGGGCGCGCCGGTGCGCAGCGCACCCCGGGTCGGTCGGGCCGCCGCGGCCGGGTCGCCAAGCACCGGGAGTCACGGCCGGAAGGTCGCTGCGACAAGCTGCCGCCCCTTCACCGGCAGCGCGGGCGCTGCGGCGTTTCACGCGCCACCGGGTGATCTGGCGCTGCCCTGCCGAAACGGCCCGGGCGCGCCCGCGCACCCCCTCGCGCTACGCCCGGCCCCGGTAGTAGGCGCGCGCCGCCGCCACCTGGACCAGGCGCGGGCGCGAGCCCCGCTCCAGCGAGCCCAGGACGGCGGCGGTGAGCTTCCCGCCGTAGACCGCGCCGGTGTCGATGCCGATGGACAGCGCCCGGACCACCGCCTCCGGCTGCGCGTGGTGGCCGTAGAGCACGCACCGCGGCCCCGTCCAGCGCTCCGACCAGTGCACCGTTCGCTCCGGCGCCGCGTCGTGCGCCGCCAGGTCCACCATCCTCCCGGTCTCCCGGTCGAGATACCGCAGCGTCCGGGGTGCCGGCTGGTCTCGGAGCGGCCGGCCCGCCACCAGCCCGGCGTGCACCAGGGCGAAGTGCCGCCCCAGCGGCGCCACCGCGGGCGCTGCCTCGAGCCAGTCGACGTCCTCGTCGGACAGGGTCCGGTGGACGGCGAGGAAGGGCTCCGGCGGGCGCATGGGGATCCGGTAGCCGGGGCCCGATGCGAGCCGCTGGAGGTGCCTGCGGTAGCGCACGTGCTTGTGGTCGTGGTTCCCCTGGACCATCCGCGCGCCGAGGCTGCGGACGAGGCGGACCACGCCGGCGCTGTCGGGCCCGCGGTTCACGAGGTCGCCGAGGAACCAGAGGTCGTCGCCCGGGTCCGGTCTCACCTCCGCGAGCAGCGCCTCCAGCTCCCGCAGGCAACCGTGGACGTCGCCGACCACGATGGTTCGCCCCATGCGAGCGATCCTACCCCGCGGGCCATGGTCCCCTCCCGAGGACCCTCGCGGCCCGGCCACTCCGCGGCGAAAAACGTCTTACTCCCCGCCGGGGGCCTGGCTTCCCGGGTCACGTGTGGCGTGTCCTGCCCTCCACCGGGATGGCAGCCCCGGGACCCTCCGGGGATGGTTCACTGGTCGTGACCGGCCGGGCGCCGCCGGTGCGGCGTCCCGCCGGGGTGGTCGGAGAGCGCGAGGCGCTGCGGCGGTCTATAAAGGAAAAGGACGTTCACGGCGGGGCCCGGCACGATGTCGACCTGCACCAGGTGCAAGCGCGAGGTCGCAAGCGACGTCCAGTTCTGCCCGTTCTGCGGCGCGGCGGCGCCGCCGCCGGCCGGGGCGGAGCCGGGAGATCCCTGGATCGGGCAGACCGTGGCGCAGAAGTACCTGGTCCACCAGCTCATCGACCGCGGCGGCATGGGCGTGGTCTACAAGGCCACGCACCTGGCGCTCGACCGCCCGGTGGCCCTGAAGATGCTGAACCGGGCCCTGCTCGCCGATCCCACCATCGTGGCGCGGTTCCACCGCGAGGCGCGCGCCGCCTCCCGGCTCAACCATCCCAACTCCGTCGGCGTCATCGACTTCGGCCAGACCGACGACGGCACGCTCTTCATCGCCCTGGAGTTCCTGCCGGGCCGGAACCTGGCGCGGGTCATCGCCGACGATTTCCCGCTCGGGACCTCCCGCGTCGTCAAGATCGGCTCGCAGATCCTGGCCGCGCTCACCGAGGCGCACGCGCTCGGCATCCTCCACTGCGACATCAAGCCGGAGAACGTGATGCTCGAGTCGCGCCACGACGAGCGCGACGTGGTCAAGGTGCTCGACTTCGGCATCGCCAAGCTGCGGGATTCCGCCGGCAGCCCCCGCCTCACGCGGGAGGGCATGGTCTGCGGCACCCCCGGCTACAGCAGCCCCGAGCAGGCGCGCGGCGAGGAGCTCGATCCCCGCAGCGACCTCTACTCGGTGGGCGTGGTGCTCTACGAGCTCGTCGCCGGCAAGCTGCCCTTCGACGCCGCCACCCCCGGGGCCCTGCTCGCGAAGATGCTGGTGGAGCGGCCGGTGCCGCTGCACGTGCGCCGCCCCGACATCCACGTCCCGCCGGACCTGGAAGCGGTCATCATGCGGGCCCTGTCCTTCGACCGCGAGGCCCGGTACCCGTCGGCGGACCACTTCCGGCGCGAGCTGCTGGCCTGCTCCGCCACCGGCGAGCGGCCGGCCCGGCCCATGCCCAAGCCGCAGGCGACGGCGGTCTTCGAGGCGATGCCCCGCGGCGGGCCGCGGACCGAGGCCCGCGCCCACGGGCCGACCCCGGCGCCGGCGCGCACCCCGGCGCGGGGCTCCGAGCTGAGGGTTCCCACGCCGCGGCACCGGCCGGTGAGCTCCACCTCCCGGCCTGCGGTCCGCGAGGCCGCCATGGCCCTCAGCATCACCGCCGGCTCGGTGGCCGGGGCGCTGCTGATCGGCGGGCTGGTCTGGTACGGGCTCAACTGGATCCGCGGCGGCGGCGCCGAGCCGCCGGCTTCGCTGGCCGTGGCTCCCCCGGAAGCTTCCCCTCCACCCTCCTCTCCCGCTCCGCGAGCCCCCGCGCCGCCGCAGCCGGCCGCCCGGCCCCCGGCCGCAGCCCCAGGACCTCCGGCGAGCCCGGCCGGGACCACGGCACCCGTCGGCCCGGGCGAGGGGATCGTGGCGGTCCTGGGCACCCCGGGCGCCCAGATCTCCGTGGACGGAAAGCCCGCGGGCCACTCGCCCCGGGAGCTCCGCCTCCCGCCGGGCATCCACCTGATCCGCGCCACCCACCCTGACCTGGGGAGCGCGGAGGAGAGCGTGGAGGTGGTGGCGGGTAAACGAACGCTTTGGAACGCCGCCCTCGCCAAGTGATGGCGTCGATCCGGCGGGCACCGACCCTGCCGGGGATACCTCTCTCCTGGGGCGTGGGCGCCACCCTCGTGGGTGCGTAGGTTCGTGTAGGGGCTTGACTATAAGAACCGCATCGAGCGGCCGGGAGGGCCCATGAGACTGCTGGCGAAATTCAGCCTGGTCTACGTGGTTGTGTTCGGGCTGGGCCTCGGCGCGGCGGGGTTCCTCTTCTACCGCGAGCTGCAGCAGAACGCGCGCGAGCAGGTCCTCCACCAGGCACGCATCATGATGGAGACCGCGCTGGCGATGCGGAGCTACACCACCGAGCAGATCCGGCCGGCCTTCAACGACACCAACCAGCGCGAGGACGCCCTCATGGGCTCCTTCCACGACCTGTGCGCGCGGCGGGCGGCCCTGAAGGCGGCCTACGACAGGAAGGTCGCCGCCGAGAGGGCCGCCGCCCGCAAGCGGGGCGAGGAGGAGGGCCTGTCCCTCACCGCCACGGCGCCGCGCGAGGACAACTTCCCCGATCCCTTCCGCGAGGCCTGCGCCAAGAAGGAGACGCCCAAGCGCATCTTCCGCCCCCAGATCGTGCCGGCTTTCTCGGCCACCGAGATGTTCGGCTACCTGGGCAAGAAGTACCCCGAGTACACCTACAAGGAGGCGTCCCTCAACCCCACCAATCCGCGCGACCGCGCGGTGGACTGGGAGGAGGACATCATCAAGGCCTTCCGCAACCGCGCCGACCTGACGGCCTTCGACGGAGAGCGGATGACGCCGCTGGGCCGGTCGCTGTACCTGGCCCGGCCCATGCGGGCGGCGAAATCCTGCCTCGAGTGCCACACCACGCCGGCGGCGGCACCGCCGGAGATGGTCGCGCTCTACGGCACGGCCAACGGCTTCGGCTGGAAGGAGAACGAGGTCATCGCGGCGCAGATCGTGTCGGTGCCGGTCTTCGTGCCGATGGAGATGGCGGACCGCGCCTTCCGCCGGCTGCTGGCCTCGCTCATCGCGGTCGCCAGCCTGACGCTGGTCCTGCTCAACCTGGTCCTCTTCCTGACCGTCATCCGTCCCGTGAGCCGCTTCGCCGGCATGGCCGACGAGATCAGCAAGGGCAACATGGACGTGCCCGAGCTGCCCGTGAAGGGCGGGGACGAGATCTCGATCCTGGCGGCCGCCTTCAACCGGATGCACCGCAGCCTCGCCGCCGCCATGAAGATGCTCGACAAGCAGTGACCGCCGCCATGGACGAGCTGCCCAAGCTGGACCGCACCTGGCTCTGCAGCGTGGTCTTCGTCGACATCGTCGAGTACTCGGTCCAGTCCGTCGCCCTGCAGATGAGCTGGAAGGACCGGCTCAACCGCTACCTGGCGGTGGGCATCCAGGACGTGCCGGAAGGCGACCGCGTCATCCTCGACACCGGGGACGGGGCCGCCATCTGCTTCCTGGGCGATCCCGAGGCGGCCATGTTCTGCGGCCTCCGCCTGCTCGGCTCGCTCCTCGAGGAGGAGCCGAAGCGGGAGTCCTTCCTGCGGGCCCGGGTGGGCATCAACCTGGGCCCGGTGAAGCTGGTCCGCGACATCAACGGGAACCTGAACGCCATCGGCGACGGCATCAACGTGGGCCAGCGGGTGATGAGCTTCGCCCGCGACAACCAGGTCCTGGTCTCGCGCTCGTTCTACGAGGTGGTGAGCTGCCTCTCCGACAACTACGTCCACCTCTTCCGCTACGAGGGCGTGCGGCGCGACAAGCACGTCCGCGAGCACACCGTGTACGAGCTCCTCCCCCCGGGTGCCCGCCACCACGGCGAGGCGGCCGCGCCCGCGACCCCGGAGGAGCCGGCCGCCTCGCCGCTGGTGACGGCCGTGCGGGAGCGCATCGAGGGCTGCTTCGCGCCCATCGTGGGCCCCATGGCGCACTACCTGGTGCTCCAGGCCAGCTCGCACGCCCACTCGCCCCTGGAGGTGTGCCAGGCCCTCCTGGACTACGTGCCCGCCCGGGAGGACCAGGAGAGGTTCCTCCGGGCCTGGGACGCCGAGTTCAAGTCCGAGCTCGACGACTACTACCCGGCGGCGGCGCCGCTCGAGGCCGCGCCGGCCGGGGGTGCGGGCGGGGCGCCGGCCCTCGAGACGCGGCGGACGCCGCCGCAGACGCCGGCGGCCTCCTTCGAGCCGGCGCTGCTGGAGCGGGTCCGCAGGGAGCTGGCCCACTTCATCGGCCCCCTGGCCCGGCTCATCGTGGACCGGGCTTCCGCCCGGGCCCGAACCGAGACCGAGCTCTACGACCTGCTGGCGGAGCAGATCGATTCACCGGCCGACCGGGACAGCTTCCGCCGCGCCGCGCATCGCCCGCACCTGCGCTGAGGCCCGCGAGGCCATCCCCCGCTCGCGGGCCCCCCGGCGCTACTTCACCGGCTCGGCGAGCGGCTTGCCCTTCTCGACCACGTAGGTGGCGACCACCTTCAGGGGAACGGCGCCGGTGTTCCGCGCGTCGTGGGGCCTGCGCGGGTCGATCTTCCAGGTGTCGCCGGCGCGGACGTGCCTCGGCGCCTCCCCGTCGACGAGCAGCTCCCCCTCGCCCTCCGCCACCACGCCCAGCTCGTACCCGTGGTGGAAGTGCTTCCCGATGGCGGCGCCGGGCGCCAGCTCGGCGAGGCCGAAGACGCACTCCTTGTGCTCGGTCCCTTCCACGTCCACCCGCTGCAGGATGGTGCGCTTGATGCCCTGGGCCTGTGCCAGGGCGACCGATGCGGCGGCGGCGAGTGCCAGCCCGCCGAGCCCGATTCCCGTCCTGGTTCGGTGCATGGCTTCTCTCCTTCTTGCCGGTGCCCATCGGCACGTCGCCGCGGCCGGTGAGGTCGCCCCGCTCCCGCCCGGTCTCTTGCGGCGCGCCCGGGCCGGCGCAAGGCCCTGGGCCGTCGGTACCCGCCGGGAAGGGCCGAGCCTCCGGGGCTGGACCATGCCGCGCCGCGGCACCAGGGGAGGAGCGGCGCCTCGCAGGGGTCGCCCTCCCGGGTGGGGCCCGGCGCGCCCGCCCCATCGCGGGCGCCCGCCGCCCCGAGCCGGGCGCGCAGGCCGGTGCTAGTCTCCTCGCTCTCGAGACCTCAGGGGGCCCCGTGGACAATCCAGCAATCCGGACGCTCGCCGTCCTGGCCTGTTCCCTTGCAGCCGCCTGCGGAGGTGGAGGCGGCGGAGGAGGAGGAGGCGGCGGCGGGGGCGGCGGTGTCGCGCGCAACCTGAGCGGCACGGTCACCTACGACTTCGTCCCGGCGGTCTACGACCCCGTCTCCGGGACCGGGACGCTGGCCTTCGCGCAGGCCGTGCAGAAGCCGGTGCGCGCCGCCACGGTCCAGGTGATGAAGGGTACGGCGGTCCTCGCGACCACCACCACCGATGCGTCGGGGCACTACGCGCTGAGCTTCACCGAGAGCGGCACCGGGCAGCTGGCCGTCGTCGCTCTGTCCCAGACCAGCGCCGCGGCGAACCCGGCGATCCGGGTCCAGGACAACACCGACGCCGGCGCCGTCTGGGCCATCGGCGCCAACCTGGACGCCACCCAGACCACGCAGAGCCTGCGCGCCACCGACGGATGGAACGGGTCGCCCACCTGCCCCTCCGGATGCTTCGACCCCGCCACCCGGGCCGCCGCCCCCTTCGCCATCCTCGACTCCATGTACACGGCGGCCACCGCCTTCCTGGCGGTGCGGCCCGCCGTCGCCTTCCCGCCGCTGGTGGTGAACTGGAGCCCCAACAACGTCCCGCAGGCCGGCGACAAGACCCTGGGCCAGATCGGGACGTCCCACTTCTCGCCGTCGGAGAACCAGATCTACATCCTGGGCAAGGACGGCGTGGACACCGACGAGTTCGACAGCCACGTCATCGTCCACGAGTGGGGCCACTACTTCGAGAAGAACCTCTCCCGCTCGGACAGCCCCGGCGGCCCCCACGGCCCTGGGGACGTCCTCGACCCGCGCCTCTCCTTCGGCGAGGGCTACGGGAACGCCCTCGCGGCCATGCTCCTGCCGGAATCGGTCTACGCCGACACCAACTGGGGCGGGCCGGGCGGCACGCTCACCGCCTTCGGCTTCGACGCCGAGACGGAGCCGACCCCGACCGACGATCCCACCCCGGGCCCCTTCTCGGAGACCAGCGTGATGCGGCTCCTCTACGACATCTTCGATGCCGGGGCGAACGAGCCGTCGTTCGACTCGGTGGGCGTCGGGCTGGGAGTCGTCTACGACGTCCTCACCGGCCCGGAGAAGGCCACCCAGGCCCTGACCACCATCGGCTCCTTCGTGGCCGGCCTCAAGGCGCAACCGGGCGTGAGCGCCGCCGCCGTCGACACCCTGCTGGCCCACTACAACATCGGGCCCATCTCCGACGAGTTCGGGACCGGGGACGCCAACCTGAGCGCCATGTACACCGACGTGACGACCCTCACCTCCTGCGGCGCGGCCTGCTTCCAGACCACCTTCTTCCTGGGCGGCGGCTTCGATTACAACAAGTGGGAGCAGAACCAGTACTTCGCCTTCGGCGGCGACGGGAGCCAGGTGACCGTCACCGCGACCTCGGCGCAGGACGTGGCCCTGATCGCCTACCAGGCCGGCCAGCAGGTGGCGGTGGCCGACGCGAATACCAGCGGCACCGAGACCGTCCATGTGAACACGACGGCCGGGAAGATCTACGTCGTCAACCTGGTCGGGTTCGGGGCCACCCCGGGCAACTACCAGGTGGACCTGATGTTCACCAGCCCGTGAGGGCCCGGCACCTTCGCGCACCTCCAGGGGGTCACATGAACCGCATCGCCGTCGCAGTCGCAGCCATGCTGCTGGCCCTCCCGGCCCTGGCCAACGGCCCCGCCGGCGGGAAGAAGGACGCGGTCACGCGGACGGTGCACGGCAAGCCCCAGGCGCCGGTCAGCGTCACCGCCACCGTCGCCCGCGGCCGGGCCACCGTCACCGTACGGTTCCACTCCGCGGCCACCGAGGCGGCGGTCGAGGTCCACGGCGTGGACGGGCTCCAGGTGACCAGCGCCGCGAACCCCCTCTCGGGTGCCCGGTTCGCCCGCGGCCAGGCCGTCACCTTCGACGTCGCCTTCGCCGAGGGCCCCGGCCGCTCCCACCTCGCGGTGGCGGTGACCGGGAGGTTCGGCGGCATGGTGCGCAGCACGGTGGCCAGCTTCGCCGTGGGGCAGCCGACGCCCGAGCAGCTCAAGCCCGCCGGGAAGTCCACCACCGACTCGGCGGGGCAGCGCATCAAGGTCCTGCCGTCCGGGCAGTAGGGAGGGCCGCCCCATGATCCCGACCGCCGCCCTCGCCGTCCTGGCCCTCCTGGCAGCGCCCGCCGCCGGCGGGGAGCCGGCCCGGACGGCAGCGCAGCAGCTCGATCGCCTCAAGTCCCTCGCCGGCACCTGGACCGGGAAGGCCGGCCACGGGGCCGCGGCGCAGGAGACCACCGTGGTCTGGAGGGTGACCGGCGGCGGCCACGCCGCCATGGAGACCATCGACCCCGGCACGGCCCACGAGATGGTCACCCTCTACCACCTCGACGGCGGCAAGCTCGTCCTGACGCACTACTGCGCCGCCGGCAACCAGCCGACGATGCGCGCCAGGCGCTCCTCGGGCCCCGACGCCATCGCCTTCGACTTCGTGCGCGGGACCAACATGAAGCCCGGGGACATGCACATGCACGCGGCGCGGATCTCCTTCGTCGGCCCGGACCGGCTCGACACCGAGTGGACCAGCTGGCAGGGCGGCAAGCCCGCCGGTACCATGCGGTTCGAGCTCACCCGGCGGAAGTGAGGCCGGGCCGCCATCGAGCCGGGGAGGTCCCGTGCCCCATCGCCTGCCTGCCCGGCGCGCTCTCTGCGCCGCGCTGCTCATCGCCACGGGGAGCGCCGCCGCCGCGCCGCCGGACGCGCGGCCCAAGGTGGCGGTGCTCGACCTGGTGGCCAACGGGACCAGCCCCCAGCTCGCGGCGGCGGCGGGCGGCATGGTGGCCAACGAGCTCGACCGGCTCGGCGTCTTCAAGGTCATCAGCAGCGACAACATCCGCGCCATGCTGGCCCTGGAGCGACAGAAGCAGATCCTGGGCGGCTGCTCCGACTCGGGCTGCGTCGCCGAGATCGGCGGAGCGCTCGGGGCCGACTACCTGGTCTCCGGGCAGGTGAGCGCCATCGGCGGGGGGAAGTCGCCCGTGACCTGGGGCATCGACCTCACCCTCTCGAGCGTCAGGAGGGGGGCGCGGGAAGGCTCGGCCGTGGAGTCGGCGCGCACCGAGTCCGAGCTGATGCAGCTCATCCCCCGGACCGTGGGCCGGCTCACCGCCAAGGTGCTCGCCTCCCGCACCGGGCGCCTGGTGCTGGTCGCCTCCGAGCTCGGCGCGGTGGTGAAGGTGGACGACCAGGCGCGAGGGACCACGCCGCTCCCCGGGCCGCTGGAGCTGCCGTCGGGCCCGCGCACCATCTCGGTGGAGAAGAAGGGGTTCGTGTCCTGGCAGGCCGACGTCACCATCCGGCCGGGCCGGATCGCCGAGGAGCAGGTGACCCTGGTGCCGAGCCCCGACTTCATCCGGGACTACGAGTCGAGGAACGGGAAGATGCGCCTGGGCGCCTGGGTGGCCACCGGGGTGGCGGCGGCCGGGGCGGTCGCCGCGGTAGGCTTCCAGCTCCGCGCCAACCAGCTCTACGGCGACCCGACCACCTCGGGGACCTTCCTCTACTACAAGCAGAAGCTGCTCGACGGCGCGACCCCGCCGGCGGGAACGGACTACCGCCAGCAGGCGCAGAAGCTCCAGAACCAGGTCAGCACCGCGCAGAACCTCTCCTACGTCGGCGCGGGGCTCATGGCCGTCGGCGCCGGCGCCGCAGTCTGGCTGTGGGTGGCCGGCGACGACCCGGGCCGCTACGCGCGCTACCGCGGGCTCACCGCCTCCATCGCCCCGGGCGCCGGCGCCGCCACCCTGGCGCTGTCCGGCTCCTTCTAGGGCGCGCGGGGCCGCCGCCTTTCCGGCTTCCGGCGCCCGCCGGGCGCGGTATGCTCCGCCGCTCGCAGACCGGAGGCTTCATGAGCCGCACCGTCAGCGCCGAGGAGGCCGTCTCGGTCATCCAGTCGGGCAACCGCGTCTTCCTCCACAGCGTCGCCGCCGCACCGCGCCGGCTGATCCAGGCGATGACGGCGCGGGCTGGCGAGCTGCGGGTGGTCGAGATCGTGTCGCTCCACACCGAGGGCGAGGCCCCATACGCCGCCCCGGAGCTGGCCTCCAGCTTCCGGGTCAACTCCCTCTTCGTCGGCGCCAACGTGCGCCAGGCGGTGCAGGAGGGGCGGGCCGACTACCTGCCGGTCTTCCTCAGCGAGGTGCCGCAGCTCTTCCGCAGCGGGGTGCTGCCCCTCGACGTGGCGCTGGTGCAGGTGTCGCCCCCCGACCGCCACGGCTTCTGCTCGCTGGGGGTGTCGGTGGACGTGAGCCGGGCCGCGGTGCAGACGGCGCGCACCGTCGTCGCCCAGGTGAACCGGCACATGCCCCGCACCCACGGCGACGGGCTCATCCACGTGGACGCCATCGACTCCCTGGTGGAGTTCGCCGAGCCCATCCCCGAGCTTCCGGCCCACGAGATGAGCGCGGAGGAGCGCGCCGTCGGCCGCCACTGCGCCGAGCTGGTCGAGGACGGCGCCACCCTGCAGATCGGGATCGGCGCGCTCGCCGACGCCACCCTGGCGGCGCTCTCCGACCACCACCGGCTCGGCATCCACACCGAGATGCTCTCGGACGGGGTCGTCGACCTGGTGGAGAAGGGCGTGATCACCGGCGAGGCGAAGCGCGTCCACCCCGGGAAGATCGTGGCCGGCTTCGCCCTCGGCACCCGCAAGCTCTACGACTTCCTCGACGACAACCCGCAGGTGGCGATGCTGGACATCGCCTACGTCAACGACGCCGCGGTCATCCGCCGCAACCCCCGGGTCACGGCGGTGAACAGCGCCATCGAGGTGGACCTCACCGGCCAGGTTTGCGCCGACACCATCGGCGACCTGCAGTTCTCCGGCGTGGGCGGCCAGATGGACTTCATCCGCGGGGCCTCGCTGTCGGAGGGCGGGAAGCCCATCATCGCCCTGCCCTCGGCCACCGCCGCCGGGAAGTCGCGCATCGTGCCCGCCCTGGCGCCGGGCGCGGGCGTGGTCACCACGCGGGCGCACGTGCACTTCGTGGTCACCGAGCACGGCATCGCCGACCTGTGGGGGAAGAACCTGCGGCAGCGGGCGGCGGCGCTCATCGGCATCGCCCACCCGGCCCACCGCGACGCGCTCGCCGCCGAGGCGCAGCGCCGCTTCGGCAGGTGGTAGTCACCCGCCCCGGGCCATCCGCTCCAGGGCCGCCAGCACCGCCTCGCGCCCCCGGTGGAGGACCGCCCCGTCCCACAGCGCCGGGGTCTCGCCGCCCCCGTGCGCCGCCAGGGCGGCGGCGTGGCTCTCGAAGTGCACGTTGCGGAGCGCCAGGCGGCCCAGGAGCCCGAGCGCGGAAGCGCGCCGGCGCACCTCGGCCGAGGCCGGCTCGTCGATGCGATGGAAGAGATCCGCGGCCGGTGCCACGGCCGGACCCGCGCGCTAGGCGTGCCCCTCGACCGGGCCCAGCGCCGGGAGGCGGATCCGGAGCGGCTCGAGCTCGGCCTCGCCGCTGACGCGCACCACGCGGTGGCTCGCCGGCGTGGCCAGCACCTTGCGCACCAGCTCCTGGTTCATGGCGTGGCCGCTCTTGCGGGCGGTGAAGGCCCCGATGATGGGCATGCCGATGAGGCTCAGGTCGCCGATGGCGTCCAGGACCTTGTGGCGGGCGAACTCGTCGGGGAAGCGCAGCCCCTCCGGGTTCAGGATGGAGAACTCGTCGATGACGATGGCGTTGTCGAGGCTCCCGCCCTGCGCCAGCCCCTTCGACTTCATGTACTCGATGTCGCGCAGGAAGCAGAAGGTCCGGGCCGGGGCCACCTCGCGGGCGAAGCGGCCGTCGGAGAAGCGGAACTCGAAGGTCTGGTCGGTCACCAGCGGGTGGTCGAAGTCCACCGTGAAGCGCACCGACACCTCGCTCGCCGGATCGAGGCGGGCCAGCTTGTCGCCCTCCCGGACCTCGACCGGCTGGTCGACGACCAGGAAGCGCTTCCCGGCGCGCTGGCGCTCCACGCCCGCCTCCCGCACCAGGAAGACGAAGGGCGCGGCCGAGCCGTCGAGGATGGGGATCTCGGGGCCCTCCACCTCGACGCGGCAGTTGTCGATCCCCAGGCCCGAGAGGGCGGCGAGGACGTGCTCCACGGTGGCCACCCGGGCCGCTCCCACGCCCAGGGAGGTCGAGAGCAGCGTGTCCACCACCAGGTCGGCGCGGGCCGGGATCTCGACCCCCAGGTCCATGCGCACGAAGGTGATGCCGCTGTCGGGGGCCGCCGGCGCCAGCGCCAGCGTGGCCGGCTTGCCCGAGTGCAGGCCGATGCCGGTGACGCTCACCCGCTTCGCGATCGTGCGCTGTTTCCAGTTCGCCATTCGAGTGGATCCGCTCCGCGCCAGCTGGGTAGGGAAAAGTCCGCGGAATGTAAAGCAATGGACGTGCCGCGTCACGCCCATTTCACACCCTTCACCCATCGGCCATGCAGCCACCCCAAGCACGGGGGATCAGGCAGCTTTCCGTCCCGCACCGGCCGCGAGGCCCCGGCGGCAGGCCTGGGCGGGTGACAGGGCGCCCGACGGACCGCGACACACCTGTCAGAGTTCACCCTGGGCGATATCGCCCCAGCCTTTCCGGCGCCCGTGTCGGCCGGGCCTCATAACATGGGGCCCCGTGATACCGCTCAAGGACGATCTCTCCGCCGTGCGGCCCCCCGTGCTCACGGTGGGTCTCATCGCCGTCAACGTGGCCGCCTTCCTCTGGCAGTGGCTGGTCGCGGGGATCGACGTCTCGGTGCTCCGGGGCGGGCTCATCCCCTTCGAGGCCGTCACCCTGCGCGACGTGGGGCCGCCCGACCTGGTGCCGCCTCCCCTCACCGTCTTCACCAGCATGTTCCTCCACGGGAGCTTCGCCCACATCGGCGGCAACATGCTCTTCCTCTGGATCTTCGGGAACAACGTCGAGGACGCCCTCGGGCACGTCCGCTTCCTCGCCTTCTACCTCGTCTCCGGCGTGGCGGCGGCGGCGGCGCAGACCGGCCTCAGCTATGCCGTCGGCGACCTGCAGACGCCCATGGTGGGGGCGAGCGGCGCCATCGCCGGCGTGCTGGCGGGCTACTGGGTGATGTTCCCGCGCGCCCGCATCCTGACGCTCATCCCCATCTTCTTCTTCATCCGGCTGGTGTACCTGCCGGCCAGCTTCTTCATCGGCGCCTGGTTCGTGTTCCAGCTCCTCGGCGCCTTCCTGGGCGGCGGAGGGGGCGGCGTCGCCTTCATGGCGCACATCGGCGGCTTCGCCGCCGGCCTGCTGCTGGTCCAGATCTGGCGGCCGCGCCGCCGCACGCGCGGCGGATGGTGAGGAGGGCGGCCCCCCCTAGTGGCGCGCCCCAGGCGATTCGACCCGGGGGCTCGGGCGCAGGGGTCTCGCCTTCGGGCGCTGTCCTCGCCCGCGATCGCGGTACTCGAGTCGCGCGAACCCGTGGTGCGGGGGCTCCTCGCTGACGGCGGTCGCGCAAGCCACCGGACGCGCCGGACGGCGGCGCTCCTCGCCGGCAGCTCGTCGCGGACGAGGTGCAGAGCCGCGCGCTCGAAGTGGCACCCGGCGGGCTGCGGAGGCG